>JAEELB010000033.1 GCA_016288705.1 Lachnospiraceae bacterium | reverse complement strand
TCTTTCTGTAAATGGAGTAGAAAAAGACAAAAAGACATATGATATGGGTGCTAACTCGGATGTGAAAAAGAGTAATTACTCTGATACTTATATCCAGACTCTGAATTATTCAGATGTTAAAGCATCAGATAAACTTACTCTGTGGATCAGAAAGGATGAGGGCAATACTGGTACTGTTTACTTCTGGAAGGCAGTAGTCACCGTGACGAGTGTAGAAGAGCCAGAAGTTGAACATCTTAAGGAATGGTTTAATTCATATGAGCTGACAATTGCAAGTGGTTTCACTGATGCAGACACTTCATGGGTGGGAACAGGTTCTGATAAAACAGTAGGTGATAAAGGATCAACCGATGCCTATAAAAAAGGGACGGGTGTCCTGACTTTGGGCTCAGGATGTAAAGAATTTCTGAATACTTCTACTGGTGATGCGATGTTCCTTGCTGTTAGTTCATTAGACGCTAGTATGACTGAGGCTGGGTTTGGCACTTATATGAATGATTTTGATCATGTTAAGTATTACCAAATGGCCTTGATCAAGGGAGGAGATCCCACAAAAGAAGCAACCGGCTATTTGAATATCCCTGTATCTGGAAGCGGAAAACTCAAAATAGGATGGTACCAGGTCAGCAATAAAGATAAAGATCAAGATAGAGGATTATATGTTAAAGCGGCAAATACCGGTACTGTTGGATTTACTACAGACGGAGAGAGCACGTCATGTGTTGTAAGGAAGCCAGAAGCATATAAAGTAGAAACTTTGGAGTTTAAAGATGTTGATGAAAAGGGTATCAATATTTATGGAAACACCGCAGAAAACAAGGCAAATGGTGGGGCCGTGAGATTGTTCTTTATCGTACAGACAGAATGAAGGAAGATGGGTTTATTGTAGTTGTTCAGTGTTATCAGTAGTAAAAGAAATTATCCAAAAGAGGGGCGCCGAAATGGCGCCCCTCTTCGTAATAAATAAAAGACATCATGATGTGACAATTGAATAAATAATTTAGAGAAGTCCCAAGTGCGGGGCTGATAAAAGGGGCAATCAGGCGAAGCTTAGATTGCCCCGCATTTGGGACCTCTCTTTTGAACCAAGTCATGCGTCCGTCACTCTATGCAGTTTTGACGGTTGCCTATAGCTCCGAAATTGGAGCACCAGGACCTTGACAATCGAAAAACATGAGGCTTTCAGCGATTGCTTTCCACGACAATGAGGCCGTCGTGTTTCAGGCGTAAGCGTCCCATTCAGGAGTTCAATGTTCTTACCCTCCTGTATGCAGATAGTATCAACACATCGTTTGCATGCTTTGACCCAAATCACTTGTGCTATGATTACATACAGTTAGCCGTCATGTCATCTAAACTATGTAAGAAAATCGGAAATCGAAACTGTCGCTCAGTTCATTTTGATTTTTCCCCAAAATAATGTATCATTATCCATATAGATGAACATGTATCGGAGGTATGCCGTGGCGAGGACAATATCAATAGGAGCGCAGGATTTTGTCGATCTGCGTGAAAAAAACTGTTTTTATATAGACAAGACAGGCTTTCTCACCGAGTGGTGGAAGAGCATGGATTCCGTGACCCTCATCACCCGTCCCAGGCGTTTCGGGAAGACTCTCAACATGAGAACTGCGGAGGCTTTCTTCTCGATGAAATACGCAGGCCGCGGAGAAGAACTCTTTGGGGATCTTGACGTATGGCAGGACGTGGAAATGAGAAAGGAACAGGGCGCATGGCCTGTGATCTTTCTGTCATTTGCCGGGATCAAACAGAACAATTATCAGGATGCGGTAAAAGCAATAAAAAGGATGATCGCCATGCTTATGGCGGAGCATTCAAAACTGACGGGTATCTCTATCGAAGATGTTGAAAAAAAGGCCAATTCGATGAGCGACGTGGACGCAGAACTCTCCCTTAATCTGCTTTCCGGTCTTCTTCAAAGACAGTATGGGAAAAAAGTCATTATTATTCTGGATGAGTACGACACGCCGCTCCAGGAAGCTTTCATCGGTGGATATTGGGACGAGATGGTATCATTTACAAGGAGCATCTTCAACAACACCTTTAAGACCAATCCTTCTCTCGGCAGGGGCATCATGACGGGGATAACCCGTGTGAGCAAGGAGTCTATCTTTTCGGATCTGAACAACCTGACGGTCATAACCACCACAACAAATGAATACTCCACAGCCTTTGGCTTCACGGAGGATGAGGTTTTTGCTGCTATGGACGAGCAGGGCTTTGATCCTGCTCTTCGGGAAAAGGTAAAGGCGGTTTATGACGGATTCACATTTGGAAATGAAACAGACATATATAATCCCTGGTCTATCACAAATTTTCTGAAATTCAGGGAGTTTAAGCCCTACTGGGCGGACTCAAGCTCAAACTCCCTTGCGGGCAGTCTGATACGCACCGGCGATCCCAAACTCAAGGAGACCTTTGAGTATCTCCTTAAGGGTGAGAGCATAGAAGCAGAGATAGATGAGCAGGTCGTATTCTCAAGCCTTGACGGAGGTGAAAACGCCGTGTGGAGCCTGCTTTTCGCTTCGGGCTACCTGAAGGCAGTGAGCATAAGGAACATATCGGATGACCCCCTGGGTGCTGACAAGCTTCTGTATACCCTTACCCTTACAAATAAAGAAGTCCGGATAATGTTTGAAAGCCTCATATCACGATGGTTTTCCGGGTCTGCAGCCCTTCCGGATTTTATAAAATGTATGCTTACGGGAAATGTTGATGATATGAATGAATATATGAATCGAATAGCCCTTCGTACCTTTTCAAGTTTTGATTCCGGAACGAAGCCGTCGGATGACGCCCCTGAAAGGTTCTATCATGGATTTGTGCTGGGACTAATGGTTGAGAAAGCGGAGGATTACATTCTGAAGTCAAACAGGGAGAGCGGCTATGGGCGGTACGATGTGGTGATGGAGCCCAGGGATATCCGAAATCCGGCAGTCATTATGGAGTTCAAAGTCTATAACGAAAAGAAGGGCGAGAAAGATCTGTCCGACACTGCAGCGAACGCTCTCAAACAGATAGAAGAGAAAAGATATGACGCTGACCTTTTAACTCAAGGCATCCCTGCTGAACATATCTACAAGTACGGATTTGCATTCAGAGGTTCTGAATGTCTTATAGAAAAACAAACCCGGTAAGTTTCCAAAGAAAACAACAGTATCCCATGGATACATTGTATTAAAAAAGAATAACTGCTGTAAATTATATCGCGGAAAAAGCGTTCCGAAAAACTGTTTATTCTTTTTTCTTGAGATTGTACTGTCTCATGATCATGTCAGAGGCATAGCAGCTGCTTCTTTGAGAGGGAAAACATCCCTTGACACGCATGAAGAAAACAATCAGAATACGAATTATGAAGCATATGACAATAAACTGTTGAAAAATGAAGGGGACAGATCATATGATGTATCTGGCAATAATACCGAGTGTCATTCTTTTGATCGTGATATGGCGCAACGACAAGATAGAAAAGGAGCCGGCGGGGCTTCTGCTAAAACTGTTTCTGTTCGGCGCCCTTACAACGATAAGCGCAATGCTTATCGGTATTGCAGCGGATGGGGTGGTTCTGGCTTTTCTTGCAAAAGAAAGCATTATTTACGCGTTGCTGGACAATTTCATTTTCACTGCGCTTGTGGAAGAAGGCGGAAAGTATTTTGTCCTGAAAAAGACTACCTGGAAACATCCGGCGTTCAATTATACTTTTGACGGTGTCGTGTATGCGGTCGTAGCATCCCTGGGATTTGCAACGATAGAGAATATCCTTTACCTTGTAGACGGGGATGTGGTGACGGCTGTAATGCGCGGAGTTCTCTCCGTTCCCGGACACGCCATAGACGGAGTGTTCATGGGATGTTATTACGGGATCGCAAAGTATCTGGACGCGTCGGGTGATGTGAAGGGCTCGAAGAATAATCTGAGAAAGGCGCTGCTTGTACCTACTCTTCTGCACGGGTTTTATGATTTTTGCCTTAGCACGGAATATGAGATATTATTGCTGGCATTCCTTATTTTTGAGATCGTAATAACCGTAGTATGTATTAAGAAAATCAAAAAATTGTCGAAACAGGATACGTATATCCCCGGTTCCGTGCCGCCGCAGATGAGCAGATCGCAGCAAGCCAATGTTCAGCAGCAGTACGTTCAGGGGCAGCAACCATACAGCCAGCCACAGCAGTACGGGCAGATGCAGCAGATGTACGGGCAGGGACAGCAAATGAATACACCGCAGCAGATGTATGGTCAGGCGCCGCGCCAACCGTACGTTCAGCCACAGCAGTACAGGCAGATGCAACAACCGAATGGACAGCCGCAGCAGCAGTACAGCCAGCCGCAGCAGATGAACGGCCGGCCGCCCTATGGTCAGCCTTACACGCAAAACGGGACGCTGGCTCAGAACCGGCTCGCTCCGAACCCCGGAAACATTATACCCGAAGATCAATCGCAATTTAAGGGATAATCTCTGAAGTATTAACCTGAAACAACAGCAGACAAAGAGGGAAAAGCATGAAAAAGAGAATAATGGCCAAAACAACGGGCCTCATTTTGGCGACGGTTCTGATCTGTGTTCAGCCTATGTCGGTACTGGCTGTTCAGGAAAATGTCCCCGGCCGGGATGACAATGAGAGTGAATATCCAATGACTGAAGCAGAGGGCATGATAACTGCTTCGGATTCATCCCTCAGTGTAAATATGCTGCCATCTGTTCACGATGTCACGGATCCCGAATGGGGAGAAATGCCTTTGACCACGGAGCAGGATCCCGAAGAAACATCTTCCGCCCCGGGCTATGATGTAGAGAAAATAAGGGAGGCTCTTATTGAACACGACATTCTTTCATCTCTGAAAAATATGACTCCCGGAAAGGATTATGCGGAGGGACAGGTCATTATTTCCGCAGAAGACAGGGAGTATGCGGAACATGCTGCCGAAGTGTACGGCGGGAGTCTTGTGAGCTTTGAGTATGGCCTCGGCGTGATCGGGCTTCCTGACTCACTCAGTGTATATGATGCGGTTTCGAAGGGACTTAACGCGGCAGATCCTTCCGGAGACGGTTCTGTCGATTACCCTCCCGTTGAGCCTGATTATTTCTGGGATGGGTCGCCTGATCTTCCGGATGAAGACCCTCAGGGGTCTCTTGATCCTTCGGGGAGTTCCGCATATGACAGGCTATACGGGACCTATGTGAAAGACCCGTTCCTGGATCCCACAAATGCGCGCTACCAGTGGTTCCACGATATGATCAACACTTACGAAGCGTGGGATTATACCACGGGCAGCAGCAACGTAACGGTTGCGGTCATTGATTCGGGAGTTTCCGCCCATACGGAATTCGGGAGCCGTCTGTCTACGCCTTCCGATTACACGTCAGGAAAAACGGATCTGGTCGATACGTCCGGACATGGCACCAATGTGGCCGGCATAATAGGCGCAGGGCTGAATTCAGCCGGAGGCGCGGGAGTTGCTCCAAACGTAAAACTCATGTCTCTTCCCACAGGGACGAAAGACGGGCCAAAATCAAGTTATGTTCTATCAGCCATAAATTATGCCTCCACAAAGAAAGCGGACGTTGCCAATATCAGCATCGGAATGGCTTTGTACAGCGCAGCCATAGACACAGCCGTCAATAACGCCTACAAGAAGGGCCTGACCATCGTGGCCTCTGCCGGAAACGATTCCAGCAACGGCATGAATTATCCGGGTGCATATGATCACGTGATCGCTGTGGCAGCGGCGGACAAGTCGGGCTCAAAGGCCGGATTTTCAAATCCCGGATCCTATGTGGATGTGGCTGCCCCCGGCGTGAACATGTGGTCCACCTGGAACGGCGCGGACGAGGAGAACCCTGTCACTTCTTTTTCCACACAGGTAAACGATTACATTTCCATGTCCGGCACCTCCCAGGCGTCTCCCGTGGTGACGGGAGCCTGCGCGCTTTACATGAGCGTTTACGGCCATACAACGCCTGACAATATGGAAAAGGTAATAAGATCCAGCGTGAGCGGAAGTCCGTCCCCCGGACTCGGAGCAGGGATCATCGACCTCGGCAAAATGTTCACAAAAGACCTGACCCCTCCCGTGATCAATATAGGAAAGACGGACAAGGGCACTATCCCCTATAACAGGAGCATCACCATGACCGGCGGCAGTGCAGCTACAAAGTGCGCCGGTCTCGAGAAACTGGGCGGGAAGATCATTTACACGGTAAACGGCGGGAATCCGCAGGTCAAGGACGGGAAGATCGTAAACGGGACACAGTATTCATCGGCCATTACCGTCGAATCTTTGCTGGTGGATCACGGCCTTGTCCCCGGGAAGAGCATTACGATAAAAGCGGCTTCCATCACGGGAACCGGCGTTATGAGCAGGATCAGTTCAGTCACCTTCAAGGTATCGGATACTGCCACAGCGCTCAGTATCACAACAAAGCCCGCAAGCATTTCCGCCGGTTCAAGCTACAGATTTCAGGCAAGCGTGACGCCCGCCGGAAGCACGGGTCTCGTAACCTGGGAGATCACAAGCAAGGGCAAGAATCTGACCGGCGCCAAGATTAATGCAAAGACCGGCGACCTCACCACAAAGTCAGGACAGACCGGGAACATTACCGTAAAATGTACCTCAAAGGCAAATAAAACCCTCACTGCCCAGCATTCCTTCGCTGTGCAGAACGGGCTGCAAAAGGTCAAAAAGATCGAACTCAAAGCCTCGAAGCTCAATGTCCGCGTGGGAGCCACAGGCACTGTTCAGGTTGCTTCGATCACTGACATCAACGGTCAGAAAATAAGCACTACTTCGGTGAAATACCAATGGACAGTGAGTAACGAAAGTCTGGCAACGCTTTCATCCACTGATTCTGACAAAGTGACGGTGACCGCAAAAAAGAAGGGGTCCGTCACCGTAACCTGCCGGGTTTTGGATGGCAGCGACCGCACAGCTGCCTGCAAGGTTTCTCTGATAATACCCGTATCAAAGGTTGCGGTCGCAGGCCAGTCATACATGGCCCCCGGATCAAAGGCACGTTTTAAAGCTGTGATCACGCCCGGTACCGCGGGAAATAAGACCGTTAAATGGAGTCTTTCCGGTGCACCGAAGGGTGTGACCATAGATCAGAAGAGCGGGAACGTCTCCGTATCGAAGGACGTTTCCATCGGAAGCACCTTTACGGTAAAGGCCGCAGCCACCGACGGCAGCGGGAAGTCCGGAACACTTTTGGTCACAGTCTCAAAGCAGGCCACAGAGGTCAGGATACAGACCAGCGGAACCGTAAATAAAGACGCTCTGATCCCCGTGAGCAAGAACAGCTCACTTATATCAGCAAGGCTTTATACCGTAAATGTGAATGGCGGAACGGATGAATCAACGGTTACCCTGCGCTCGGTGATCTACTCCGGATCCTCCACACTTGGCACCAACGCCTCCTGGAGCAGCAGCAACCCTTCCGTCGTTTCCGTAGGCACATCTCTTGGCGCTTCCACAACTATCCGGGCCCTTAATCCCGGCAGCGCGAAGATCACCTGCAGCGCCGGCGACGGCAGCGGCAAAAGCGCATCTGTGAGCGTGAAGGTGATCATACCCACGTCCCGCGTATCCCTTTCCTCCGCGAAAGGGCAGGAGACTATCGCCGCCGGATGTTCCGCTCAGACCAAAGCCACCTTTGGAAATCTTCACGGAAAGCCTTCTGTCCGTGATCTTGACTGGGATTTCAGAGTCGTGAACACTTATTCCGACACCGGCGTAGATAACGGTATTTTGGATCATTACAGCGAGAATGCATATCTGACAACGGACGTGAAGCAATTCGGCCTGGTGGGTTTCAGCAAGGGAAATCTCTCATTTTCGAAAAAGGCCTTCACGCTGTTTGTGAATTACAGCGTGACAGGATACATGCCCGCTATTATCGTTACGGCGAAAGCAAAGGACGGCACGGGTTGTTACGGGGAATACGCTTATATCCTTTCAGGTCCCGCAACCTATATGAAGGTGGTGGATACGGACAAGAAACCCGTTAAATCCACATATGGAAAGGTCAATCTTGAAATGCCGTATGTTCTTGTCCTAATGACGGATTGTTCCGGCAGGATCAGCACCAAGAGCAGTAATCCTGCGGCGGTTTCTGTCAGCGTGAAAAGAGTGAGTGGGGCATACCTCATCTTCGTATGCTGTCTGAAAAAGGGCTCTTCAAATATCACCTTCAAATCCACGGACGGCAGCAACAAGAGCTGTTCAGTGAATATTAAAGCGACATAAAAGATACAATACAGATGTGACTGCACCTTATAATCTGTATTCCGCCTGTTTTCTTTATGCGTGTCAAGGTGTTCATGTATCGCTGAAGACTTCCGCTTTTTCCGGTAAAACTCCTGTCGCCTGCTAAAATACAGGCAATATTCTCCTCCGGAAGACCTGCCTCAGTGGCAAATTCTAAAAAGCGCCTTAAGATACTTTCTGTCCATTGTGGATCCGGATTTGATCTCGAACGCTTTTATGATATTCATTAATTATGTTCTGAAAACAGGACGAGGTTATGCCATCCTGATCAGGCACTCTGACCCTTTAAAGGCAAAGCCGTATTTGTAGATGTGATCCGCAGGGATGCCACGGGACAGAAGATCAGTGTCATACTTCTTTTCCTCTATCTGCTTAAGTGCGTTCTCGGCAGTGTCGGAGAGATCTTTTTCCCCCTTTTTTTCATTATAGACTTTGAACTCCATAATGACTGCGGGATTATTCACATCCTTTGGCTCCATCACTACATCGTAGCGCCCGAAGCCGCTTTCGCGGTTTGATTTGAGTATGTATCCTTCAGCTTTTTCTACCATCAGCCCCAGGACAAAGCCGTGATAGAAGCGTTCCGGCGCATCATCAGACGGCTTTGTTCCCGAATCAAAGCTTGAAAATGTACGAAGTGCAATCCGGTTCATATAATTATTCATGTCCTCTTCATTTCCTTCGAGCATACTCTTCACAAAAGAAGACAGAGCAGAAGAATCGGCAAACCACCGGGATATCAGCCTTTCAAACATAAGCTTGACTTCTTTGTTTGTAAGGGTAAGGGTATACAGAAGCCTGTCAGCACCCAGGGGGTCATCTGATATGTTCCTTATGTTCACTACTTTCAAATAGCCCGAGGAAAAGAGCAAACTCCACACAGCATTTTCGCTTCCGTCAAGGTTTGAGAATACGATCTGCTCGTCTATTTCTGCTTCTATGCTCTCACCCTTCAGGAGTTGCTCAAAGTTCTCCTTGAGTTTGGGATCACCGGTGCGTATCAGACTGCCTGCAAGGGAGTTTGAACTTGAGTCCGCCCAATAGGGCTTAAACTCCCTGTTTTTAAGATAATTTGTGATAGACCAGGGATTATATATATCTGTTTCATCCCCAAATGTGAATCCATCGTAAACCGCCTTTACCTTTTCCCGCAGAACAGGATCAAAGCCCTGCTCGTCCATGGCAGCGAATACCTCATCTTCTGTGAAGCCAAAGGCTGTGGAGTATTTATTTGATGTGGTGGTTATGACCGTCAGGTTATTCAGATCTGAAAATATGGACTTCTTGCTCACACGGGTTATTCCCGTCATGATGCCCTTTCCGAGAGAAGGATTGGTCTTAAAGGTATTGTTGAAGAGGCTCTTGATATAAGCTGTCATATCATCCCAGAAACCGTTTACCCAAGCCTCCTGCATTGGAGTGTCGTATTCATCCATAAGGACTATTGCCTTTTTCCCGAAGTGTTTCTCCAGAAGCGAGCACAGGAAATTCAGGGACATGGCTGCGGTATCATCAGTCATATCCTCGCGCACCGCATCGTACCTTTCACGATCAATATCACTCATGCTGTCATAACCGACGACATCCCGATAGTCGTTAAACTGTTCAGCGATAAGCGTATTCATCGCTCTTTTTGTGGTCTTGTAATCTCTGTATTTGATCCCGGCAAATGTCAGGAAGATCACAGGCCATGAGCCCTGTTCTTTGCTCATTTCCCCGTCCTGCCAGACCTCCAGATCACCGAAAAGTTCTTCCCCGCGGCCAGCGTATTTCATTGAGAAGAAAGCCTCGGCCGTCCTCATGTTAAGAGTCTTCCCGAAACGTCTGGGGCGTGTGATGAGAGTCACATCATCTTTGCTATTCCACCAATCAGTGAGAAAGCTTGTCTTGTCTATATAAAAGCACCCTGTTTCGCGCAGTTTGACAAAATCCTGCGCTCCGATTGAGATCGTCCTCGCCAAGGCACACCTCCGGAACATGTTCATCTATATGGATAATGATACATTATTTTAGATAAAAATCAAAATGAACTGCGCGACAGTTTCGATACCAAAATTGAAATCGTTAATTCCACCATCCCGTGCTGAAAGCAAAATGAGGCACATTATGTAATTTTCATTCTGATTATTTATTTGCCTGATTGCAAAAGAAGACAGGGGACGTTTTATGGCGTCCCCTGTGAAGATTTAGTGCTTTTAAAAACTGCTTTACTTCCATGTGGATCCACGCATGTGATGAGTCCTCAGACTTTCAGATGTTTCTGTCCCGAGCAGATAACACAAGAGTCCTGTATCATAAAAGTAAAGCTTGTTCGATTTCACAAGCCTCTTTGAAATGTTTCATTTCCTACACAGTTTGCTGTTGTATTTGTATACAAATTTTGTTGCAAAACTATTGGCTTGATGGTAAGATGATTGTACGAGAGGAGGCGATGTTATGCCAAATATTAAACCGATTTCTGACCTTCGTAATTACACAAGCGTGGTTAAAGAAGTTAATTATGGCAGTCGTGTTTATCTGACCAAGAACGGGCACGGGCATATTGCCTTGATAAATATGCAGGAGTTGGATGATCTGGAAAAGCAGCTTGCATTATATAAATTTCAGGTAGAGATGCAAAAGGGTGAGCAATCCGTTGCCATGGAGGGAACGATATCTTCTAAAGAGCTTAGAAAAGAGTTGGGGATCTGATTTATGAAGAAGGTTGAATATTCCCAACTAGTCAAAAGAAAGCTTCTGATACTTAGAACGGAACTTATCGAAAAGTATGGTGAACAGAAGGCAAAAGAAATCCTGACAGAAATTGCAGATCACGTAGATATGCTTGGCCAACACGAAAAAAGCGGTGTCTGTATATCTCGCATGTATGATATCGATACTGATTATTGGTGCACATTTACGAATCATAATTTCTTTATTTACAGGATCGAAGCAAAGAACGTGATCATTGTTCAAATGTTTAACGAACGTGAAGATTATATAATGAAGTTGTTTGGAATATCCGGACGCACGCAGGAGTCAATAGATTATTGGGGAGAATGATCCCGGAGAGGATGCGGGATCGTTACTCGTGACAATAAAATGACAATATACACTTCAAATAGGAGATACGGAAAGGTTCTTGGACTTGATCCGGACAAAAAGTACAGCTAACCGGGTTTGTGTCTCTATCAGGCATTTTGAACCTTTGTATGCAGATCCGTACTTGTGGGTATGATCAACAGGGATATCCTGGTCAAAATGGTCAGAATTCTATCTTTACATTCATTCAATTGTCACATCATGATGTCTTTTATTTATTACGAAGAGGGGCGCCATTACGGCGCCCCTCTTGAAAACTACTGCGTTAAATCATGATGTTAACAACTTATTCCGGTCTGTGAGCACTGACTGCGGTTACATTGATTCCGCCGCCGCCAGCTCCGCCACGTGAGAATCCAAGAGTTACTTTGGTTACTTCTGAGGCATCAACAATTGCCGAAATCTCACGACTGTCTCCACCGGTCTTCATTTTCAAACCGGTTTCTACAGCAAGCACCTTTTTGTCCTGATCGATCAACACCAATTCTCCTGTGTCGCCAGTCGATTTATCCGAACTTACTATTGCAACATCAAACTGTACTTTTACGTTTCCCTTCGCCGTGAGCTTTGAAACATCCACGGCTACATATCTTTCGAGAGTGTCGGTAAAGGTCTGACCAATAGTGGTAACAGCAAACGGATCTGCAGTTCCGCCATTGTAGTTGATGTAATTTGTGTCCTTCCTTATCCTCAGCCTCTCGCTCGGGCTGTAAAGAACCAGTGCGGTGTCAAAATATGTATCCTCAGTATATGTAACCTTTGTATCCGAAGAATATGCAGTTCCACCGCTAATAGTCAGGAAATCAGCATCCCAATCAACAGGCTCTGCAGGCTCTTCAACACTCTTCACAGTGACCACTATCTTCCAGAAGTAGGTAGTTCCTGTTCCTTCAACTGCAAGTTTGATGGTTCCGGCCTTTCCGCCCGTATATGACACAGTGCGTGCATATACATAACCATTCTCATCCGTCAACAGAGGATCCTGGTTTGTCCCATTTCCGGCTCTGTCTATCTTAACATCATTTGAACCGGTATCATACTCTACAGTATCAACGGTAGCATCGTTTGCGGAAAGGGTGAGCTTACCTTTGACCTTGTATGTCGGGAAGAATGTCACGTCTACTGATCCGGGAACATCGATGCTATATACATCTGTTTGTGTATATAATCCATAACTCGTTCCGTGATACTTTGTCGTGTTTCCAAAGCCCGCCATGGTCAGCTTGTATTCCGTAAACTCTTCCTCATTGGCATTGTTTATAGCTCCGCCATTGGTGAAGTCATATGTCAGCGTGTCGCCGACCTTGATGCCGGTGCTGTAAGGCTTCACCTTAACCTTCATTTCGCCTTTTACTACCTTCACTGTAGCGGTGGCAACTTCCTCACCCTTCTCAAAGACGAACTTCAGCTCATCGGTTCCGGTATCTCCAGTCGGTACGGACTTGATGGTAAACAGCCAGTTTGCAGAAAGGCTCTCTCCGTTGTCACTGTAGGTCAGCACATCCTTGACATCATCCGCATCCGCATAAACACCATTCACACTGAGTGAAATGAAATCAGGTATATCACTGAGTCCGAGATCGTTGACACTGAGTGAGAACTGATCATAGATGCTCACCGTGATAATATCGGATGTAGTTTCCTTAAAGGTGCCGTTTTCTCTCGTGTTCCTGACTACCACGTAATACTTGAACACTCCTGTGGTTTCGGTAGAAGGAAGGTACCTTGCTGCAGTTGCTCCGGTAAGGAGATAATCATCATCTCCCTTATCCTCGTACCACTGATAGGTCAGTGTACCGCCATCCGACACAGTGGCAGTTACATCTATCTGAGCTCCTATAGAATCTTTGGATGTGGTGATGCTTTCAGGGTCAACTACCAAAGCAGGAGCTTCTGCCACCTCGGATGCTGCAGTATGAACAACATCGGATATGGTGATCACGCCTATCGCGCTCACTGTCGCCGTGAAGCTGGTCTGTCCTCCTGATTCAAGATCAGCGGTCACACCTGTTTCACCTATGGCAAGCGCTGTAAGCGTCACAACTGTATTGTCTGCAGAAATCTCTGCGTTCATCTTCTTAGGATCTGCGATCGTCACACTTGTTATCTTATCGGTCGCTTCTGCCTTAAGATCGGACAGGGTCACCTCCAGAGGAGCATTTGCCCAGTATTCCATAGGCGATGCTGTGATCGCACCTAAGGCATCTACCGTGGCCTTAAATATCGCCACATCTCCGTTTGCCATGGTAACGGTTATGTTTGCGGATCCCTTTGTTACTGAGGTGAGTATCAGGCTTCCGTTTGTCACTTCGGCCGTCACTACGCTCTCACTGTCTGAAGTTGCACTTGCAATAGTCGTTTCTCTCTCAACTGCATGTGTGAATTCAGTCAGAGCCATTTCTTTTTCCTGAGACTCAAACTTTTTAAGTGCTCCCTGCTCAACCTTTACACTGTGTAAATAGCCTTCACCGGTGCTTTCAAAAGTGAAGATAAGCGTATCGATGCCTTTGCCTTCTCCCTCGTAGGTGTAGGATACTGCGTTCTCAGGATTGGAGGAATTATATGTTCCTCCGATGGTATCGTTTCCACCCTTAGGCAGACCGATCACTTCGTGGATAGTATCATCATTTTCAGCGGTTACGGTAACGGTAGCTCCCGCTCCGTACTGGCACCCGTAGAGTGTCACGGTAGAGTTGGGCAGTACCTTGGCAGTGAAGAATGATCCGGTCTTAACTGCATAACCGTGGTCATCATCGTGATAGTAACCGGGTTCGGGATGGATCATGAAGAATCCGTCATCCGAAGCAAACTCAGCCGTCGGGTTAGTCTTAAGATCAGGGGATACGATCGCATGATCCGTATCTCTGGTCTTCGAGAAGTTGTAGTAATACTCCTCACCCGGTACAGGTGCTACAAGACCGCTGATGGTCACGGTACCGATAGTAGGTGACTTTCCGCTGGCTATCTGACACACGGTTGAACCTACAGCCACCCTGAGATATATAGTCTCATGAGGCTTGATAGGTATCATCACATTCCATTCTTCGGAACTGCTTCTGATCTTGGACTTGTTGTATCCTTCGGTTCCTTCTGTTTCTTCCTCAACAGTACGCTGCTGGACTATGTTCCTGTCGCCGTCAGGGCTTCCGACTGTATAAGAGTACTGAGCTCTGGGCATATCCGTTCCGGCGTTACCAAAGGCTGCCTTGATGTAATTGATCATGACCGGCTTGTCTCCCGCTGTGATCGGGAAGTCGATATAACACACATCATAGCCGTGTTCGCCGTTGGGCATTTTTGCCGAGGTGGAGAATGTCAGACCGCCGTAGCAATCCGGGTTTGCGGTAAGCTTACTGCTATTGTAAGCCCATGTTCCGTAAGAAGTCTCTCCGACCTTTCCGCTGGATACTATCAGGTTCTTTCCTTCTGCGATCTCTTCGTTTGAATTGTTCGCAGGTCCATCGGCCTTCGATGCATCTGCACTGTCGAGCCAGAGGATCGTGAACTCATCCTTGGGCGCCACTTCTATGACAAGCTCATACTTGCCCTGGATCCTGTCTGCGCCTCTGGAGGTGCAGAGCACGGTCACTGTCATCACATCCGTAACATCTCCTGCTACAAGGAGACCGGTCTCGGGATCGATCGTCGCGATGTCATCTGTCGTCTCTACCATCATTCCGTTACCGGACAGCGTGTTCTCTGACAGACTCCAAACTATATCCTTATTGCTGGCATCTGAAGGCGTAACCTTTCCTGTGAACTGAAGGTTCTTCTTACCTTTGATCTTATCCTTGGCTGCCGTCACTTCAACCGAAGTTACGGGAACCTCAGTAAGATTCGCATCGTAATCAACCACTATCTGTGAGATGTAGTTTCCTGCATCCGCCTTGATCACGATATCTCCTGCGCCTGTGTAGTTCACATAGGCCTTTTCAAGGATTGCAGTGGTGGATCCGTTATTAAAGTGATAGTAAACATCATCATTCTGTGCGGCCATTCCGATAGTTCCGGCTGCGCTGTTGCATCCGAACACGGTCACGATACACTTGTCGGTCACGTGAAGGGTGATGGTGCTTCCCTTGGTGGCTCCCCACAGATCGCCCTTGTCCGCTACTCTTGCAAAGCCTTCCGTCTCTATCTGGTCGGCAGCATAATCCGTGATTTCCTTGTCCGCGCTGTACACGTAGGTCTCATCCGTCTCGCCTTCATGGACATCAGTTGAGGTATCCTGCTGAACATTCCAGTTCCTCGCGGTGATGAGAGCATCAACATCAAACCATGACAGGGAATCTTTCTTGAATCCGTTCTTTGCTACATTGTACACACGGTTGAGGATAGCGCGGCGTCCTGAATACTCAGCTGCCACTTCATCTTCAGTCAGTATATCCCTTGCATCGCCGGTCTTTGAGGAACTGTAACCAATGCTTGTTGCAGTAGCCTGATCCATCTTCCAGCCGATGATGAAGTTGGGAACATCCTTAAGGAGATGAGGATCATTGCCCCAAGGTGTGGTTATGGCAGTATTGACCTTTGTATACGTTGACTTTATGAATGCTGCCTGATCAACGTCCGATCCGCTTGCAACGCTTCTTGCAAGATTGATGGTACGAGGCTTGAGAGTTCCGTTGCTGTCAGGCCCTTCCAATATTCCGTCTTCAGTAAATTCGGAATTCAGGAACACTTCGCCCTTTCCGATATTTGCAGTGGTTCCCACAAGACGAGGAGCTGCATATCTGGACTGGGGATTCTCGTCACCTATTGCCTTAAGTTCGCATCTCTCATAGAGAGCAACCGATCCGTTGTCGCTGTGCTCGATCCAGGTGAAGTCAACATCGCCTTCCACATAGCAGTTGTAGAACCAGCACTTGCCGTGGGTCTGGATCGTATCCTGATGGCTCTTGAATGAGCAGTTGTATGCGCCAAGATTTCCTGTGGAGGAGAACAGGAGCGCTTCTGCCTGGGTGTTGCTTCCGTCTGCCTGTGCCCTGCTGTAGGTGTTCTGGATCGTCAGATTCTCAAGCGCTACATCGCAGGATCCGTTGAATCTCACTACTGAACGGAGATATCCGTTTGTTACGCCATAGGTAGCATCAGGATAACTCTTCATCTTGTTGGAGTTTCCGGAGTTGTTGAACTTGATCACAACGTCCTCACCCCTGTTCGTGGTCCTGCCCTGACCGCTGAGGATCAGTCTCGCGGAACCATTATAGAACAGCATCTCTTCATATTCGCCCTCGGGAATGGCGATCTCGAAGGTTCCCTTGCTTCCATCTGCCATGAGCTTAGTAAGAGCGGGCTGGATGGTCTCATAATCTGAGATCTTTGTCTTATCTGTTCCTGTGATCTCATAGAGGGTTACAGGCTCCTTGGGCTTCTCGCCGGGCGCATAATAGGTGATGTCGCCGACCGCGATAGCACCCATCTCGTCTACCGTGACGAAGAAGGAGACTGATGCTCCGTCGCTGAACTTGGCAACGATCTGAGACTTGCCGGGTTTAAGTGAAGTTACTACGAGCTTTACGCCATTATCGGCAATCTTGACCATTGCAACAGTCTCCTCAGAGGATGTTGCTTCCGTGATGGTCACGCTGGAAGGTACATTCGCTGAAAGTGTGCTGATGGGAAGGGTCTGATTCTGAGACTTGAATCCTTCGCCGTTTCCTTCTGAAAGACCGCTGCTTCCATCTCTGGGTGCTCCGACGATCTTGAAGGAACATGTCGCTCTTCCGAAGAGATTGCCGGTGCCGTAGATGGTGCACTTTGCGGTTCCGGCCTTTACATTATTGACGTAAGAGCAGGGATCGATCCAGATACCGTCCTCATCACTGTCGCGCTCTTCCTGAACGACGACATCTGCTCCATCCTTATTACCCTTTGTGACAACCTTAAGTGCCGATGAGAGAGCGTTGCCTACGCCGCCGAATACTACAGGCGATCCCCAGAAATACACGCCGCCCTTTGCGTCGGTGAGGAACTCACCGCTTCCGTTGAGTTCGTCTTTATGGTTGGGTTTCACAAGGAACTTCTTGACCTGATTGTTCTTGTCGCTGTAGAGGCTGAATCCGCCGTTTACTTCCGAACCCTCTTCGTAATTCGCATTAGTGATGGTAGCCTTGGCGTTCTTGAAGCCGGGCTTGGACATATCCTCACCGTCAGCAAGTTCCACCGTAAAGTCTGTTCCGTTCTTAAGAGCCTTTCCATCCACATCGAAGAGTTTGAACTTCTTTACGTCAGGCGTCTTGCCCATCTCCGTGTCGGGGCCGTAGAGGACCATCTTGTCCGCATTCTTGGAAGCTACTACAGTACCAAGAGTGAGTTCCTGATTAAGTCCCTTATATGCGCCCTGGCCTTTAACCTTGGCGGTTATGGTGCTTCCGACATTGTTCTTGTCGGTGTAAGCATAAGACATCTTATAATCGACATTGGGAAGAAGGCCCTGGATCTCCTCGCCGTCGCCATAGACATACTTAAGTCCGACATTGGGCTTTACTCCGCCGTACACGGAATAGAATTCGCCGTCTCCGTCTTCTCCTATGGGTTTGTCTTCATCATCTACGCCGTCAATGGCAAACTTTCCGCCATCAGCCTTGGCAGTGATCTTGAACTTAAGCTTCAGAGTCGATCCTGCATACTTGTTCATGCCGGTAACAACTGCCGTAGCTGATCCGGGACATACGTTGTTCATATAGGAAAGAACATAATCTTCGCTGTAGCCAGCACCACCTGCTGCTGATCTTGCATCATTTTCCGCGAAGCTGTGAATGCCCTCTTCTCCGAGAGGCTCCACTTCTGATCCGGTATAAGCATATTCCTTCTGAAGCATGCTGAAAGGAGCAGCTTTCTTGTCAAGCTTTTCTCCCTTGATCTTTACCTGGGCTACACCGCCGTTGCCCCATACATAAGCGAACTTTCCGGCAACATAGTTCTCATAATCCGACCCGGGGCCTGCGCCGTTGAAATTGTCATCTGTCGTGCTGGTAAGAGTGCCGGTAAGAGTAAGGCCGCTGAAATCCCAGCCGCTTTCTTCATTGTAGGTCAAATTTCCCTTTGCGCTGAGTTTTCCGGTCGCATCGACCATCTTCTCAAGTTCGCCGGTGTAGTTGTTCTTCTTTGCTCCGTTTTCAACGCCGAACACGAGCTTATTGCCGTTCACGACGTAGTCGGTCTTGTTCTTAAGAGCAAGGCCGTTGACAAACACCTTGGCCTTGGCGTCCGCAGTCTGGGTCCAGGCCACGAGGTTAGCATCACTATCCGTGACATCTATGGGTTTGATGCTGAAGCAGAGATACCTGGTCCCGGAATAATTCCCCTTAAACTTTACCATCACGTGGGGGATCTTCTTGGCCTTGATCTCTTCCGGAGTGATCTTTTCGGGATCAAAATCCCCTTCATACTCCTTATTGAGATCAAACGCATCCTTATTGTTCTTGTAGGAGAGCTTGTAATCGGTTCCGGCTATAAGCTGACGACCGCCGTCAACGATCTTCACCTCAGGCATGATCTTCTGTCCTGTATAGGAGAACTCCCTGTAGGTGTAGCTGGTTTCCGATGCATCCTCCTGATCTGCGCCTGCGGGGAGAATCTCCGCATCGACGCTGTCCGCCTCTGAAGACGAACTCTGCACCGAGGTCCCCTCGGTGGCTGTTGCTTTCTGCGCTGATCCCGCGGCCTGTGTGACCATTGCGGTATCCGGCAGAAGCGTGGCCATGATCATAGCCAGGGCTATGAACAGGGCCGTGTACTTCCTGCGCAAGTAACCTTTCATTTCCTTTCCTCCTTTTTACTATGCCTTTCCGGCAATTAAGTACTTATCCGTGACCGCCGCATTTTCGGGACTCCATGTCACACTGCGGCGGGTACTAAAATGGCAGGGCATAAATTACCCCACTAAAACGCATAATACAACACCTAATAGCTCTTTTCAATTGATATTATTTACTTAATTTGATTGATTATTTTTGCCTGTTATGACTCCCTTTCGTTACTGTCGCCTGAACGGCGGGATTTTCAGCCACACCGGGGGACGGTTTCCCGCCCCCCCGGATAATGTTTCACTGATGGTTCAAAGCTGTTTGAGCATGATCTTCTGGGAAATGACCCTCTTGGACTGTTTGGCGTCGGCCTTGTTCTGTCCCTTGTAGATCACAGTGTACTGTATCATAGCCTGCTTGGGCATCTTCTGGTACAGCGCCTCAATGACCTGCCTGGTGTGCTCATCCGAAAGATCTGCAGATCCGTCAGCATTCTTCACAAATGCCTTGTCGCCGGTCAGATTGAGCATATCCACCACCGTGGAATCGGAGAGGCTGAGAGCCGTCAGCTGCACCTTGTCATAATTGATCTCTTCCTTTATGACGTCGGAGAACTTGATATCCTTCTGGACATTGAGGTTCACCTTTTCTCCGGTGCTGCGGCCGAGCTTCACATTCTTGTACAGGCCCTTCTTCAGGAGTATCCTGTTTCTTCCGCCCTTGTCCTTTGAATTTGCGACATCAGAGCTGAACTCGAGCACTTCGCCTTCCCACTTCTTCGAAGACATCTGACCTTCCATCACAACAACGCTTTCCGAATTCAGGTTCAGATTCGCAACCTTGGGATTGGAAGTGACCTTCCCGGGAGCAAATACAGTCCTGAGTTTGACGGGAACCGCTGTACCGTTGATCTTGACCTTGACCTCATAGTAGCCGCTGTTCAGCACACTGTCCTCATAAGCGTAGATCTCATATGCGTTGGTCACCTTCGAACCCGGCCTGATGCCGAAGAGCTTTGAATTCTTGTCATCAGCCATCTCGATCGTATCCACCTTCGCATCGCCGAGCTTGAGCTGCGCAAATGTTGTGCTCCTGGCAGCGATATTGATGTTGCCGCCGGCGTTGTAACTGCCCTTCGGACTGCCCGTCTTTGCTTTGGGCGTCTTGGATGCGGTCATGACCGTGAGGAATGTGTCTCCGTATGTGCCGTCCTCATACCTTACGCTGACCCTGACCTTTTTGTCCACCAGCTTGCTCTTTCCGTCGACAGACTGTACAAGGGCCAGAGACAGTATTCCGTTCTCGGAATCGTAATCAGCCTTTTGGAAATAGCAGTATTTCTGCTTCTGAGCCCTCTGCTTGTACGGAAGCTTATCGATCTCCGAAGGCTGTGAATCTGATATCACGCTCACGGTCTCCGCAAGCTTCGTCTCTTCGGGCAGGCCCTTTCCGGCAAGTATGCGGTACTGTGCAAAAGCCTTCTCCTCATACGTATTCTCGGACAGAGTATCCGCAGGCAGAGCGCCCTTGTCAAGGTACGCAGGCTGCAGAAGATCCATCACCGGCATCTGATCGGGTTTATTGGATACGGTTATCTTAAACTTATAATCATAATTTACCTGACTGCCGTTCTCATCCTTTGTGACAACACGGAGAGTTCCCGAATATTTACCCTTCAGGGCGTAGCCGTTGTCGTCTGTGGTCTTGTAGACCCTCTTTCCGAGCTCGTTGGTGCCGTAGTCCGTATCTGACGGTCCGAGACTGATGGGCACAGAGCAGGTCGAAGGATCATATCCGCCTACCACAAAGAAGTTATTTGTCTGGGCCGCGGTCAGCTGGAACCTCTTTCCTCTCTTGAAGCTCAGGAGCGTCACTGACTCGACGGTCCTGTTAATACCGTTAGTCACTCCAAGCTGTACGGGCACTCTTGATCCTGTGTAGAACTTTATCTTCTTTGTGGCCAGCACGGGCTTTGTAACCATGCCTGTCATAACCTGGTTCTGATCCTGGATGACCTTGACCTGGATCTTTGTGGAAACGCCGTCGCCGGTCTCGCCGATGATCTTCGTCTTTCCTTCGGAAGCACCAGTTACGGTGAGAGTGTACTGCTCATAACTTACGCCCTTATCGTTCTTGACCACGTCGATCCTTGCGCTCACCTTGGCCACGTCTTCATTCTGGGCATACCACTTGATGCTGTTGTACGCATTTGCGTTCTGAGGAGTCGCATAAGCGGTATAGACCACCTTCTGTCCTTCATTCATGAGGGTAGGATTCACATCGACTCCGTTATTTGCGGCCTTTGTGGCTTCCTTATCCTTCGTGATCTTGATGCCGGTGGCCTTGATGGTTTTCGCCGATGCGAGAGCGTCGTCGGCTTTCTTCGCATCTGCATGGCTGGTGGCAAGTGTTGCTCCGGTTCCGTCGTGGCCGGCAGTAAGAGCCATGAATCCGCCGAAATCGATAGTGCCGTTGGGAAGTTTGCGGAATCCCTTGTCTCCGTCGGGCCTCTGCACATCCTTGTCGTTCTCAAGTCCGAAGGTCATTGCGCCATACTTGGGAACATCGGGATGGGCCGCTCCCAGTTCTTCCTGAGTGTAATAAATGAATCCGTTCACTGCGGAGATCCAATCCAGGTTCTCGAACCAGCTGTCGTCTACCGAAGTATAGTCAGTAGGCGGCGTGCTTGCGGTGAAGTTGTGGAACAAAGGCACTTCATCGGTCTCATTTCCAAAACTGTAGTAATTGTTCGCGCCGTATACAGCGGGATCCTTGCCTTCCTGCTGAGGAGGCAGCAGATCGATATTGTCCTCAAGGTACACCTTGAAGTACTTCTCCTGATAGTCTTCATTATCCATCACCAGGTAAGCCCAGTTCTCTATGCTGTTCCCCGAAAGTGTATGAGGGTCATAGATTTCGGGCGTTCTGTAGGATACCGCACCATTCACATAGAAATTCGTGGTCTCCCAGCTCTGGGTCTCGATATTGAAGTTGTACTTCGAATTGTTGTAGGAACTGCAATTCGTGATTATGACATCAGGGCAGTGGTTCGTGTCGATACCTTTAAGCTTGTTCAGGAAGGCAACGGAATTTATGATCCTGTGCTTTCCGGGAAGTGAGTTTCCGCCGAGCTTAAAGCCGTTTCCGTTTCCGGATGCGGACAGATTTCCTTCCTCGTCGTACTTGAAGCCGTTTAGGAACGCAACGCAGTTCCTGATGGTGACGGCGCCGATCTCTGTTTCCTTCGCATAGAGATCCCATCCGTCATCGGTATTGAGAGCGGCTACGCAGTTCTCACAGACATTTCCTTCGCCTATGGTAAGCTTCATTCCGAAACCGTCGGCATCAGCGTCGCCCTTATCCCTGTTCAGGAAGGACCAGATATTCTTGAGAGTATTGTTGGAGGGACGTCCGCCCACGCCGATACGCGAGACCTGTACGCCCGAACCGCGGTTTCTGTATATGTTCATGTTCTCAATAACGTTGTAATTTCCACCGACATGGAGACCTTCCTCACCCTCGGAAGAGTTGGTGATGTCAAAGTCTTTGATATGCCAGTAGCTTCCGCCGAGGACGAATCCCTCATTATCGGCAAATCCGCCGTGTTCAACATCTCCGTTGACATCAATGAGAGGGCGCTTCTTTGCCTCGGGATCGGGCATGAGCACTATGGGCTTGGGCTCGATACCGCTGACCTGTGAATAGACCTCGAAAGGTTCCTGAGGCGCTGTCGGGGAATAGATACCGCCGTC
>JAEELB010000032.1 GCA_016288705.1 Lachnospiraceae bacterium | reverse complement strand
GCTCAAAAGGGAAGGCATCGAGCACAACGTCCTGAATGCGAAGTATCATGAGATGGAAGCGGAGATAGTGGCCGATGCCGGTATTCACGGAGCGGTCACCATAGCCACCAATATGGCCGGTCGAGGCACGGATATTAAACTGGACAGTGAGGCAAAGGCGGCTGGCGGACTCAGGATCATAGGGACCGAGCGCCACGAATCGAGACGTATAGACAATCAGCTGAGAGGACGTTCCGGAAGACAGGGAGATCCCGGGGAATCAAGGTTCTACATTTCCCTTGAGGACGACCTGATGAGGCTTTTCGGATCCGAGAGGATGATCTCCATGTTCAACGCCCTGGGTATCCCCGAGGGTCAGGAGATCGCCCACAAATCCCTTACGAAGGCAATCGAACAGGCCCAGAAGAAGATAGAGGGCAATAACTTCGGGATCAGAAAGACCCTGCTTGAGTATGACCAGGTCATGAACGAGCAGAGAGAGATCATTTACGCGGAGAGGAAGCAGGTGCTCAACGGAGAGTCCATGAGGGATTCCATAATCACCATGCTCACGGATATCGTCGAGGCTTCGGTAGACATGACCATAGGCGACGATACCGATCCCGATGAGTGGAACTATTCCGAACTCAACGAGGCTCTCCTGCCCATAGTCCCCATTCAGCCCGTGAGCGCCGCCAGGCTGGACTGCCGTAAGAAGGCGGATCTCAAGCAGACCCTGAAAGAGGAGGCCGTAAAGCAGTACGAGAATAAGGAAACCGAGTTCCCCGAGCCCGAGGCCATGAGGGAGATCGAGAGAGTCATCCTCCTTAAGGTCATAGACCGGCACTGGATGGATCACATAGACGATATGGATCAGCTGAGACAGGGCGCCGGGCTTCAGGCTTACGGTCAGCACGACCCTCTGGTGGAGTACAAGATGGCGGGTTACGAGATGTTCGACGGCATGACCCGGGGCATCAAGGAAGAGACCGTCAGGCTCCTGTTCCATGTGCATGTGGAGGAAAAGGTTGAGAGAGAGCAGGTGGCCAAGGTCACCGGCACAAATAAGGACGATACCCTGACCAAAGGGCCGGTCAAGAGGGAGAACGCAAAGATATATCCCAATGACCCTTGTCCCTGCGGCAGCGGAAAGAAGTACAAGAACTGTCACGGCAGACCCGGGGCACCCGCACTCAACTAAACAGGAGGATGATCCCCATGGACTGCCCGTCAGACGCCGGTAGTATACACGCCGGGCAGTCCATGGGGGTGCCCGGGGTAAGCTTGTCGCCGTTGCTTCGACGTAAGGGTACCAGGGCGCCAAAGAACGCCGCCCAAGTACCCACGTCTCGCACGCCCCCGGACCAGCCCCCCATGGCCTGCCCGTCATGGCATTCCTACAGGGTGATGGAAATGAGACTTTTATCAGGTATCCCCAGGTACTTATCCAGGGATAACGGCAGCCCCCGGGTATGTCTCCGGGGAGACACGGAAAGGAAGTGACGCAGGGATGATAGAACTGGACAACATGAAGTCCGAAGTTTTAAGCTACAAAAATCCAATAGCGGAAGTGAGGGATTCACTTTAACCTCGCTGAAAAGCAGAAACGGATAGAAGAGCTGGACCGGGAGATGGAGGAACCGGATTTCTGGAACGATCCCGAGACAGCCAATAAAAAAGCGAAAGAAGACAAGGATCTGAAGGATATCGTCGAAAAGGTCGTCTCTCTTGAAAATCAGTACGAAGACCTGCTGGAACTGATCGAGATGGCAAATGAAGAGGACGATCCGGATATGATCCCGGACATAAGGAATGATTTCGAGAACTTCAAGTCGGGTCTCGAAGAGCTCCGGATAGGAAATCTCCTGTCCGGTGAATATGACGCCGAAAACGCCGTGGTGCAGCTGAACGCAGGGGCGGGCGGCACTGAGTCCGACGACTGGTGCTCAATGCTCTACCGCATGTACCGCAGATGGGCGGAGCGCCACGGTTTTCAGGTGGAGGTGCTGGATCTGCTGGAGGGGGATTCGGCGGGCATAAAGTCCGTGTCCTTCGAGGTCAGGGGAACCAACGCCTACGGCCTTCTGAAATCGGAAAAGGGAGTGCACAGGCTGGTGAGGATATCACCCTTCAACGCCCAGGGAAAGCGTCAGACCTCATTTGTAAATAACGACGTGATGCCCGACATTGAAGAGGACCTGGATGTGGAGATAAAGGACGAGGATATCCGCGTCGACACCTACAGATCCAGCGGCGCCGGCGGCCAGCACATCAATAAGACCTCATCCGCCATCCGCATCACTCATTTCCCTACCGGGATCGTGGTCACCTGTCAGAACGAGAGAAGCCAGTTCCAGAACAGGGACAAGGCCATGCAGATGCTGAAAGCCAAACTCTTCATGCTGCAGCAGGAGGAGAACTCCGGGATAAAGGACGATATCAGGGGTGAAAAGAAAGCCATGGGCTGGGGCAACCAGATCAGGAGCTACGTCCTGCAGCCCTACAAGATGGTGAAGGATCTGAGGACCGCCTGCCAGACGGGAAATACGGATGCCGTCCTGGATGGCGACATCGATATGTTCATAAACGCCTATCTCAAGTGGGTGAGCCAGGGGATGCCGGATATGAAGGCGTCTCAGGACGACTGACGGGATTCCGCACTATCTCCAGATAAAACTGGGCAAGGGTCTCCCTGAAATAAGGGACGAGCCAGAGAAATCCCGTTCCGCATGACAGCAGGCACAGGATATACAGGGGGATGAACCCCGCTATGAGATACAGTAAGCGGAGTCTGTTCCCCTTCATTATGCGTATGCTCGTGCTCATTATCCTTTTAAGGCCGTAACCCGGATAATCCCACATGATGAAGGTGACCTGGGAGAGAGCAAGCATTACGGCGGTTGAGAGCACTATGCCCAGACACAGCAGTACGGACAGTATCATCAGCACCGTGCTGTGCCTGAAATAGCCCGACAGAAGCGTTGCGAACAGGACGGTGGGTGAGAAACAAAGGGCCGAGATCAAAAGCCGGATAAGGAAGAGACGGGCGCATATGTCGATCTTCGTCCTGAACCCGTGAAAGAGGTCAGAGACCCTCACATCCTGTCCTGCCGCCAGTTTCAGGGACAGGAAGCCCGCTCCGCAGGAAAAGATGTAAGCCACCAGCATATAAAAGATGTTCAGGGCTGCGTAGATCACGCGGCCCGTTATATTATCGGCGTCCACAAAAGATGCGCACAAAATATAGATAAAGAACTCTATGACTGCCACGGAAAGATATGCGGGAACAGCCTGTGAATAATGGCCGAGAAGGCTTTCCCGCGCTCTTGCGCGGATCATCTGCGAGGGGGCGTATCTCATCTGACTGTGCCTCCTCTCATCATGTTCATGAAATCCTCAAAACTCATGCCGTAAAGGGCTTCAAAATTATCAAAAAATGCCTTCTGCAGGTTCTCGTCCGTGTAGAAGGCGTATATCGACGCCCCAATGATGACGGTGTTTATTATCATGGCGAAAACCGCCGTCCTGAAGCCGGCTCTCGCCCTTGGATCCATAACGCGTTTGTCCCCGGTGGACAGGATGGCCAGAAGCACTGCCAGTGATCCGAAGAAATAAGGGAACCAGACAGTCATCATGATGGTGGTGGCTGCGGAAGCAAACCCCAGTATGAGCGCTGCCATGGCCAGGGTCCTGCCTTTATCCTGCTGTATCTGATAAGGATTGTCCATATTTCCGAATGCCTCCATGCCGGATCCCGTCAGACCTGCCGCCCGGGGCGGATACCGGTCAACATCTGTCGTTTGCAGCCGTCAAAGGTAAATAACCGTGCTGAATGATAGCACGGAACGCCGGGCGATTGCAATCACGGATCGGTCACTATCCAGCCTTCCGGATAGAGATCCGGATCGGGGTCATGCCTGAACCAGTGGGAAGGAGCGACGGTGATCCCGTCTTCTTTTGTCCCCAGCGCAGCGCCCCACCAGCTGAAGGTGGAATTGGCTATTATGTGATGCCTTGTCCGTGACATCAGGAAAAGATCTTCGTGAGCGCTGTTGTACGGCATAAGTACGACTCTGTCGTGGATCCTGTTTATCACCGTCGAAGCCCAGTCCATGTCGTCGGAAAAGACATACAGTATCAGGTCGTCGCGTTCCGCGGCGTTTTTAACGGCCAAAACCGCCTTACGGTAATATTCTTCCGTGAGTTCGGAAAAGATATCCCTGTTCTGCCCGGTGAGATAATCGGATCTCCGGATGTGCACCGATACGGAGGCCGCAGGGTCTATATCATCCATGAGCTTTTTTACGCCGGGAGACAGACAGCGATCCTTAGGAGTGAGTTCCCTCCGGAACCTTTCCCTGTCGGAGCCGAAGTACTTTTTGCTCTGCCAGTATCCGCTGTAAAAGCAGTTGTCGTCGCCCTTCCCGATCTCCGGCAGATTTTTTTCTTCCACCACGCTGCCGCAGGTTATGCTTCCGGTCACGGAAATGAACCCGGCGTTCAGCTTTGTAAGCCCGAACTCGCGGACAGTGGCTCCCGGCACATTTTTCACATAGTCAAAGAACTCCACATGAAGAACGGAAGGAACTCCGGTCTTATTTTCGAGATATCCGGCAAATGCATACTGGAACAGCTGGTTCCCCAGCCCGCCCTTTACTTCAACGTAGTTCATGGCTGTCCGTCCTTTTTGAACAGGAAGATCCCGCAGTCGTAATCTCCGAGGAGATGATCCCTTATGTGATCGAAAACCCTGTCTCTCTTTTCGGGATCCGGGTTCATGCAGAAGTCGAAGGTAGTCCTTTCCCCGTCATGAAAATAAGTGAATTCCCGGAGGGTCATGGAGCCCTCCAGAGCCCTGACGATAGTCAGGGGGTCGAATATCCTGTGGGCGTTGAACATGACTTTTTCTCTCCTGCCGATGGGAACGCTGAGATAGAGCGCGCCTCCCCGGCAGATCACACGCGAATAGTGGGAGAGCGCTTTTTTCCACCCGCTGTGGTCTACGGGATCTCCGTACCGCCCGAGGCCGAAATGCTCCAGGGCATGAAGACAGGACAGGACCGGAATGGAGTCGTCCCTTATCCCGGACAGATCCGTTGCGTTTCCCTGCACAAAGTCAAGTCCTTCCACTTTGTGGGACAGGGGTCTGATATCTATCATCGTCACTTTTATATCCATGCTCAGGAGATGAGAGAGGAATCCGTCCAGTCTCGAACCTATGTCAAATACATGATCCGCGCCGGATGCACGGATCTTTTTTGCTACGTAAATGTCCTGGAAGAAATAGTGCAGGTCGATGCTGCCCGCATCATCCCTGTGATCGGTGAGACAGGGAAAAGCATTTTCATCAGCGTAGGGAAATCCGGGATCCCCTTCCGACTGAATGATATATCTGTATTTGTCCCGGAGATATCTGAACCGGTCTTCGTCGAGCATTTCCGGATCAAACAGCAACGAATCGGTACCCTCGTCGGAAACAGTGTCCCCGGCGTTCATTTTCCAGAAACAGGCTCCTTTTGCGTAAGAAAGACCTGTCTCAAAAAAATCCTCCGGCACCGCGCTGCCGCAGTCAACGATCAGGATATTGTCCGGGTGGGCTTTCTCGTAGGGCGAAAGCAGGGCGGCTTCCCCGGACGAGCATACGAGGATGATCTCGTGGTCCACCGAGCCCTGAAAACTCGCCGTTATGCTGTCAATGCTTTTTCCGGCCTTTGAAGGGTCGTTGCCGCATCCGATGATAAAGGAAAGCTCAGCCATTTGACGCCTTCTTCTTTCCCCTCCGGGCGTTCATTATCAGATGTCTCGATACATCGTAGAAGTCCCCCTTGAACTCCTTCAGATACACGTTATCTCCGGAGTCGGGGAAGATCGTGCCGATATGGTCCGCGTAGAACATTGCCTCGTCCATCTGGTCCTTCCAGGCCATATTGGTGTTGAATATCTTTCTGAACGGGTCGAGGCAGCCCTTCCATATGCAGAAGAACTCAAACTCGCTTTTCAATTCGGTCATGGCCCTGTCCAGAAGGCCTCTGTTCCGGAGCTCCGAAATGAGCCGGTCTATTATCCTGATCTCCTTTCTGCTCCTTTTCCTGTTGTAGGAGGACTTGGTGATCCCCGAATCATTGCGGTAATAATTATAGAGCCTGTTTTCGATCCGGCAGTAGCTGTCGATGTAAAACAGGATCAGACCGGAAAAATAGACGTCCTCTTCATAAAGCACGCCGTCCGGAAAGGATATGTCGTTATCAAGGATGAAATCCCTTCTGTAAAGCCTGCCCCAGACCGCTGTCCTCAGGGAGTCCAGAACAAACTGACGCTTTTTATCGGTCTCGTCCAGCAGGTAATGATGACAGACGACCGGACCGGTCCCGTCCCCGGGGGGGCTGTCGTCGGAAAAGACCTCATAGCCGCACTCGGCGGCCTGGCATTTGTACTGTTCACAGGCCTCCAAAAGGGCTTCCAGCATTTCCGGCTTGAGAGTATCGTCCGCATCCACAAACGAGACATACTCCCCTCCCGCATAACCCAGTCCGGTGTTTCTGGCCGTCCCGGGACCTCCGTTCCCGGAATGCTGCACGACGATG
>JAEELB010000031.1 GCA_016288705.1 Lachnospiraceae bacterium | reverse complement strand
GTGTATCGCTTGGAAAGAAGAACACACCGGCGCTTGCGCAATGAGCAGCGTGACCTTGACGGCCGAACGGACATGAGGAAGGAGGCCGACAGGCCGGATTCCGAATGTACGTAGGATTGCGGAGCAATCCGTGTATCGCTGAAAAAGAAGAACACAACGGCGCTTGCGGCGAGGGACGGCTGACCTTTCAGACCGAACGGGGGTTTTATTATTTATGGCTGACAGATTAAGAGAATTGCTGAGACGGATACAGGAGTGGTGGGGAAAGTTCTCCGCCCGGCAGAAGGCGATCATAGTGACGGCCGCCGTGATGGCTGTCATAGGCATTGCCGTTCTGGTGGCTGTGCTTACACGCGACACCTACGTCATAATCCATTTGAGCGACAGCGCAGCCGAGGCTTCCAACGTCAAGAGCCTGTTTGATGAAAACAACATAACCTACAAGATGTCGGACAACGGCCTCACCTTCTCGGTCCTTGAGGAACAGCAGGCCGAAGCCAGCCTGCTTTTGGGCGCAAATGACATTCAGGCTGAGACCTACAGCATCGACAATGTGACCAACTCGTCCCTTTCCACCACGGAATCGGACAAACAGAAGAAATACATACTTTACCTGGAGAACCGCCTCGAGAATGATTTCATCGAGAGGTTTGACGCGATCAAGAGCGCCAATGTGGAGCTTTCCATTCCCGAAGACAACGGGACCCTTATTTCCAATGATCTGGAGTCCTATGCCAGCATCCTTCTCACCATAAAGGAGGGGGAGAAGTTCTCACCGGACAATGCGGCGTTCCTCGCCAGAGCCGTGGCAACCGCAATAGGGAACGACACTACGGACAACATCGTGATCATGGACAGCAAGGGCGAGATGCTCTTCTCCGGAGCCGACGAGTCCACCACCGCGGGGATCGCATCCAGCAAGCTTTCCGCCAAGACCAACGCTGAGAACAGGGTCAGGCAGGACGTCCAGAGGGTTCTTCTGGCCACTAATAACTACGATACCGTCGAGGTGGCTCCGAACCTCAATCTGATCTTTTCATCGACTGAGACCACGAACCATAACTATTCGGCCCCCGAGGGAATGACCCAGGGTCTTTACGCCCACTCCGACCAGTATGCTTCCACCAACACCACCGGCGTGGGAGGCATCCCCGGCACGGACTCGAATACCGAGAACGACACCAGCTACGTTATGGAGAGCAACGGCCAGTCAACCTCCACCGTTACGGAAGATCAGTATGATTATCTTCCCAACGAAGAGATAATAAAGACTGTGGACGACGGCGGCAGGATCGATTACGATTCTTCTTCGGTGACGGTTTCCGCCATCAAGTACAATGTGGTCCACGAGGACGACGCGGACGTTCAGGCCCAGCTTACGGGCGGCTTGACCTGGGCACAGTATAAGGCCAATCAGCCCGAGAGGGAAAGCCTTCCGGTGAGCGATGAGATGATCGACGCCGTTGCCAAGGCGACCGGGATAGCCGCATCGAATATCAGATTCCAGGCATGGACGGAGAATGTGTTCTACGATTCCGAAGGCGGAGCGCTGTCTCCCACGGACATCATTCAGATCATTCTCATAGTGGTCATACTCGGCCTGCTGGCGTTTGTGGTGCTGCGGTCCATGAGAGGCGAGAAACAGGAGGAGGAAGAGGAGGAGATCTCTGTTGAGAACCTGCTCGAGTCCACTCCCGAAGAGAGTCTTGAAGCAATTGAGGCCGAGGAAGAGTCCGAGACCAGGAAACGCATAGGTGAATTTGTCGACAACAATCCCGAACTCGCCGCAGGCCTTTTGAGAACCTGGCTTACGGAAGATGGGTGGTGAAACTTAAATGGCCAGAGCTACTGAAGAAAAAACAGAACTTTCCGGTGTTCAGAAGGCGGCTATCCTTCTGATCGTGTTGGGACCCGAAAGGTCTTCGGCGATATTCAAGCACCTGAAGGATGAAGAGGTAGAGGAACTCACTCTGGAGATCGCCAACACCAGGAGCATCACTCCCCAGTTGAAGGAAGAGGTCACGGAGGAGTTTTATCGTGTTTGCCTTGCCCAGCAGTACATTGCCGAGGGCGGTATCAGTTACGCCAAACAGCTTTTGGAAAAGTCCTTTGGCGAGGACAGGGCGAGAGACGTTATCGGAAAGCTCACCGCATCCCTTCAGGTCAAGCCTTTTGAATTTGCCAGAAAGACGGATGCGTCGCAGCTCCTCAACTTTATCCAGGATGAGCACCCTCAGACCATAGCCCTTATCCTGGCTTATCTTTCGCCGCAGCAGTCTGCTCTGATCATCTCCGCGCTCCCGCCGGACAAGCAGTCTGATGTTACCAGGCGAATAGCAGTCATGGACAGAACGAGTCCCGACGTCATAAAGGAAGTGGAAAAAGTGCTTGAATCAAAGCTGTCATCCCTGGTGAACCAGGATTATACGGTCATAGGCGGTGTGGATTCAGTCGTGGATATCCTTAATACCGTGGACCGCGGTACTGAAAAGAACATCATGGAGACTCTCGAGATCGAAGAGCCGGAGCTGGCGGACGAGATCAGAAAGAAGATGTTCGTGTTCGAAGATATCCTGCTTCTGGACGACAGGGCTATTCAGAGAGTGCTGCGTGACGTGGGCAACGACGACATAGCCATGGCTCTTAAGGGGGCAAACGAGGAAGTGCAGAACGCGATCTTCAACAACCTGTCAAAGCGTCTGGCTGTCATGATCAAGGAGGATATGGACTTCATGGGCCCTGTCCGCATGAAGGACGTGGAAGAAGCCCAGCAGAAGATCGTCAATATCATCAGAAAGCTGGAGGACGGCGGAGAGATCGTCATTTCCAGAGGCGGCGGGGACGAGATAGTTGTCTAATTCAGTATACAGATCGTATGAGATCCGCGTAAAAGCTCAGGACAAGGTTGTGATAGATTCCCGTCAGAGGGCGGAAGAACTCATACAGGCGAATCTGGAAAAAGAAAAGAGAAGGGAAGAGGAAAGAAGGAACAGGGCTTCCGCGAGAGAAGAACAGGAAAACGGGTCTTTTGAAGGTGAAGAAGGTTTTGTCGAAGGGATCCCGGGGTTACAGGAGCTTGTGACCGATCCGGAGGCGGGTGAAGCCGGCGGAGAAGGGTATGAGGACGTCGATCCCGGAATGGATGATGCCTCTGCGGCCGCAGCGCTGGAAGCAGCGTCCGAGGAGGCTGAAAGGATAGTTTCCGAAGCCAGGGAAGAAGCTCAGAGGATACTGGACGAAGCGGGGAACGAAGCGGAAGAGATCCGTTCAAACGCCTTTCAGGAAGGCCGGGAGAGCGGATATAATGAAGGACAGGAAGCTTTCGCCGAAGAGAGCGAGAGACTGAAGCAAGAATATCAGGACCGCCTTTCCGAAATGGAAGCGGAGTACGACAGGAAACTCAGGGAGGCGGAGCCTAAAATGGCGGAGGTGATCACTTCCGTCTATGAGAGGGTTTTTTCCTGTGATCTAACGGATCACAGTCAGATCCTGCTGCAGCTTTTGAGGACTGCGTTACGCGACTCGGAAAGCAGCAGGAATTTTATTATCCATGTGTCCGAGGAGGACAGGGAGGCGGTGTCCGAGAACAGGGATTCCCTGAGGGAGGCCGCCGGTGAAGGCTCATCCGTGGACATCATCATGGATGTCACGCTGTCCCGCGGCCAGGCGCTCATAGAGAATGACGACGGGATCATAGACTGCGGGATAGACACGGAACTTAAGGAACTGACCGCAAGGCTGAAGATACTGGCGGGGACCTGAGGAACTGGCCGCCGGCGGCTCGGGAGTGATGAGATGGAATTAGCCATAGACTTCGGAAAATATGCGGAGATCGGATCCCGCCCCCTGTACAGGAGCCTCGGGCGGATCGAAAATATCGTCGGGCTTTCCATCGAGTCCAGAGGGCCTGTCGCAAAACTCGGTGATGTGTGCAGGATCTTTCCCGAAGACCGGGAATTGCCCCCTGTAAGCGCCGAGGTGGTGGGTTTCAAGGACAAAAAGACGCAGCTCATGCCCTTTGAGGACACAAAAGGGATAGGCCTGGGCTGCATCGTTGAGAACACCAATGAGCCTCTGACCGTCACCGTGAGCGACTCTCTCCTCGGAAGGAGCCTTGACGGCCTCGGAAGAGTGTCCGACGGTAAGGGGGAACTCAGCGGTGAGCGGTATCCCGTTGAGGCGGACGCCCCGGACGCCATGAAGAGGGCTATCATCGATGAGGTCCTTCCTCTCGGCGTGAAGGCGGTGGACGGTCTTATTACCGTCGGGAAGGGACAGAGAATAGGGATCTTCGCGGGATCCGGCGTCGGGAAATCCACTCTCATGGGTATGTTCGCCAGAAACACAAAAGCCGATATCAACGTCATAGCACTTATCGGGGAGCGCGGCCGTGAAGTCAGGGAGTTTATCGAGCGGGACCTTGGAGAGGAAGGCATGAGAAGGAGCGTGGTGATCATTGCCACCTCCGACAAGACGGCTCTGGAAAGGAGACAGGCCGCGAAGACCGCAACCGCCGTGGCTGAGTATTTCAGGGATCAGGGAAAGGACGTGCTCCTCATGATGGACTCCCTCACCCGTTTCTCCATGGCTCAGAGAGAGATCGGGCTTGCCAGCGGCGAGCCGCCCGTGTCCAGAGGCTATCCGCCTTCGGTCTATTCGCAGATGCCGAAGCTCCTGGAAAGAGCGGGAAGAAACGACAAGGGCTCCATAACCGGACTCTATACGGTCCTTGTGGACGGAGACGACATGAACGAACCCATAGCGGATACCGCCAGGAGCATACTGGACGGCCATATCGTGCTGAACAGAGCTCTTGCCCACAAAAATCATTATCCCGCTATCGATGTTCTCCAGAGCATTTCCAGGTGCATGAGTTCCATCGCTTCAAAGGAACACAAAAAATATGCGGGAAGGCTGAGAAACGTCCTGGCCACCTATAATGACGCAGAGGATCTGATCGATATAGGCGCCTACAAAAAGGGGTCCAGCAGGGACATCGACTACGCCATGGAGAAGATAGACGCCGTGAACGGATATCTCTGCCAGGACGTGATGGAAAAGGTGGATTACGAGCAGACAGAGGAACAGCTGAAGATGATCTTCGATCCGGACGGGATTGGGGATCAGTAGAAGGCCGTCAGCATGATCGGCTGCGGCGGGCTGTCATCCCGGGCGGTTGGAAAGAGACGCGTTCCGGTAAAGGATCCGGATCCGTGCTGGAGCAGAGATGCCGAGATTTAAATACAGACTTCAGGGTGTCCTGAATATAAAAAAACAGTTTGAGAGCCAGACCAGGATGGAATTTGCCGTGGCAGCGGGCGAACTCAGAGAGCAGGAGGAGAAACTTTCGGCTCTCAGAAAGAGGCGGGCCTCCTGCCTTGAAGAGGCGCGGGAAATGCGCAGCCGTTCGGTCACTGCCAGAGAACTCAGGGACAGCGACAATGCCCTGAAGATCATGGATGAAATGATAGAGAATCAGCTCCTGAACGTAAAGAGAGCGGAGGACAAAGTGGCAAGGGTCCGGCAGAAGCTTCAGGATATCATGATGGAGAGAAAGACCTACGAGAAGCTGCGGGAGAAGGCCTTCAGGGAGTGGCAGAAGGAGGAGGAAGCCGAAGAACACAGGCAGGTGGACGAACTCACAAGCTACACGCATTCGAAGAATTGAGGGAACCGGTACAGAGTTTAGCCTGATTCCGGGTGAGACGGCAAAAGAGCGAGGGAGAGAACCTGCGCGGACAGCGCATAAGACAGTCAGCGCGTAAGACGGACAGCTCATGAGAAAGAGCATCCGGATGACAAAGAGGGAAAGGGAGCGTCGGGAGACAGTCGATGGCAGAAAAGACGAATAAGGATACGGAATTATTCGATCCGGCAGCAGAAAAAAAAGAAATAGCGGAGCAGAGAAAGGCTCTCAAAGCGGAGCAGAAGGAGCAGAGGAAGGCTGCAAAGGCCAGAGCCAAGGAACTCCAGGAGAGAGAGGACCGGGTTGCGGAGGAAGAAGGCCCCGGCGGCCTGTCGGTCGTTCTGGTCACATTCTTCATAGTCCTGATCTGGGTGGTCATTGTCTGCCTTCTGATAAAGCTTGATGTGGGAGGGTTCGGCTCAAATGTCCTGGCCCCCATAATCGGCGACATTCCCGTGGTAAATAAGATACTCCCCTCCGATTCTCTTTCGGGAGGCCTGACGGAGGAGTACGAAGGCTACAAGAGCACAAGGGAAGCCGTGGCCTATATCAAACAGCTGGAGCTTGAGATACAGCAGATGCAGCAGCAGAATGACGCCAGCAAGGAGCAGATAGCGTCCCTTCAGGAGGAGATAGACAGGCTCAGGACTTTTGAGAGCTCCCAGGTGGAGTTTGAAGCCATAAGGGATGAGTATTACAACGAGGTGGTTTACGGCGACAAAGCCCCGAATCCCGCCGAATACAAGAAATACTATGAATCGATAGATCCGGACAGCGCGGCCAGGATCTACCAGCAGGTGGTCCAGAAGGAAGCGGTGGGCTCCGTAATGCAGGAATATGTGGCGGCTTATTCCGCCATGAAGGCCAAAGATGCGGCGGAGATATTTAACACGATGACGAATAATCTGAATCTTGTGGCAAAGATCCTTGAGAATATGGATTCCGACAGCCGCGGGAAGATCCTTGCGGAAATGGATCCGGATATAGCCGCCCAGGTGACCAAGCTCATGGAACCCAACAAGTGATATCGTAAGCAGTCACTGCCTGAAATATTCTTTGCGGTCCCAAAGGTTAATTTTTTTAAAATAGTGTCCGATAAAGAGTTTGAACGAAAACAAGAGCCAAGTAAAAACGGGATATACCGAACATAACACGGACGGAACCGGGACACAGGGGAGGGAACCCTGACAGGAAAGGACGGAACCGGGACACAGGGGAAGGAACCCTGACAGTTCGGAAGAAACCGTAGGAGCGCGGCGGAAAGGAAGACACTATGGCAGGTGCGGCAGTCGGAAGTGCTGCCGGCTTTAACCCCACAGTCGACCTGAACCAGATGCCGGTTGGCCGCAAGGTCACAGTCAGAAGCAACGACAAGCAGGCATTCGGGGACATCATTTCAAGGATCGGCACCATGGCCTCCGACAATCCGATGAAGATGCCGGAAGCAGCGGATCCGGTGAAGGAACTCGGAACTCCGGCAGAAAACGGAGCGAAGGGACGGGACGCGGGGAACGAAAAGCAAAGCGGCACTGAGGTCTCTGCGGAGAAGAAAGCAGATGACGTAAGGAAGACCGGCAAGGAAGCCACCGCCACGGACGGCAGAAAGAAAACCGACACGGACGTCAGAAATACTGACAGGGCTGACACCAAAAAGCCCGGCCAGTCAGATCAGCAGGAAGGACTGTCCGATGAAGGTTTGGAAGACATATCTGAAGTAATCTCATCGGGAATACAGAACATAATCTCGCAGATCGCAGAAACTCTTAATATCACGGAAGATGAGATCGATTTGGCAATGGAAGGCCTGGGGCTCGACGAAATGTCGCTCTTCGATCCGAAGGCTATGAGCAGCCTTTTCCTGAACCTGACGGGACAGGACGAGACAGCCCTCCTGGTGAACGGAGAACTGGCGGATCAGTTGTCGCTCATACAGGAAACGGCGGCAGACAGCCTCGAGAGCATAGCGGAAGTACTGGAGATGCCGGTCGACAGCCTGAAGGAACAGTTAGCCCTTCAGACAGGCGGAGAAGCAGGTCAGGAAGTGACCGAAGAAAAGGATACTTCCGGGGCGTACTCCATCACCACCCGCATCGGCGGACGCGAAGTGGAGCTCTCGGTCTCCATAGATGAGGCGGGACAGCCTGTTGTTACGGATACAGCGTTTTCTCCCGAAAAGATGGGGGACGGAGACCAGAAGAAGGGATCCGGCAGGGGAAATGAGGAGCATCACCAGACTCTCCAGGGCATGGCGGACAGCATAGCGCAGAATATCGAGTCGGCAGTGTCGGAGATCACTCAGGGAGAAGAGGTCACGCCCTTTACGGATCAGGTAAATCAGGCCCGCATAACCGAGCAGATAAATGATTACATCAGGACCAACATCCGTCCCGGCATAACCGATATGGAGATGCAGCTTCATCCCGCATCACTCGGGGCGGTCACCATACACCTGACGGAGAAGCAGGGAGTCATCACCGCACAGTTTACCACTCAGACAGATGCGGTAAGGGCGGCGGTTGAAAGCCAGCTCCTTCAGCTCAGGGAGAGATTCGAAGAGCAGGGCATAAAGGTGAGCGAGATACAGGTGCTTGTGTCCCAGGAGCGTTTCGCAGACAGGGACGGGCAGGGAAGCCGCCAGAGCGAGGAAGACTTAAAGGCTCAGAAAGCAGGCAGACGCCGCAGGCTCAGGGTCGCGGAGAGCGGAGACGAGGACGGAGAGGAAGTGTCCGGAGTCACTCCCGGGGAAGACGAAGCCGACCGCATTGCGGTAGACATGATGCAGAGGTCAGGAAATTCGGTTGATTTCACGGCCTGATACGGCAGCAGGACAGAAAACGATCCTTTCAGAGAGGAGGACGATATGGGAGTATCAGCAGTCATAAATAACGGCGAGATAGTCAAGACCGCAAACCAGATCAATACGGAGAAAGAGGCGGAGAAGAGTTCATCAACAGTCAATAAGACCGATTTCATGAATCTTCTTGTGGCACAGATGAAGAACCAGGATCCCCTGGAGCCCACCTCCAATACCGAATGGGTTTCGCAGTACGCCACCTTCTCGGAACTGGAGCAGATGCAGAACGTTGCCAACTCATCAACGCTTCAGAGGGCATCCGATCTGGTGGGAAAGGAAGTCATGGTGAATTCCACCGATGCTTCCGGAAATATCAAGCAGGTCCAGGGCAAGGTGGACAGCGTGAGCTTCTCCGGATCCAACGCCTACCTCACCATAGACGGAGTCCAGTACTCCATAGACGATCTGGTGGAGGTCGTGGACAGGGATTATTCCGACGCCACATCCATTGCGGAGTCCTGGGTGGAGGCATATGAGAAGCTTCCGAAGCTGAATCTCGTGACTCTGGCCGACAAGGACGCCATAATGGCTCTGGCCACCTCGTACAACAACATGACCAGTTACCAGCAGGGCTTCATACCTTCAGGCTACGCGGACATACTCGAACAGTATGTGAAACGTATACAGGAACTGGGAGGCTGAGACGGAAGAGAAGCCCGGATCGATAAACCGGAAGGGAAGCCGGGAAAGACAGACCGGAATGGAAGCCGGCAAACAGGAACCGCAAGAGACCGAACATTACAGAAAACAGATAAGCTGCGCCGGACAGGATGACCGGCAGGACCGAAGGGAGTCGGAGGAGGAATTGCCTTATGATGAGATCACTTTTTTCCGGAGTCGCGGGTCTCAGAACCCATCAGACCAGGATGGACGTAATCGGAAATAACATCGCAAACGTAAACACCACTGCTTACAAGTCTCAGTCCATGGTCTTCACGGACCTGCTGTATCAGACCACACAGGCAGCTTCGGGCGCCAATCCCAACACCGGAAAGGGCGGAACCAATGCGAGGCAGATAGGTCTCGGCTCCACCACGGGCGCCATCTCCACTGCCATCGCGACACAAGGCTCGGCCCAGACCACAAATAACCCCTTCGACCTGATGATCAGCGGGGACAACTTCTTCATCGTAAATAACGGATCGGAGAACTTCTTCACCAGAGACGGTGCTTTCACCGTTGATAATGCCGGAAATCTGGTCACCAGCACTTCCGGATTCATAGTCCAGGGCTGGCAGGCGGATGAGGACGGAAATATCATAAGGAGCCAGGTATCCGGCCTTAAGGTCATGTCCCCCGCCAATATGACCTACGAGCCCGAGGCCACTTCCAAGGCCATGGTGAACGGCATTGTGGACAAGATGGATCCCAATGTGAATTCCGACGCCGGACTGCAGATCAGCATTCCCCTTTATGACAATCTGGGCTACAAGTACAATGCGATCTTCTCCATGCATGCGGCCGACGGCGACAAGGGCGAGTACTACATGAAGCTGGAAAAGCTCATGGATTCCGACGGAAATGACGCCACCGAGACTTCGGGCATCTCCTTCGGCGATCCCACCGATCCGATGAAGATCACCGTAAAGGGGATCAAGAAATCCGTTACGGACAATCAGTACAAACTGAGAAAGGATGAGGACGGATATCATCTGTACCAGCTCGATTCCGAAGGAAAGATCCCGGAGGGAGCCTCTCCCGTGACCGATACCGGGACCATCGCAAAGGCTTACGGCATGACGGATGCCGAAGTGGCCAAGATCACCACATCGACCGATTATCCCGCGCCTGTGATCGACGACAACGGAAGGTTTGTGTATTACATCGATACGGAAGTGGAGGACGCCATCAAGGTTAAATACAATCCCGCAACGGGCGAATTCGGCGGGGTCAGCGGAGATCCGGAAGCTAAGTTCTCGGATATCTCGGATAACGACAAGACCTGGGCGATACAGTTCACCAATAACGCTTTCAATAAGGACGGCATAGCGGTAGATTTCTCCACCACCACAATGTGGGACAATAACGGCATATCCACCATGTCCGGCATCAACGGAGATGAGAACAACCTGGGAAGCGGCCGTAAGGTGGGTGACATGTCCGGCATCTCCATCTCCAGCGCGGGCCTCATCACCGCCTCCTATGACAACGGACAGACCAGGGTCCTGGGACAGATAGCCACAGCGGTTTTCGCCAATCCTTCAGGTCTTGAGAAGAGAGGTGACAACCTTTACTCCTCAACCATGAACTCGGGCGATTTCGACGGTATAGGCGTTGACATCACAGCAAACGGAGGAAAGATGACATCAGGCGTTCTGGAGATGTCGAACGTGGACCTCTCCAACGAGTTCACAACCATGATCACCACACAGCGTGGCTTCCAGGCCAACTCCCGTATCATCACCGTATCGGACACCCTGCTGGAGGAGCTGGTGAACCTTAAGAGATAAGGCGGGGGTTGATGCCCGCCCTGCGTAAGTGAGCCGGAGCGGTTTGCGGAGCGGTTTGCAATGCCATGATAATAACAGGATCGGTGAGGGACCCCCGCGGTTCCTCACTTTCCCTGTTTTGCCGGAGTTTTACGGGGCGACTTGAAAAACAGAAAAAAATGGAATAATATATAAAAGTTATGATTGAGGTTACGAAACTGAACGGTGTCCGGATCCTTGTGAATCCGGATCTGATCGAACTTGTGGAGGAGACGCCCGATACCGTGGTCACTCTTACCACAGGCCGCCGCCTGATAGTAAAGGAAAGCAGGCAGGATATCAGGGACCTCGTGAAATCCTTCAGAAAGGAAATATTTTCCGACTAAATGGATATAGCGTTTATACTCGGTATGATACTGGCTATAACCTTTACCCTTATCTCCATGGGTAGCGGCGCTCTGGGCTTTGTGGACGGGGCTTCCGTTATGATCACCTTTGGAGGCGCTCTTTCCTGCGTTCTTGCCGAAAAGAGCGTAAAGGATATGAAGGAGGGCTTTGCCAGCTTTAAGCTGTGCCTTAAGGTGCCGGCTTACGACACCCCCGGCGTCATCAAGAAGATCATAGAACTGTCCAACGTGGCCAGAAAAGAGGGACTTCTTTCCCTTGAAGAGGCGGCCGGAGATATCGAGGACGCCTTCCTGAAGAAGGGGATCCTCCTCATAGTGGACGGTACCGATCCCGAGCTTGTCCGGGCCATCATGGAGACGGAGATGGTGAACTGCGAGGAACGTCACAAGGGCAAGATCGCTTTCTGGGACGACGTCAACGCCATGGGACCCGGCTGGGGACAGATAGGTACGCTGATCGGTCTGATCAACATGCTCCGTAACATGTCGGATGCGGCTTCCCTGGGACCTAACATGGCCGTCGCCATGATCACGACCTTCTACGGAGCCATGCTTTCGAACTGGATATGCGCTCCCATAGCAAACAAGCTCAAGGGACAGAATTCAGCCGAGATGATGGTGAAGGAGATTGAGATAGAGGGGCTTCTTTCCATTCAGGCCGGAGAGAATCCCAGGGTCATAGAAGAAAAGCTTAAATCATTCCTGGCGCCCAAAGAGAGAGCGACTGAGAGTGAGGAAGGGGCTGAAGGCGCTGAGGGAGCTGCCTGATGGCAAAGAAGAAACCGGAAGAACCGCCCAAGGGTGCGCCCTTATGGGTTCAGACATTTGGCGACCTGATGAATCTGCTTCTGTGCTTTTTCATCATGCTTTACGCCATGTCCGATATAGATGCGGAGAAATATGAAGCCATAGCCGCCTCCATGAGTTCCACTTTTTCCATATTTTCAAGCGGAGCCCAGGCCATCGGAGACGGGGTGATGATCGGAAACGGCGTGAGCCAGCTGAACGATCTGGCGGAATACGTAAACAGCCTCGGAGTTTCGGAAGAAGGCGAGGATGAGACCGTAACGGACTCGGCTGATTCCGCGGCCAAGGCCCAGTCGGAGATGCAGCAGGAGGGCCTCAAGGAATCCGAGGAGCTCTCCGAACAGATACAGGAAGCCCTTGAAGAAACGGGTTTCCAGGGGATGGTGGATATGAATTTCACCTCCCAGTTTGTGGAACTCACCCTGAACGGGGCTATCCTTTTCGACACGGGGAAATATGATCTCAAGGACGAGGCCCTGCCCCTCCTGGATCAGATATCGGTGATCCTGAACAAATATGCGCATAACCGCGTCGAGATAGAGGGACATACCGACAATGTGGGTGATTACGCCTTGAACGACGTGCTGTCCAACAACCGCGCGCTGTCCGTGTTCAATTACGTGATCGAACATACGGATCTCGATCCCGCAAATGTGGTTCACTCCGGACGAGGCGAGTATCTGCCCGTGGCTGACAATTCCACCCCGGAAGGCAGAGCGCTGAACCGCCGGGTGGTGATAAAGATTTACAACGAGCTGTCGGATTATTGATGCGATCCGCAGATGTTTCCCGGACGACGGCCCCAATGAGCCCCGGAGAAACAGATGATGAGATGTGGAAGACGGATCAGGAACTGAGGTGATTTCATGAAGAAAAACATGCTTCTTGTGATAATGACTGCGCTGCTGGTGGTGAATATCGCGCTGACGGCCGTGATGATGTTTTCGGTGCTGTCCACTTCCAGGAAGACATCCAAACTCATTGACGGGATATCCACCGCTCTCAATATCGACACCGGAGCGGCGGGAGGCAAGGGAGAGAGCGGCGAGGCCGAAGTGCCCGTATCATCCACGGTGGTGTACAATATCGCCGATCCCATGACCATAATGCTGAAGAAGGTGCCCGAGTCCGAGGGAGGAGACGGAAAGGAACATTACTGCGTGGTATCGGTTTCCCTTTCCCTCAACAGTGACAATCCGGATTACAAGAGCAACGGAGAGGGCGATCTGACAAATTATGAGCCTCTGATCAAGGATGCCATCAATTCCGTCATCAGCAATTACACCTTGGAAGACGCAAGGAATAATCAGGACCAGATGAAGGCGGAGATACTCGCCCAGGTGCGGAGCATCTTCAATTCGGATTTTGTGTTTAACGTATCCTTCAGGGATATAATGTTCCAGTGAGGTGATCGTTTTTGAGTGAGGTACTTTCTCAGGCAGAAATAGATAATCTCCTGAATGCCCTGTCGACCGGGGAACTGGATACCGACGCTCTCCAGGACCAGAACGACAGGCAGGTCAAGAACTACGATTTCGAGAGGCCCGCGAAGTTCTCGAAGGAGCACCTGAGGACTCTGGAGATCATTTACGAGCATTACGGGAGGCTCCTGTCCACGAACCTTCCCGTTTATCTCAGGAAAACGGTGCAGGCCTCGGTGGCCAGTTCGGAGACGGTCACTTTTTCCGAGTTCACCAACGCGCTGCAGACTCCGTCCATACTGGGGATCATAGACTTCAGGCCTCTTAACGGAAGTATAATACTCGAGATGTCCACGAACCTGGGCTTCTCGATGATAGACAGGATGCTGGGCGGGACCGGAGCCGCTCTCGACAAGGAGCGGGATTTTACCGAGATCGAGCTCACCATATTGCAGAAGATGATGATCATCTGTGTGCAGCTCATGCACGATCCATGGAAGAACGTGGTGGATATCTCTCCCGTAATGGAGAGGCTTGAGACCAATCCGCAGTTTGCGCAGGTCATATCCCCTACGGATATGGTGGCTATAGTGACGCTCAACATGAAGATCGGCGATGTTGAGGGCTTTGTGAACGTGTGTCTCCCGTTCTTCACCATGGAAGCGGTGATGGACAAGCTGAATACAAAGTACTGGTTCACAAACATGCAGGAGGCTGCGGACGAGGACTATACCGAGAATCTGGAAGTGATGCTGAAGCATGTGGAGGTGCCCGTGAAGGCCGTATTGGGAGTCACCAGCATCACCGTGGCAGAGTTCACGACCCTTCAGATCGGCGATATCATAAAACTTGAAAGAAATACCGGAGATGAACTTGACGTATATGTGGGTAATATGAGAAAATTTAATGCGTTGCCCGGATCGAGCAAGGAAAAATATGCTGTGAGAGTGACAGAAGTAGTCAGGGAGGAGGAATAAGGCTTGGATGGAATGCTGTCTCAGGACGAGATAAACGCGCTGCTTTCGGGCATGGATCTGTCCGGCGGCGATTCCTCCGACGCTGATAGCGCTTCCTCCGGAGGCGCGGCTCAGGAAGCGCCGGCTGCGGGATCCTCTTCAGGCGTGGTGCCTGTGGGCTCTGCGGAGCTCTCCGATATGGACAAGGACGCCATCGGAGAGGTGGCCAATATAAGCATGGGCTCTGCCGCCACCACTTTGTATTCCCTGGTGAACCGCAAGGTGAACATAACCACCCCGGAGGTCGAGCTGACCAATTGGGAAAAGGTCACCTCGGACTATCCCAAGCCCTGCGTCTTCGTTTCGATCAAATATACCGCCGGTCTCGACGGAAGCGATATACTGGTCCTGAATGAGACCGATGTGAAGATCATCACCGACCTTATGATGGGCGGTGATGGCACCAATACCGCAGACGAACTGGGAGAACTCCATCTGTCGGCCATTTCCGAGGCCATGAACCAGATGATGGGGTCCTCCGCCACCTCCCTTTCCACTATGCTGGGGAAGATGATAGATATAAGTCCTCCCGAAGCAAGCCGCGTGGACATCACCCAGAAGAAGAGGGGAGATGAGATAGCGCCCTTCCTGGGAGGGGATTTCGTAAAGGTTACGTTTAAGATGCAGATAGGGGATCTTGTGGATTCTTCTATCATGCAGCTCTACCCGATTGATTTTGCGAAGGATTTGTGCGATACTTTCCTTAAGTCGCAATTGGGAGATATGGATGAGACGCCTGCGCCTGCTCCGGCACCCGCGCCTGCTCCTGCCCCGGCTCCTGCGCCTGCGCCTGCTCCTGCAGCAGCGCCGCCGCCTCAGCCCATGGCAGCAGCGCCTCCGCCGGTCCAGCCTGTGCAGTACGCACAGCCGCAGTACGCCATGCCTCCCATGCAGCCTGTGCAGAATGTAAATGTGCAGCCTGCGCAGTTCCAGAGTTTCGGCGATGGGATCGCAACCATGACGCCTCAGGAGAACATCGGGCTGATCATGGATGTGCCGCTGCAGGTGACGGTGGAACTCGGACGCACTCAGAAATCCATCCAGGAGATCCTGGATTTTGCGCCCGGCACCATTGTCGAACTGGATAAGATTGCCGGTGAACCGGTAGATGTGCTCGTGAACGGCAAGTTCGTCGCAAAGGGCGAAGTCGTTGTCATAGAGGAGAGTTTCGGTGTAAGGGTCACCGAAATAGTAAACTAAACCAGCATTCATAGGAGAAGAAAATGGCAAAGAACATTCTGGTATGCGATGACGCCGCTTTCATGAGGATGATGATAAAGGACATCCTCACCAAGGCCGGATACACGGTCGTAGGGGAAGCGGAAAACGGTGCAAAGGCAGTTGAGATGTACTCTGAACTGAAGCCTGATCTTGTTCTGATGGACATTACCATGCCCGAGCTGGATGGTATTCAGGCACTGAAGAAGATCAAGGGCGGAGATCCCAAGGCCACGGTTATCATGTGCTCCGCTATGGGTCAGCAGGCTATGGTCATAGAGTCCATCCAGTCCGGAGCCAAAGACTTCATAGTTAAGCCCTTCCAGGCGGACAGGGTTCTGGAGGCTGTTAAGAAGGCCGTAGGTTGAGCCTTCTTTCCGCCGGCGCTCACGGGCGAACGGATTCGGTCCTGCAGTTTCTGACGGTAGTCATCATCTTCATTCTGGTGCTGGGCATGACTTACCTGGCCACCAGATGGATAGCCGGCTACGAAAAGGGGAAACTTTCCGGAACGGACGTCGAGGTGATCGAGACGTGCAGGATCGCGCCTAACAAATACGTTCAGGTGCTGAGAATAGGGAGCAGGTATGTGGCTGTGGCTTTGTGCAAGGACACCGTCAGTTTCTTAACCGACCTTTCTCCCGAAGATCTGACTCCCCGTGAGGAAACTCCCGAACGTCCGGCCCTGAGTTTTAAGGAGATACTGTCGACCATAAAGGAACGTGGCTCCGGAGGGAAGCCGGAGACAGATGATAATGAGAAAAATTAGGATGATCATATGCCTGCTTATGATAGCAGGCATATTCTGCATTATAAGCCCGTTACAGGTACAGGCCGCCAGAGAGGACACCATGATCGACCGGCCTCTCACCGGCGAGGAAGACAACCGGACCAATATCAACGAGCCGGGGGCTTCCGAGGACCCTGAGGCGCTTGCAGAGACCAATATAGGTAATGACGTCACCATTACCATAAATAACGGAAACGGCAGTCTGAACGGAGCCCTGAGGATACTGATCATCCTTACGCTCATGACCCTGGCGCCGCTCCTTCTGGTGATGCTGACGTCCTTCACCAGGACCATAGTGGTGCTCCATTTCACAAGGATGGCTCTCGGAACACAGACGGCGCCTCCGAACAACGTGCTGATCGGGCTTGCGCTTTTCCTCACTTTTTTCATAATGCAGCCTGTTTTCACCCAGGTCTATAACGAGGCGGTCCAGCCCTTTGAGAGCGGACAGATTGAGCAGGATGAGTTCATGGAAAAGGCTCTGGATCCCTTCCGTGAGTTCATGTACGGCCAGACCCAGATCAGGGACGTGACCATGTTCATGGAGATCAATCACACTGAATGGGACGGCTCCCTCGAGTCCATACCTACCGCCGTGCTGGTGCCGAGCTTTGTGGTGAGCGAACTCAGGACCTCGTTCATCATCGGCTTTCTCATTTACATTCCCTTCATCGTCATAGACATGGTGGTGGCTTCCACCCTGATGAGCATGGGAATGATGATGCTTCCGCCAACGACCATATCGGCGCCGTTTAAGATACTGCTCTTCGTCATGGCGGACGGCTGGAATCTTGTGATAGGAAATCTGGTGCGCACCTTCTACTGAGGATGAGGCGCGCCTTGACGGATCGATCTGCGGAAAGGAGGAACCGTGACTGTTGATGATGTTAAAGTGATAGTGTCCGACGCGCTGTTCTGCGTCATAAAGACCGCGGCCCCGGTTTTGGGCATATCCCTTATTGTCGGACTCATAGTGAGTATCTTTCAGACCATCACCTCCATTCAGGAGCAGACTCTTACTTTTGTGCCGAAGTTCCTCTCGATCTTCATCGTCATCATGCTGCTGGGGCACTGGATGCTGGGAAACATGACCGAATACATGACCGGCCTCTGGTCCGATTTTGCCCTGTATATCAGGTGACGAGGTTTTGGCCGGGGTGAGACCGAATGCTTGACGTAAGCTTTACCTACGGGGATGTGGAATACTTTGCCCTTATACTGGTACGGGTGACAAGCTTTATGTTTGTGGCGCCGTTCTACGGTATGAACGGCACTCCTCCCAACCGGTTCAAACTGGGCTTCGGAATGGCTCTGTCCGTCCTTATTTTCGGATCGGTGCCGAAAGTGGTGCTGTATTACGACGGGGTCCTGGGTTTTGCCATCGTGGTCATGAAGGAAGCCGTGACCGGGCTGCTCCTTGGGTTTTCCACGATGATGTGCACAAATGTGGCGGCTTTTTCGGGACACATGGTGGATACGGGAACGGGGATGTCCATGGTAAATGAGATGGACGTCACCACGAGACAGCAGACCTCCATCACGGGAATGCTTTACAATTACGCATTTATGCTGATGCTGATCGCCACGGGCATGCACAGGTACCTCATAAGCGCCCTGGTAGACACTTATTCGCTCATTCCGGTGAACGGGGCCGTGTTCAATACGGATTCCCTCACATCGTCGATGATAATGTTCATGCACGACTATCTGATCATAGGATTCAGGATCGCGCTGCCTGTTTTCTGCACCACGCTCCTGGTCAACTGCATCCTGGGGATCCTGGCCAAGGTGGCTCCCCAGCTGAACATGTTCGTGGTGGGCATACAGATAAAGATACTGCTGGGCCTGGGAGCGCTCCTTATATCCATCAGCATACTCCCGGGCGCGTCGGATATGATCTTTTCGGAGATGAGGAAGATGACGGTATCCATCATTGAGGGCATGAGATAATGCTGAAATATGAGCTTCAGCTTTTCGCGAAAGAGGGCGCCGGAGGTGAGAAGACCGAGGAACCCACCGCAAAAAAGCTGGAAGATACCCGGAAAGAGGGCAAGGTTGCAAAGTCCAAGGAGATCGGCAACGCTGCCACCCTTCTCACGCTCTTCGTCATGCTCAGGATCATGTACGCCGGCTTCGGGACGGGGTTCCTGAATCTGATGAGATATGTCTACGGGAAGTTCCCGGCCGTGACCGCCAATCCCGACGGCTTCATCCCGTTAAACACCCTTGACGCCCTTTTCACCACCTCCGTTGTGGAGATCCTGAAGATGCTGGTGCCTCTGATGCTGGCGTCCTTTGCGGTGGTCTTTGTCGTGAACCTGTTGCAGGTCAAGTGGAAGATCACCACAAAACCCCTGGAGCCCAAGTTCAGCAAACTCAATCCCCTGAACGGTTTTTCGAGGCTTTTCTCGCCCCAGACGCTGATGGAGGTGGTCAAGTCCTTCATGAAGATCGCCCTTATTTCTTATGTGGTGTACAGTTATCTGAAGGACAGGATCAATGAGATCCTGCTCCTGTACGATCTGCCGCTGATGGGGGCCATAAGCCTGATAAGCCGGATCGTGGTGGACGTAGGGCTGAGGATAGCGGCCTTTTATATCATCATAGCCGCGGCGGATTACGTTTGGGAAAAATACAGATTTAAGGAAGACGTTAAGATGACCAAGCAGGAGGTCAAGGACGAGTACAAGAACACCGAGGGAGACCCCCAGATAAAAGGACAGCAGAGGCGAAGGATGCAGGAGGCCTCCAGGCGGAGGATGATGCAGGCCCTGCCCGAGGCGGACGTGGTCATTACGAACCCCACCCACTATGCCGTGGCGCTGAAATATGACCAGAACGTGACGGACGCGCCCTTTGTGGTGGCAAAGGGGGCTGATTTCCTGGCGCAGAAGATAAAGGAAACCGCAAGGGAGCATGAGATCGAGATCGTGGAGAACAAGCCCCTTGCCAGAACGCTTTACGCAAATGTCGAGATAGGGGAGAGCGTCCCCCCGGAATTATATCAGGCAGTTGCGGAAATCCTCGCTTACGTGTATCATCTGAAGGGGAGGATATGATCTCCGGGGCCCGTATGCGCGTGATACGGACCTTCTGAAGGCGGGAAGCCCGAAAGACTGAGGGAAAGGAGGAGGCTTATGCTTAAAAGGCTGCCGAAGGGCGATGTATTTGTGGCGCTTTACATGCTGTCCGCATTTATCATGCTCATTGTGCCCGTGCCCAAGGAGCTCCTCGATATCCTGCTGACCCTTGACATAGCCGTGGGATTTACCATCCTGTTTACCTCCATGTTTGCCGAGGAAGTCCTTTCGATGTCCATGTATCCCACGATCCTCCTGTTCACCACCATTTTCAGGATAGCTCTGAATGTTTCGTCCACAAGGCTCATACTGACCACCGGGGATCCCGGAAATGTGGTCAGGGTCTTCGGCGATTTTGTGGGCGGAGGAAACCTGATCGTAGGTATAATCATTTTCATCCTCCTCATAATCGTCCAGTTCGTCGTTATCAATAAAGGCTCGGAGCGTGTGTCCGAGGTGACTGCCAGATTCACTCTGGACGCCATGCCCGGTAAACAGATGGCCATTGACGCCGACCTGAATACCGGAGCCATCACCGACAAGGAAGCCCTTGAGAGGCGTGCGAAGATCCAGGAGGAAGCCTCATTTTTCGGAGCCATGGACGGTGCCACGAAGTACGTTAAGGGAGACGCAACCGCATCCCTTATCATCACCGCCATCAACATAGTGGGTGGTCTGGTGATGGGTATCACCCAGCTGGGCATGACCGCGGGAGAGGCTGCCCAGAAATACATGATACTGACCATAGGTGACGGACTTGTGGGGCAGATACCGAGCCTTGCCATATCCCTTGCCACCGGCATACTGGTGACAAAGGGTTCGAAGGCTGCCGATTTCGGCTCCACTCTTTTAAGCCAGCTCTTCGGGATACCCAAGGTGCTTATGCTGGTGGGAGGGATCCTCATAGGACTCGGTATAGTGACCCCTCTGAACACAATACTCATGTTCGTCATGGGCGGGATGTTCATAATAGCCGCCCGGTCCATGAGCAGGACGATAAAGACCGCCGGAGTGGACGCTTCCGTTCTGGAGGAGGAAAAGGAAGTGGAGGAAGTCCGAGCTCCCGAGAATGTCACAAGTCTCCTTCAGGTGGATCCCATTGAACTCGAGTTCGGATACGGCATCATTCCTCTCGCCGATGTGAATCAGGGCGGGGACCTTCTGGACAGGGTCGTCATGATCAGGCGGCAGATAGCCCTTGAACTGGGTACCGTGGTCCCCATCATCAGACTCAGGGACAATATCCAGCTGAATCCGAACCAGTACATAATAAAGGTCAAGGGAGTCCAGGTCAGCGAGGGAGAGATACTCTTTGACCACTACATGGCCATGAATCCCGGGTTCGTGGAGGAGGAGATCACCGGTATCGAGACTTTCGAGCCTTCCTTCCATCTGCCCGCCATCTGGATCACCGAGAGCCAGAGGGAGAGAGCGGAGAGCGTGGGTTATACCGTGGTGGATCCTCCGTCCATAATCGCAACACATCTCACCGAGATCATAAGAGAGCATATCGCGGAGCTTCTCACCAGGCAGGACGTGCAGAACCTCATAGACAACCTGAAAGAGACCAATCCCTCCATCGTGGACGAGCTGGTGCCCAAACTCCTCGGTCTCGGGGAGGTGCAGAAGGTGCTCCAGAACCTGCTGGAAGAAGGTATATCTATAAGGGATCTGCTGACTATCTGCGAGACTCTTGCGGATTACGCTCCCACCACCAGGGATACGGACATCCTCACCGAGTACGTGCGCCAGTCGCTGAAGAGGGCCATATCCAACAGGTACTTTATACCTAACGAGACCACACAGGTGGTGACGCTCGATCCCGCGCTGGAGCAGGAGATAATGTCTTCCGTGAAGCAGACGGAACAGGGATCCTATCTGGCCCTTGACCCCGCAAGGACAAGGCAGATAATGGACAGCGTCAGGGAGCAGATCGAGAAACTGCAGAATCTGGGGAGAAGTCCCATAGTCGTAACTTCTCCCATTGTAAGGATATATTTCAGAAAGATGAGCATGGAATTTTTCAAGGATCTGGTAGTGGTATCCTACAACGAAGTGGAGTCCGATGTGGAGCTCCAGTCCGTCGGTATGATCACTGCTCCCAGGAGCGTGGCGGCGTAAGATAGGCGGGTTAAAGGATGATCATCAAGAAATTTACGGGAAAGGATGAAGAGCAGGCTCTTGCCCAGGCAAAGAAGGAACTGGGCGACGGCCTTGTGGTCCTGAGCGTAAAAAAGATCAGACGCAAAGGGCTTTTGGGTCTTTTCTCCAAAAAGAACACCGAGCTCACCGCCGCCGTCGAGGACGCCAACGAGATAAAGAGAAACAGGGAAGAGGCCCAGAAGAAGTCCGAGGCGGACATAAGGGAAGCCCTTCAGGCCATCAAGAAGGTGGTAAATGAGGACGAAAAGCCCGTGAAAAAGGAAAATCAGGCCTCCATCATAGCCGAATCCTCCGTCAAAAAGGCGGACACGGAGAAGATCGAGGAGAAACTGGACCAGCTGCAGGATCTGCTCAAATCAAGGCTCACCGACGAGGGCGAAAGGTCAGAAGAGAAGCCTGCAGAAGAGAAAAAGCCAGAAAAGCAGGAAGACTCCGAACTCGACAGATTCATCGAGATTTTGAGAGGGACCCTTATCGACAGCGAGATCGACGGCAAATACGTGGATCAGGCCGTGGGAGAGCTGAAGAAGAACCTGAAGCCGGGGACGGACGTGGATCACGCCCTCGAAGACATCTATCAGAAGCTGATACTGAGACTCGGCGGGCCCGCTCTCCTCAGGACCTCCGACAAGGGACCCAGGGCGCTTTTCTTTGTGGGGCCTACGGGTGTGGGAAAGACCACTACCATTGCGAAGATCGCCTCCCGAATGATGATCGACCAGAAAAAGAAGGTCGCTCTCCTCACGGCTGACACCTACAGGATAGCGGCAGTGGAGCAGCTGAGGACCTACGCGGATATTCTCGGGGCTCCGTTTTACGTGGTCTACACCGACGACGAGGTGAGGGAAAAGGCCGCGCTCCTCAAGGATTACGATTTCATCCTGGTGGATACCGCGGGTCATTCCGTGAACAACAAGGAACAGAGGGACGCCATGAACGCCATAATGCATTCTCTGGACGAGGTGTGCGATACCAAGGTGTATCTGGTGCTCAGCGTCACGGCGAAATACAAGGATCTGGTGAAGACCGCGGACATATATTCAAAGCTTGCAAAGTACGACCTGATATTCACCAAACTCGATGAGACCGACTCCATAGGTTGCATCTACAATCTGCACATGCATACCGGAGCAGACGTGGCCTTTGTCACCGACGGTCAGATCGTTCCCGATGACATAGACGTCTTCGATCCCCAGAAGACGGTGAAGATCCTCCTGGGCGGAAGGGATTAGGCATGGGCGCTTCAGCGGAAAATAAAGACCAGGCCGAAAACCTCAGAAACCTGGTAAATACGGGAAAGACAGCGGTTTCGAAACGCCCCGCTTCAAGGGTCATCACCGTCACCAGCGGCAAAGGCGGCGTGGGCAAGTCGAATACCGCCATAAACCTTGCCATCCAGTTCAAAAAGCAGGGTAAGAAGGTGATAATCCTGGATGCGGATCTGGGACTTGCCAATATCGAGGTCATGTTCGGCACCGTGCCGAAATACAGCCTTTATGATATGATCAAAAACGGCAGGGACATCAAAGAGGTGATCACCAACGGCCCCATGGACATAGGTTTTATTTCCGGAGGGTCCGGGATCGCGGATATGGCCAACCTCTCCCGCAGGGAGCTGGAGACGATCATAAACAATCTTTCAAAGCTTGATTCCATGGCCGACGTGCTGATCATAGACACGGGGGCAGGGATATCCGACAGCGTTATGGAATTCCTGCTCTCAAGTTCCGAGATCCTTCTGGTCACCACGCCGGAGCCCGCTTCCATTACGGATTCCTACTCCCTTCTGAAGGCGCTCGGCAGGAACAGGCATTTTGAAAAGAATGACACCACTGTCTGGTTCATAGGAAACAAAGTGAAGAATGAGAAGGAGGGCAGAGAACTTTTCCAGAAGCTTGATGCCGTGGTCAACAGATATCTGGAGATCAAGATCAACTATCTGGGAAGCGTTCCTTACGACACTCAGCTTGAGAAAGCTGTGATGCAGCAGAAGCCGGTATCTATCGGCGCTCCCGATTCAAAGAGCGCATTGGCCTACGGGGCCATCGCGTCCTTCCTCTCCGGCCAGGAGGCCGGCCTGGGTCAGGAGTCGAGGGGTATCACCGCGCTTTTCGCCCGGATGCTCAGATTTGGAAAAAAAGGTGGATAAATGGCCGAAAAAGGGATATTAAGAAAGTTCATCAATGAGGGCTTCAAGACGGATATACAGCTTTTGGGAGCTGAAACCGGAACCTCGAAGCAGACTTATACCTCACAGATCTATGAGATAGATTCGGATGAGGAGATCACGCTCTACATGCCTACGGAAAAGGAGAAGCTGGTGCTTCTGCCGGTGGGAAAGAGATGCGACCTTTATTTCTACACTCCCGGAGGCCTCTACCAGTGCTACGCCACGGTGGAGGACAGGTACAGGGAAGGCAGGATATACCTTCTGGTGATGAAGCTCACCAGCAATCTCAGGAAGCATCAGCGGAGGGAGTATTACAGGCTCAGCTGTTCCCTTTCCATGGTCTCAAGATCCCTGGATGAGGATGAGACGATCCCCGAGAAGAGCAGGGATACGGATATCGAACTCAAGCCCGGCCTTCCCCTTAAGCGGAGCATCATAGTGGACATAAGCGGAGGCGGTATACGCTTTGTATCGGATTACCAGTATCCGGTGGGGGAGACGGTGATAGTGAGGTACGACCTTATGATGCCCGGGGGCTCCAAAAGGTATAACATAGTGTCCAGGATACTGGCCTCCGGCGAACTCATGGGCCGCCCCGGCAGTTATGAGCACAGGGCGGAATACGTGAACATAGATGATGACACCAGAGAGGAGATCATCAAGTATATCTTCAATACCGAAAGGATGCACAGGAAAAAATCTGTTTAACAGGAGAGAAAAAATGTCAGGAAGTCAAAAAAAAGTTTTGTTGGTGGATGATTCAGCACTCATGAGAAGAGTGCTATGTGATATAATCGAATCCACGGGGGAGTTCAAGGTCGAAGACAAGGCGGCAGACGGGATATACGCTCTTGAATATCTCGAAAAGAAGCAATATGACGTTGTGGTACTCGACATCAACATGCCCCGGATGAACGGGCTTGAGTTCATGAAGGAACTCAAGAGACGCGGGATAAAGGCAAATATCCTCGTGTCAAGCACCGATACCGTCGAGGGGGCGAAGATCACCCTTGATGTTCTGGAACTGGGAGCGGTGGATTTCATCCACAAGCCGGAGAATCAGAGCGAGTATCGGGACAAGATGTTCATAAGCAGGTTTATTTCCCTGCTGGAGACCGCTGCGAACGCTTCTCCTTCAGCGTTAGCGTGGAGGCCTTCAGCCCGCAGAAGTTCCGGCCCGGCGCCCGCCATACAGGCGCCTGCATCCAGACCGGGCAGAAGGCTGGTGGCTCTCGCATCATCCACGGGGGGGCCGAAAGCTCTCCAGAGCGTTATCCCCAAGCTCCCGGCGAAGATGGATGCGCCGATGCTGGTGGTGCAGCACATGCCGGCCGGTTTCACGGCGTCCCTTGCGGACAGGCTTAACCAGCTGAGCGAGGTCACGGTGACGGAAGCATGCGAAGGCGACAGGCTGGAAAAGGGACATGTATATATCGCGAAGGGCGGGCAGCATCTAAATGTCCAGACTGCGGGGACGACGGTGAAGATCCATTACTCCGACGAGCCCCCCAGGGAAGGGGTCAAGCCCTGTGCGAATTACATGTACGAATCCCTGAGCAGCGCCCCCTATGATGAGATATGCTGCGTCGTGATGACCGGCATGGGGATGGACGGCACCAGAGGGATCGGCAAGCTGAGACGGGACAAGAAGTTATACACCATAGCCCAGTCCCAGAGCACCTGCGCAGTGTACGGGATGCCGAAGAACATCGTTACAAACGGGTACGCGGACAAGATCGCAGATCTTGACGATATAGCAAAAGAGATAATGTTGAACGTTGGAGTGAGGCCGTGAGAGTAGTTCTCGCGTGTTGACACGGAGGAAGGTAAGATGGATGTAAGTCAGTATTTGGAAATCTTTCTCGATGAGACAGATGAGAATCTGCAGAACCTGAATACTCAGATCCTGACGCTTGAGCAGGAGCCCGAAAATGAGGAGTGCATTCAGGAGATCTTCAGAGCCGCTCATACCCTTAAGGGAATGGCGGGGACCATGGGTTTCAAGCGCATGCAGAATCTGACCCATGACATGGAAAACGTGTTCTCTGAAGTCAGGGACGGGACCATTAAGGTCAATTCCGACATGATAGACACTCTTTTCCAGACCCTTGACGCCCTCGAAACCTATCTGAAGGTGATCAGGGAGACCGGCGACGAGGGCACTGAAGAGAATCAGGCCATCATGAAGAAGTTAAATGACATACTCGAGCGCAAGGGGGACGAAGCCCCGGCCGGGGATGCCGGCGCTTCCGACAAGGACGCGGGTTCCGATGCCTCCGGCGACGCCAAGGAAGACAAGGCGGACGCTTCCTCCGACGGCGCAGGCTGGAAGAGCATAAAGCTTGACGATTCCCAGAAAGAGGTGATCGCTTCCGCGATAAAGGAAGGCCGGAAGGTTTTCGGCCTCACCATCTTCATCCAGAATACCTGCGTGCTCAAGGCGGCCCGCGCGTTCATGGCGTTCAAGTGCATCGAGGACGCCGGCGGCGAGGTGGCTGTTTCATCCCCTTCCTCACAGGACATAGAGGACGAGAAGTTTGATTTCGAGTTCAGCCTTATCGTGGTAGGCGACGCCGAACTTGATGATCTCAAGAAGGATATCCTGGATATATCCGAGATAGAAAAGGTGGAGGGAGGACCCGTGCCTCTCGATTTCGTGGACCAGAAGGAAGAGGCTTCGGAAGCCGAGGCGGAAGAGGCCGCGGCAGCTTCCCAGGAGAAGACCCAGATCCAGCCGGCCCCCGAGACCAAGCCTCAGGGCGCTGCTCCCGCAGGAAAGGGCGCTCAGGCCCCCGCAAAGCAGGGCGATGGAAAGAAGCCGGCAAAGTCGGTAGTGAATCACACCGTGCGTGTGGATATCGAAAAGCTTGACGTGCTGATGAACCTGGTTTCGGAGCTTATCATAGCGAAGAACTCCCTGGTGTCGGCTTCAAATGTGGACGGAGAACAGAATTCGGCGGTGAACGAGCAGGTGGAATATCTTGAGTCGGTTACCACAAGCCTTCACGAATCCGTCATGAAGGTCCGAATGGTCCCCATCGAGAGCGTTGTGACCAGATTCCCCCGTATGGTGCGCGATCTGTCGAAGAAGCTGGGCAAGCCCATGGAACTGTACATGACCGGTGAAGAGACCGAACTTGACAGGACCGTGGTGGATGAGATCGGCGATCCTCTTATGCACCTTCTGAGAAATTCGGCTGATCACGGGATCGAATCTGCCGAGGTCAGAAAGGAAAGAGGGAAGCCCGAGACCGGCTCCATCTTCCTGGATGCCTATCAGGACGGAAATAACGTCGTCATTGAAGTCAGGGACGACGGAAACGGCATCGACGTGGAAGCGGTCAAGAATAAGGCCATAGAGAGAGGCGTGGTAACGCCGGAACAGGCTTCACTCCTCTCGGAAAAGGAAGCCATCTCCCTTCTCTTCGAGCCGGGCTTCTCCACCGCGAAGGTGGTGAGCGACGTCTCCGGAAGAGGCGTGGGTCTGGACGTTGTCAAGTCCAAGATCGAAGCGCTGTCGGGCGAGGTTGAGGTCAAGTCCAGATACGGAGAGGGCAGCACCTGGATCATCCGCCTTCCTCTGACCCTTGCCATCATACAGGCTCTCATGGTCATCGTGGGAGAAGAGAAATACGCGATCTCGCTGGGCTCCATAGTGACTATCGAAGACGTTCAGGACAGCGACATCAAGCTGGTCCAAAATAAGGAAGTGATCAATCTCCGCGGCACCGTTATCCCCATCCTGAGACTCAGGGATATCCTTGAGACCCCCACTCCTCCGAAGGAGGGCAAGAACATGGTGGTCATCATTGTGAAGAAGGGCGATCTCCAGGCCGGTCTTGTAGTGGATGAGCTCATTGGGCAGCAGGAGATAGTCATCAAGTCACTCGGCAAGCTGACCAACAAGGCAAAGATGATCAGTGGCGCAACGATCCTGGGAGACGGAGAAGTCGCGCTGATACTCGATACAAATGCGTTATTCTGAGGAGGGGACTGTTATGGAAGAAAATGTTATGAATGAAGTGTCTGTAGCTGTAACTGAGGATTCCATCCAGTACATCGTGATCCGACTCGGAGACGAGCAGTACGGGATCGATATCAAGTATATCGACAACATTCTCAGAGTCCCGGGGATCACCAGGGTTCCCAAGGTTCCCTCATACATTACAGGAGTCATCAATCTGAGAGGCGAAGTGGTGCCTGTCATGAACCTGAGGCTCAAGATGGGACTCGAGGATACCGAATTTACAAACAGCACGAGGATAATAATCCTTCGTACCGAGCATCAGTCCATGACCGGAGTGATCGTGGATGAGGTCAAGGAAGTGGTCACTCTCTCCTCCGAGCAGGTGGATGACGTGAACCATGAGACCAACAGTGAGGAGGTCAGATTCATCAATGGGGTCGGGAAATACGAGGGAGGACTCATTTCCCTGCTGAATCTGAATTCCGTGATAGGAGATTCCGCAGCCTGAGGGGGGCAATACTATGTCTGAAAATCTTAACATGGAGCAGATGACTTCGGAATATTACGATGTTCTGAAGGAGATCGGCAATATCGGAGCAGGGAACGCCACTACAGCTCTCGCCCAGATGATAGGAACAAAGGTTGATATGTCGGTGCCGCAGGTTAAGCTTTTGGAATTCAAGGAGCTTGGGGACATGATGGGCGGCGCGGAACAGATCATGGCCGGGATCTATCTGGGCGTTGAAGGAGATGTGGAGGGAAGCATAATGTTCCTCCTTAAAAAAGGCGGGGCAAAGCATCTGGTAAACAAGCTTATGATGGGAATGGGGGATGAGAATGCCCCTGATTTCAATGAAATGGAGCTTTCCGCTCTCAAGGAGGTCGGCAATATCATTACGGGCGCTTACCTGAATTCGCTCTCCACACTTACAAATCTGAAGATTTATCCCACACCGCCGGATCTGGCCATCGATATGGCCGGAGCCCTGCTTTCTGTGCCTGCCATAGAGTTTGGCACCATAGGGGACAAGATCCTTCTCATACAGACGCAGTTTTTTGATGAAACGCTGATCGACGGCTTTTTCATACTTATTCCGGACGTTGAGTCTTATACGAAGATACTCAAAGCACTCGGTATAGATGTGCATATTGTAGCCTGAGAATTAGTCATTTGATAGGATTGAACACATGAGTGAGATGATAAAGGTCGGAATGGCCGATCTGAATGTTGTTAAAAGCCCTGACGCCATTACAACGCTGGGACTTGGATCCTGCGTGGGTGTAGCCGTAAGGGATCCTGTGTCAAAGGTTGGAGGGCTTGCCCACGTGATGCTTCCGGATTCCACTGCCATCAGGAACAATTCAAACGTGTACAAGTTTGCCGATACGGGGGTGGAAGAACTTGTAAAACAGGTGGTGTCCGCAGGTGCCACGAGATCCAGACTTGTGGCGAAGATTGCCGGCGGCGCCAAGATGTTTGCCATGAATTCCAACCTGTCGGTGGTTCAGGTGGGCGCGAGAAATGTGGAAGCGGTGAAGTCAAAGCTCAAGGAGATGGGCATCCGTCTCCTCTCTGAGGATACAGGGGAAAGTTACGGCCGTACGGTGATCTTTTATCCGGAGACGGGAGATTTCGTGATCAAGGCCGTGGGCAAACCCGAAAAGACCATTTAAGAGCCCGGGATCATGGAAAAATCTTCCATTACCTCGGATGAGCAGCAGGTAATACTGGACGCGCAGCAGGAGATCCTGGACAAGAAGGAAGCCGAGCGCAGACAGAAGGCCTATGAGGCCGCGAAGCAGAAGAGAAAGCTCATCCCGCCGGGAGTCATGCTCACGGGCGGCGCTATCGCCAGTATCACCATGGTCATCCGCAGGTTTGAACTGAAGGACATCATCGTTGTGCTGGTGATCGTCCTCGTACTGTTCTACATCGCCGGCGGGCTCATCAGGTATATGTTTGATCGTTTTGCCGAGGAGATAAAGGAACGGGAGGACGAGAAAGTCATAGAAAAATCCGGGGAAGAGAACGGGTCTCCGGAAGGATCCGATTCCGATTACATCGATGCAGAGGAGGAAACGGATGAGGAGGAGTGAGACCCGGGGCCGGTTGTCCGTATTCTCTTTCGCCGTATCCCGATATCCGGGATCATTCCAACTGAATTGGAGTTTGACGGAGCTTTTGAGGTAGATCATGGATGATGCGGGTAAAAAAAGGCTTTGGGCCGATTACAGAAGGACGGGCTCTCCGGAAATAAGGGAGAAGCTCATTGTTGAGTACGCTCCTCTTGTGAAGATCATTGCCGGTCGTCTTTCCATGTACCTGGGCGGGAACGTGGAATATGACGATCTGGTGAGTTACGGCGTTTTCGGCCTGATAGATGCGGTGGACAGGTTTGACGACCTTAAGGATGTCAAATTCGAGACCTATGCATCCCTGCGCATCAGAGGCTCGATCCTGGATCAGATCCGCAAGATGGACTGGATCCCCAGGACTGTAAGACAGAGACAGAAAAAGATAGACGACGCCATGCGGCAGGTCGAGCTTGAGACCGGGCGTCAGGCGACCGACGACGAGATCCGTGAAAAACTCGGCATTTCGGATGAAGAATTCCTGAGCTGGCAGTCACAGATGAAGGTGACCGGTGTTGTGTCCCTGGATGAGTTCATGGAGCAGGGCGCCGATATTTCCGGTTCTCAGCAGATACGTTCCAGATCCTCATTTAACGACGGACCCGAAGAGGCCGTTGAAAAAGAGGAATTGAAGAGGATGCTCAAGGAATCCCTGAATAACCTTACCGAAAAGGAACGTAATGTGGTGCTCCTCTATTACTACGAGGACATGACCCTCAAGGAGATCAGCCAGTCAATGAGCGTTTCGGAATCCCGGGTCTCCCAGCTGCATTCCAAAGCCATACAGAAGATGAGAAAGGTTCTCGGGGATTATATAGGAGTGGTCACAGACAAGATATGAAGAGTGGTCGGGCAGGTTGTGTTCATGTACTGCTTTGATGCGGGGACGGGTCTGAGTTTGAGATCCGCCCTGCCGGAAGAGATGAGGTGCAGATGATGAATGGATATTTCAGACTTTTACCCGGAAACGGAGTTACTTACATAGAACTTCATGCGCCCACTGAAGGCGGCGCTCCACTGGATCCCTCAGAGGTGATGAGTTATCTGAAGGTCCGGAATATCACATTTGAATCCAACGATCTGGTAAAAGCGGTGGGGGCTTCAGCCACGGGGGATCAGAAGCTTGCCCTGTGCAGAAAGAACGTGATGCCGGAGAGGGAGAGCTGTTCCTACTCCGTATCCGAAGATGAGATGACCGCCACGGCCAGATTCTACGCCGGCAGTCCCGGAGCCGAATCCATGACGGAGGACGAGGTCCTTTCCGACCTGAAAAATAAGGGTATCATTTTCGGCATTGACAGGAATGTCATTCACGATCTGTTCACCGGGGGGAGGCAGTACTGCACGGACATAGTCGTTGCCACCGGAAAACCCACCAGAGAAGGACAGGATGGTTTTGTCGAGTATCTCTTTGACACCGACATGAGGGCGAAGCCGAAACTCAATGAGGACGGGAGCGTGGACTTTTTCCATCTGGATATCCTCCGTGAATGCAAGGAGGGGGATATACTGGCGGTGCTTCACCCCGCAGATCCGGGAGAAGAGGGTGAGACCGTTTTCGGGAAGGCGGTAAGTCCGAGGGATGTGAAGAGCGCGCACCTTGATTATGGAAGGAACGTGACCGTTAAGGATGACGGACAGTCGCTGGTATGCGCAAAGGACGGACATATCGAGTTCATCAGCGGAAGGGTTTCCGTATCTGACGTGCTTCTCCTGGCAAATGTGAACCCGGCCACCGGAGATGTGGATTATGACGGAAATATAGAGATCGAGGGAAACGTAGCCTCCAATTACACGGTGAAGGCCAGCGGAAACATAAATGTCAAGGGCGTTGTGGAGGCAGCCGAGATAATAGCCGGCGGAAACGTGATCATAGCCCGGGGCATGAACGGGATGGGCAAGGGAACCATCAACGCCGGCGGAAATATCGTCTCGAAATTCCTTGAGAATGTGGATGTTAAGGCGGGCGGATATGTGGCTTCTGAGTCCATCATGCACTGCCATGTGGACGCGGGAACCGACATACAGGTAGACGGAAAACGCGGTTATATTTCCGGAGGAAGAGTGTCCGCAAAGCATATGATCCACGCAAAAACCCTCGGATCACAGATGGGTGGAGACACCATAGTCGAGGTGGGGAACGATCCCGGAGTGAAGGGCCGCCTCAGGGAGATAGAGGAGCGGCTTCTGGAACTGCAGAAGACCCAGAAGACGGTGGCTCCGGTCATAAGCGCATGGAAGCAGAAGCTTCAGGAGGGACAGAAGCTCCCGCCCGAAAAGGTGAAGCAGATACAGGCGCTGGTGAAGACGCTCGTGGATTCGGAAAAGGAAGCCGGAAACCTGAATGAGGAATATCTTGAACTCAAGGATAAAGTAAAGAACGTTGATACAGCCTATGTCCAGGTGCATGACGACGTGTATCCCGGGACAAGGATATGCATAGGGGATTCATCCGTGACTGTCAAATCTCCGCAGTCATTCTGCAGATTTGTCAGGGACAGAGGGGATGTCAGGACGAAGCCTTATTGAGGCTCCGAAGGAGGGATGATCAATGGCTATAGGACCCGTTGAACTCCAGGGACAGTACCTCAGGACCACCGACTTCACACAGATCAAGACCTCTGAGGATCAGCACGCAACAGTTACGCAGAACGCCATCACCATTCAGAGGGAACGTGAGGAGGAAAGGCAGCAGACCCGTGTAAATACAAAGGACAGCGCCGACAACCGGCAGGAAGGGTTCGATGCTAAGGAAGAGGGAAAGAACGAGTATTCGGGAGACGGCGGAAGAAGGCGTCCCCGTAAAAAAGACGAAGACGGAAGAGTGATCTTAAAAGGGGCATATAAAGGATGACGGTAGTAAGCATTATTCTGGTCCTGTTCGGAGCGGCGGTGGTGATCGCCGGGTTTGCGGTACCGGACAGGGAGGAGGACAAAAAAGGATATCTGTCTGATGAAGAGGTCAGGAACGCGGTCTCAAGAGAGATAGAGAATTCCAGACCCAAACTGGACGGCATTGTGGAGGAATCCGTTTCTTACGCCATAGAGAAGAGCGAACGCTCTATGGAAAAGCTTACGAATGAAAAAATGACCGCCCTCGGGGAGTACAGCGAGACGATCCTGTCCGAGATAGACAAGAACCATAAAGAAGTCCTGTTCATGTACGACATGCTGCAGGACAAGCAGGAGAATCTGAAGGAGACGGTATCGGAGGCTTCCAGGGCCCAGACCCTTGCAAGGGATGCCGCGGAAAAGGCGGAGAGCGCGGCAAAGACCGCAAAGACAGCCGCATCCATTGCTGCGCAGAGTCCCGCGGCCGGGCAGGCAGCAGGACAGGAAGCGCAGGTTGTGGCCGATCTTCGTACCGCATCCGTATCACCGGTGAGCCCTGCGCCTGTCCCGCAGACCCAGGCGCAGCCCCGTTCAGGGTTACAGACCCTGGAGGAGATCCGGTCCGACATCGAGGCCGAGTCCCGTCCTCCGGTGCAGACCTCAGAGGAGGCACAGCCTAAGGTTCAGCCGGAAGAGAAGTCTGTGTCTGATGCCGTGACCGCGGAAGCGGTCATGGAACAGCCCGCTGAGGAACCCAAAGAAAGGGTGCTCACGGGAGAAGAAAGGCTGAAACTCCCTCCGTTTTCCGAGTGGATGGAGGAATTGAAGAATTCGAAGAAGAATGCCGTGGAGTCAGCCGGAAATACGGCGGCTGTATCCGGGACGGAGGCGGGAACCGCCGCTGTAGAGGAAAGTGAAGCCCGGGTCGGGACCCAGGGACTCCTGCTGGACGGAGGGGAGGATTCCAGAGTCGATAATGAAAAGATCCTGGAGCTTCACAGGAGCGGCAAGTCAAATACGGCCATCGCCAGACAGCTGGGGATAGGCGTCGGAGAGGTCAAGCTGGTGATAGATCTGTTCGAGGCGAAGTCATGAAAATAAGATATTATCTGAGAGGCCTCGGCACGGGTATCATTATAGCCGGTCTGATCTGCGGACTGACCGGGAGCGCCATGAGCGACCGTGATGTGAAGAACCGGGCGAGAGAGCTGGGGATGCTGGATCCGGACGAGCTGTCCGCCACGGATGACCGCCTTGCGGAACCGGGAGATACGGCCAGGGGAGAGAGCGCAGCCGGAACGGAGACGGTAAAAGAGGCCGCGGAAGCAGCCGGAACGGAGACGGTAAAAGAGGCTGCAGTAGCAGCCGGATCGGAGACGGAAAAGGCTGCAGGAGCAGAAGCGGATAAGACGGCAGGGGCCACCGGAACGGACGCTGCAGCCGGTACGGCGGATGATGCCGGCAAGACACCGGAAGGCGCGGTGACGACGCCTGCAGCTACGGATGCGCAGAAGCCTGCGGAGAGCGCATCGCAGGGATCTTCCGATCTGCAGAAGCCCGGGGAAAGCGCATCGCAGGGTGCTCCCGACGCGCGGAAGCCTGCGGAGAGCGCAACGCAGAGTATTGCCGATCCGCAGAAGCCTTCAGACAGCAGTGTAAAGGATGCGGCCTCGGATCAGGGATCTTCGGTAAAGACTGGGACGGATGCGGACAGGACGCCCGAAGCCGGAAAAGCGGCAGATCCCGGCGCCGGCAATGCGGGCGCTTCCGGAAATAAAGGAAATTACACCCTGCAGATCAACAGAGGAGAGGATTCTGCAGTCATTGCGAGAAAACTTCAGTCTGCGGGGGTTATAGACAGCGCTTCGGATTTTGACAGTTACCTCTGCGCCAACGGATACGACAGAAAGCTTTCCACCGGGACTTATATGATAGCCGCCGGGACAGAGTATTCCGTCATCGCTGAGATCATCACATCGGGGAATTGAAAACTCATGATTGAAGACGAGAACATCACTCAGGAAGAATATGACGCCCTCATCAAGCCTTATGAGGAGGCTCTTGCCTTTGTCACTCTGAGGCTTAACGGCATGGACCGGGAGTACAGGACTCTCAGCAGGAATTATCCCATTCACAGCATGCAGCAGAGGATCAAATCCCGTGGGAGCATCATCAGAAAACTGATGAACAAGGGGAGGAGCGTCAGCGGCAGTTCCGCAGGGGAGTGTCTTACGGATATAGCGGGCATCAGGATCATTGTGTATTTTGAACAGGATATATACACGGTGGTAAAAGACCTGAAGAAACAGCAGGATGTAAAGGTGATAAAGGAGACGGATTACGTAAAGAATCCCAAGTCAAACGGATATAAGAGCTATCACCTGGTCCTGAACGTGCCCGTGTACAGGATGAGCGAGAACAGATTCTACCCCGTTGAGCTTCAGATAAGGACCTTATCCATGGACCTCTGGGCCAGCATGGAACACAGGATCTGCTACAAGAACTGGCGGGGAGACGACGTCCCCGACGACGTAAAGAATATGCTGAAGCTCTACGCAAACGGCCTGGAGACCATGGAACAGGATATGTACGAGCAGTGCCTCCTGGGGAGAAACCCGGGGTGAACCGCTTCCTTCAGTCGCTCTCGGAGAATTTCTCCTCGCAGTAGCGGCAGCGATAGATCTCATTTTCCTCGTCCGCAAGATAGAATACATGAGTGAGTCCCTGCTCTATCGATGAGATACAGCGGGGATTTCTGCATTTAAGGACGTTCTTTATCTCCCTGGGAAGGGCCAGATGGCGCTTCTCCACGATCTCCCCGTCCTTTATCACGTTGATGTTTATGTTCCTGTCCAGGATGGGGAGGATGTCCAGGTTAAGGGTGTCTATGGGGCATTCCACCTTTATTATGTCTTTCTTTCCCATCTTGACGCTGCGGGCGTTTTTGATTATCGCCACGCTGCAGTCCAGCTTGCCGAGTCCCAGATGATCGTAGATCTGCATTGACTTTCCCGCAGCGATGTGGTCTATTACAAAGCCTTCTTCTATCTTTCCTACATTAAGCATCTCATACCTCCGGCGCGAGGCCCAAAAGCGTGAGGATGAGCGCCATCCTCACGTACACTCCGTACTGTACCTGTTTGAAATAAGCGGCTCTGGGATCCGAATCCACATCCACTGCGATCTCATTTACCCTGGGGAGGGGATGGAGGATCAGCATGGACTCCTTTGCGCTTTTAAGCTTTTCGGTGGTCAGGATGTAGAAATCCTTCAGCCTTACATAATCGTCTTCATTGAAGAACCTCTCCCTCTGCACCCTGGTCATGTAGAGCACGTCCAGCTCCGAAATTCGGTCTTCCAGGCGGATCACCTCCGAAAACTCTATTCCTTTTGTCTCCAGCATTTCCGTGATATAGTCCGGTATCCTGAGTTCCGGAGGGGAAATGAAGATGAACTTCACTCCTTCGTATCTGGCAAGGGCGTTCACCAGGGAGTGGGTGGTGCGTCCGAACTTCAGGTCGCCGCACACGCCGATGGTGAAATTGTCAAGCCTTCCCTGCATGGATCTGATGGTCAAAAGATCCGTCAGGGTCTGGGTGGGATGCTGGTGTCCTCCGTCGCCGGCGTTGATGACGGGAATGGAGGAATGCTCCGCCGCCACATAGGGGGCGCCCTCCTTGGGATGCCTCATGGCGCAGATATCCGCGAAACAGGATACGACCCTTATGGTGTCGGCTACAGACTCGCCTTTCGCCGCGCTGGACACGCCTCCGTCCGGGAAACCTATGACCTGTCCTCCCAGGTTCAGCATGGCGCTTTCAAAGGAAAGCCTGGTCCTTGTGCTGGGTTCGTAAAAGCAGGTGGCTATCCTCTTCCCGTCACAGATATGTCTGTATTTTTCGGGGTTATGTTCGATGTCCGTAGCAAGGTCGAACATTTTGTCCATCTCTTCCACGCTGAGGTCGAGAGGGTTCATCAGATGTTCCATTGGTATCCTCCGTTTCTGTTATTTCTCTTTTATGTATTTGAGAGCCGCTTCCTGGGCGGCCGCGAAAGTCTGTACGTTCACAGGACCGGTGGTGGGGGTCACATACACGGGGACGTCCGTTCCGTATTCGCGGAAATAGGTGTAGGTGGACGTCATCTGTATGTCCGTGCAGTTCCCTTCGTAGATCATATCCGTGGAGCCGTCCTGATTCCTCCGCATGAGGGCGGGGGAGTCGGCGTTTATAACGTTGTAGAAGATGGTGCCGTTCAGCATGTTGTAGCAGTCGGATCCCTCCTCAGTCAACGGAACGGATGTGCCATCGGTGCTGAGGGCAGCGATCCTGTAATCGTCCCCGGGAGAGAGGAAATAAATGCTCCCGCCGTCATAGATGGGCTTCCAGACCTTGACCGGCGCCATCTGGCTGTCTTCGCCCGTCATCACGTCAAGCTTGTAAAGAGACAGGTCCGAGGTGGAGGGATGGTAGATCGCTCCCGGAGCGACGCCGCAGGGGTCGATGCGGGGATCCTTCATCTCGATGGTCTCGGATTTGTCGATCTTCAGTTTCAGAAGCTTCTGGGCTTCCGCGGCGGAGTAGGTCTCGGCCATCAGGTAATTTCCCACAAGGGCGGTCTTGAAGGTGTTCTCATCCACAATGGATATGGCGTTCTTTCCGTTCCTGTCCGAGGTGTACAGGCCCTTGAAGTGGAGCGCTATTCCGACGCCCGCGTCGCTGTCTCCCGTGACGAGGCTGTAGTATATCCTCTTTCCGTAAGCGTTTATGTAATAGACGCTGTTCGTGTTCAGGCGCCTTACATCGGTCATGTCCCTGTTCATGGAGTAGAGCCTGCCGGAATCGTACGGATTTGAGAAGAAGACGATCCCTTCGGGATCCTCGCACATATACCCTTTGTTGTAAAGATTGCCGGGGGTATTTCCCAGAGCTTCGGGAGGGTTTTTGGCTGACAGTGCGCCTCTCGACCTGAGAAAGATGACCAGGCCTATGACTATCACCGCTGATATGCCGACTAAGATCAGACTGCGCACTTCCGATTTCATAAATACACCTCTTAACCGCTGCGGCCTGTTGCTAATGGCTGCTCTCTGGTATAAAATTATAAGATACAGATCACGCAGACCGGGAGAACCGGTGAGCGGTCTGCGGCATCAGTGTGCTTCTGCAACGTGACCATTGTATCATATACGCCGGGAAACGAAAAGAGGGAAAGATGGATCTGAAGGAGCTGAGAGAGCAGCTGGACAGCGTGGATGAAGAACTGCAGAGGCTGTATCTGCGCAGGATGGATCTCTGCGGTCAGGTGGCGGAGTACAAGAGCGGCGTGAAGGGCCGCATTTACGACAGGGACAGGGAAACGGAAAAGAAAAGGAACTTCATGTCCGCCGGCACTGATGAACTCACGCAGAACGGGCTTGCAGAGTTGGCGGGACTCCTTATGAGCACTTCAAGGAAGCTGCAGTACACCATTTTCGGGGAGAAGGGTTTATTGTCCCCCCATTCCTTTACGGAGACCGGAGATATCAGACAGGGGGCTCCCAGGATCGTGTTCCAGGGAGACAGGGGCGCTTATTCCCACGAAGCCCTTACCGCCTTCTTCGGGGAAAATGCGGAGTGCTTCGGAGTGAGGAACTTCAGGAATGTGATGGACGCCCTTCAGGAGGGCACTGCGGACTACGGGATACTGCCCATAGAGAACACCACCGCAGGCATAGTGTCCCAGACCTATGATCTGCTTTCATTTTACGACCTTTATATCGTGTCCGAGGTGGTGATCCCCATAAGGCATTGCCTTATGGCGCTTCCCGGGACAGGACTTACGGATATCAGGACGGTTTATTCGCATCCCCAGTCCCTTATGCAGTCCGCGGCGTTTCTGGACAGTCACCCGGAATGGAACAGGAGGGAGATGCTGAACAACGCCTTCGCCGCCCGGAAGGTGAAGGAGGACGGCGACAGGACAAAGGCGGCCATAGCCGGTAAGGGGGCTGCAAGGGAGTACGGACTGGAGATCCTGATGGAGGGAGTGAATCAGGAGGAAAAGAACGAGACCCGGTTCGTGATAATAAGCGGGAAGAGGGAATACATGGCGGGCGCCGGGAAGATCAGCCTGTGCCTTGAAGTGCCGCATACCCCCGGGTCTCTCTACAGGATACTGTCCTACTTCATGTACAACTCCTTGAACCTCACGAATATCGAGAGCAGACCTATTCCCGACAGGAACTGGGAGTACAGGTTCTTCATAGACTTTGAAGGAAAACTTACGGAACCCGCTGTCAGAAACGCCCTCACCGGACTCAGGGATGAGGTCAGGAGCATGAAGGTCCTGGGATGTTATTGAGGAGCTGTTTTCGGAAAGCGGGATCTGAGACGGGTTGGATACGGGAGAATGGGCATGGGTAATCACGACATCATAAATAACAGGTATTCGGAACCGGCGGCGATGCTGTCCTTCAGGGACGGAGAGATAAGGGTCCTGGAGATAAATAAGGGCTTTCTCCCTGAAATGTGGATGAATGTGCCCGAAAAAGAGTTCCTGGAAGCTGATATCCACAGATCCTTTGACGATCATAACCTGAAGACCTTTGAGAAGGCGGTGAGGAAATGCGCGGAAACAGGCGAGGCCCAGGAGGTCGAGACCTGGAGGAAGACCTTTTCCGACTGCTGCGGCTTTGACTCCGTCTGCCTCAGGAGCAGGCTGCTCCCGGTGGAAGAGACTCCGGAGGGAGTGGTGATCTACGAGGGGATCAGGAATATCACAAATGAGAAGAGAGCCAGCGAAACCCTTGAGGACATAGAGTACAGATACAAACAGGCCAGCGAGCAGATAAATATCTACAACTGGGAGTACTTCGTGGATACCAAGGAGATGCGGCCGTGCTACCGCTGCATGAGGGATCTGGGGCTCCCCGCGGTTGTGGAGAATTATCCGGAGCCCGCCATAGAGATGGGCATATTCCCGGCGGATTACGCCGATATGTACCGCGACATGATGCGGAAGATCGACGAGGGAGCGCCGGAACTGGAGGCGGATATTCCGCTTACCGTGGGCCGGGTCCCCTTCCGGGTAAAATATACCACCGAGTTTGACGAAAAGGGAAATCCTGTCAGGGCTTTCGGCTCAGCCACCCTCATTTCCGAGACCGAGCTTGGCCATATCAAGCTGGACAATCAGATCATAGCCACTCTTTCCGAGATGTACAGGTGCATCTATCTGGCCGATTTTGTCAGCGATACATTGAAGATCGTAAAGCAGGACGGCATACTGGACCTTGATGAGAACGCTGGCATAAGTGAAATGCTCACCTACATCTCTTCAAAACTCCAGGATGTCAGCGATGAGGAGAGAAGCCTGTTCGGCCGGGTCCGGTCCGTCAGATCGGAAGCCTTCGGAGACGGGGATCAGAGGGAATTCGTGTACAGGGATGACGAGAAAAACCTCTGGATCAGGGTGGGCTATCACGTCCTTGAGAAGGGAAATAATACCGTGGACAGACTGCTGGTCACGGCTTCCGTGATCGACGATCTGACCGCCCAGAAGATGGATGACGACAGGCTCATCGCATCGCAGAAAAAGGAGCTTGAGGACAGGCAGAAGCTGCTCCTCAAAGCCATTACGGAGGCCAAAAGGGCGAATAAGGCAAAGACCGAGTTCTTCTCCAACATGTCCCACGATATCAGGACGCCCATGAGCGCCATCACCGGCTTTTCCAGGCTTGCCATGGAAGAGATCGACAACAGGGAAGCCCTTTCGGATTATCTTGAAAAGATAACGGCGGCAGGCGACCATCTGCTGAACCTGATAAACGACATTCTGGATATGAGCCGCATAGAGAGCGGGAAGATGGAACTGGTACAGGCTCCCGTGAAAATAAAAGCCCTGCTGCTGGAATGCGCGGACATGGTCCGGGTAAATATTGACGAGGCCGGCCTTAAGTTTGACGTGGATGTGGATGAAACCGGCGACGATACGGTGGAATGCGACAAGCTGAGAGTGAGGCAGGTGGTGCTGAACCTTTTGTCAAACGCCTGCAAATTCACACCGAAGGGTGGCAGCGTTTACCTGGGCGGCAGGCTTCTGTCAAAGGGTGAGAAGATCACCTATGAGATAAGGGTCAGGGATACGGGCATCGGCATGTCCGAGGAATTCAGCAAACATATCTGGGACGCCTATTCCCGTGAAAAAACGGAGACCGTAAACGGTATCCAGGGGACCGGACTCGGAATGGCCATAATACAGAGGATCGTGAACCAGATGCAGGGGACTGTCGATCTGAAGACCGAGCAGGGAAAGGGAACGGAATTCGTGGTGCGGCTTCCCTTCAGCCCGGCAAAGGAAGAAGCCGGTGAGAATGCCCTGGACGGAGAGGAAAATGACGCCCTTAGCCGTGATTACAGCGGGACCACGGTTCTGGTGGTGGATGATTCTGACGTGAACCTCATGCTGGCAGACAGGGTCCTGAAGAAATACGGATTTACCGTGCTGACTGCGGATAACGGCGTCAGCGCCGTGGAAGCAGTGAGGAAGTCGGATCCCGGCAGCATAGATCTGATCCTCATGGATGTGACAATGCCCGTCATGGACGGGTTGGAGGCCGCAAGGAGGATCAGGGCCCTCCCTGATCCCGCCCATTCCGGGATACCGATAATAGCGGCCACTGCAAACGCCTTTGAATCCGATGTGCAGAAGGCTCTGGATGCGGGGATGAACGCCCATGTCCCCAAGCCTTTCCTGCAGGAGGAGCTGATCTCGGCGATCTATGAGACGCTTAAGACCGGAGAGTCTCGGGATTGAATTCCAACGAACTGTTGTGATCCGAATATGCATATGTGTAAATAACGCCGGAACCCTGCCGAAGGGGGACCTTAAGGAGGAATGCTTTGAACAATAACAGATTTGCGGTTTTTTCCGGGATAGACCCGGACACCCTGCCGGAGGTTTCGGTGATGCTGAGGGAGTGCGCGGAGAAAGGCCTGAGCGGGAACATTGCCGCTTCGTACCTCACCGACAGGCTGCTGTCCGATGAAAATCCTTATTCCCTTTCCCTGGAGGCGGGCGGAGATCCCGGAAGCTTCAGGGCGGCAGCAGTGCACGACCTGGGGATAATAAAGGAACTTCTGCAGGAAGGCCTGAGACTCCCGGATTATGCAAAGGAATTCCGGCCTCCCGAACTCAGGATGACGGCTTACGACAATGAGACCGCAGGGGAGGTGAGCAGCCTCTCGTCAAAGCTCATTAAGGCTGAAAGCCCCGAGGAGATGGAAGGGCTTCTGTCCTCATTTTTCGGTAGGAGAGGCGCAGGCCAGTACGCCCTTTACCGCGCCTTCAGGCTCGATGGGTCGGGGGAGGAACTCAATATCGCCCCCATAAGGGGAACCATTGACGTGAAACTGAAGGATCTGGTGGGCTACGAGAGACAGAAAAAGAGGCTCATCGACAATACCGAGGCCTTCGTGTCCGGCAGAGGGGCGAATAACTGCCTG
>JAEELB010000030.1 GCA_016288705.1 Lachnospiraceae bacterium | reverse complement strand
TCGGACAGAATAACAGCCAGGACATAAACGAACAGACATACGCTCATCACCGTTATCCCGAGGATGTTATGATAGAGCGTCGCTATAAAGCTTCCCGAAGAAAACCGCAGATATAAGAGTATCCCCGGAGGTATGATACACATCACGCGCTGCTCATACTGCTTGGCCCGGATGAGTACCTGTGCCTCGCTTTCGGCACGGCGCCTGTCATCCATAACAGACACGCATGACGAGATAACAGCCGGAAAATCGGCACCCTTTTCCTTTGCTACGGAAAACACGACCGCAAAATCATATATCTCGGGTATCTGTGTCCTTTTGGCAAGATCAAACAGAGCGTCGGAAAGCCTCTTACCCATTGACACCTGAGAGTTGATGATGCCCAGTTCTTTCGTTATCAGCGATCTTTTTCCGTACAGCTTTTCCATATCGTACATAGCGGTAATAAACGCGTTTTCCGGTGATATGCCCGCTGCAAGGGATGTCGAGACCGAGATAAGGGATTTCATGAACTCATCCGTAAGCTCCTCATCCGTCTTTTTTCCTTTTATCGAACTTACAGCCGCGACAAAGAGAAAAAAGAAGGGCGCAAGAATGAACATCATATACAGATTGTCATAAAACAGCCATGAGACCGCCGCCGCCAGCAGTATATATAGGACGGCACACAGGAGCCGGTCCTTCGTCTCAAGACGGTATCTCTTCTTCTTCAATCGCAAACCCTCTCTTTATAAGCTTTTCGGTATTATAAAGGCCGCCTTTTATTTCCAGCTGCCCTTCTATCTTTCCGTCCTTTACCCCCGTCTCCCTGAACACATAAATCATCCTTGTCTCGATATCGGTCCCCGACATTCCGGTTATCTCCCTTATCTCAAGCACATGCCTGCTCTTGTCGCGCAGTCTTCCGAGATGTACTATTATATCCACTCCGGACGCTATCTGGCGTCGGAGTGCTTCTATCGGGATGACCGTTGAAAGCATGACCATGGTCTCAAGCCTTGATATGGCATCTTTTGCGCTGTTTGCGTGAATGGTTGACAGTGATCCGTCCTGCCCCACGTTGAAGGCCTGAAGCATATCTATGGCTTCTTCGCCCCTGACCTCTCCGACAACGATACGGTCGGGCCTCATGCGCAGTGCCGTCTTAATAAGATCTCTGATCGTTATCTCGTTGCATCCGCTTGACGTTGCGCTCCTCGTCTCTAAGCGGACGAGGTTTCGGATCCCCACTATCCGAAGTTCCGCGGCATCCTCGATGGTCACAACCCTCTCGTCTTTGGGGATAAAAGATGACAGCATGTTCAGGAACGTTGTTTTACCGCACCCTGTCGATCCGCTGATGAGGATATTGTATCCGCTTATCACGAGCTTTTTCAGAAGGTCGAGGGCCTGCGCCGTTATGCTGTTCATCTTAAGCAGCATGTTTGCATCTACGGGCTGTTTGGGAAATCTCCTGATGGTCAGGCTCGGTCCGTTTATCGCAACGGGGTCGAGCACGGCATTTACCCTCGACCCGTCGGGGAGTCTCGCATCGAGTATCGGGGAAGACAGATTGACCGTCCTGTTTACATCCGATGCTATCTTTCCTATGATGTCGATGAGCCTGTCTTTGGATTCAAAGCATATCCCCGATCCGAACAGTTTTCCCTGCCGCTCCACAAATATCTCGTCGGTCCCGTTGACCATTATCTCCGTAACGGTATCATCCTCAAGGAGGTCCTGGAGGACATCCATCCTACGTATCCTGTTGAACAGCTCATGGCACATCCTCGTCCGCATTTTCGGCGTAAGACCCGCGCAATCCGTATTCGCGATGATGCACTCTTTTATGGATCTTAACACCCGGTCGTCATCCGCACCGGAATCTTTCATCAGACGGTAACAGACGGAATCAAACACTTCCGCCTTGATATCCGTATATGGTTTTGCCACAGATCCGTGTACCTCCTTATATCCTTATTGAAATCTCATGAGAAAATCCGCCGATGTGGCGTAAAGATCGGGGCAGATAATGCCCGGACAGATCATCCTTTACGGGAGATTATAAAATACCGACCGCACTTTTGTAAACAGTCAAGAGCACGATCGGTCAATTTCGTGATTTTTCATAAAAACCGTATTACACGGTATAGCCTCTGTTGTCGGATGTGAATGAAGTACTCTCGTTAAGAGCGCCTTTTTTGTATGTAAGTCCGGCATATACCGTCTGGGCATTGCTCATTGCAGGTCCGGATCGGTCCTGCTTAGACAGCTCTTCAAACGATCCCCGCAGGGCCTCGAGTGATCTTACCGGGAACTCCAGGCTCTTTGCGTCATTTCTGATCACAGCCATCGATATCTCCTTTGAGACAAATTCGTATATCCTGAACAGCTGAAACGATATCCCGTAGGAAAAGTCCAGGGAAGATATCAGATCGCCGAGTACTCTTCCGGCGTTGGCACAGTTTTCTTTTGCCCCTTCATGATCATCGGCGTCAAAGCACTTCTTCGCCTGTTCGATATATTCGATGGCAAGATCGTACAATATCACTATTATCCCCGTCGGGGAGGCGTTTGTGATCTTAAGGGTGTATTCCTGTTTTTTATCTTTTGTCATTTACAGCCCCCCTTCTTATTGCAGTAATTGTAATGCCTGCTGGGGCTGCTCGTTTGCCTGTGCCAGCATGCTCGTTCCCGCCTGGACAAGCACCTGGAACTTCGTGTAGTCGACCATCTCTTCCGCCATATCCACATCCTTGATCGTTGAATAAGAGCCTTCAAGGTTCTCTACGGATTCCGCGAGCGATGAGACCGTCATCTCAAGCCTGTTCTGATATGCTCCGAGGGTCGAGCGGGCGCTCGATACGTATTCTATCGCATTCTTAATCTCTTCCATCGCCTTTTGCGCCCCTTCCTCGGTACGAAGGTCAACATCGGCTATGCCCATGTTCTCGGGATACATCTTGGGGATCACGACCTGTATCTCCTGTCCGGTGGAGCTGCCGACCTGTATCTTC
>JAEELB010000029.1 GCA_016288705.1 Lachnospiraceae bacterium | reverse complement strand
TGTTTTATTAATGTCTTTTGCAAATGTCCTTGCAGGCAGTAATTCAAGTAGAAACAAAGAAGCAATGAGTAATGATATTAACCTTCTGTTTCTCATTTCTCCACCTCTCTGATCGGGAAATAAAATAGACGTTACCTCCGCTTGAAGAGCTTTTCTGATCTATGATTTTAAAACATCGTCTCCCATAACGACTTCCGTTTCCTTCTTAAGACTGTTATTCTTCTCAAGAATATGCCCTGATACCTTGATTACCAGGCAGATCAAATCTGTGTAAAGCTCACCTTTGTCAGTTGTTTCTTCTTCTACCTTTTGGGTTATACGTTCTCTTTCCCATACTGTTTTTCCCTCCACTACCTGGCCGGAAGACTATTGTTGTTTACAGTTTCATGCAAACAGGAGGTATCGGGAGACAATCCCCGGCGGCGCCACCTGATCGAATAGAACGTGGCGTGCACCATCAGTCTGTGCTTCTGTAGGAGCATTGTAACACTTGTGGAAAATCTTGTACAGAACGAGCCTGTGCCGCAGGAGTCAGGCCTTTTTCTCTGTAGGGGCCACATGTCCCGTATCTCATGAAAACCCCGTGACAGCATGGTTGAAAATCCGAAACAATCCTGTAAAATATATAGGAAGCGGGCAAAGCAATTGCGGCATGAGCCTGCTCAAAGCCGCGTTTATTCTGCGGGCAACGATACCGTCGTTTACGATATGCCGCGGGAAGTGTATGTCTCCCTCGTCACCTGATATGCGGCGTTTGCAGAAACAATTGAAAGGAAAAGAACATGACTACAGATGAGATCAAAAGAGGTCTGAAGGACGGAAGTTTTGACAGCAGGCTTGATGACATCTACCCCGGAGACAGCGCCGGCGCAAAGGAGCGTATAAATAAAGCCCTCACCAGATTCGAAGAGATCTATGGAAAAAGTGATTCCGCCGGCATCTTCAGCGCCCCCGGCAGGACCGAGGTCGGAGGCAATCATACGGACCACCAGCGGGGATCGGTCCTTGCCGCCTCCATCTCACTGGATGCCATCGCAGTGGCTGCCCCTTCCGGCGATGAACATATATCCCTTTACTCTGAAGGCTTCGGCGAAGTCAGGCTCGATCTGTCGGAGCTTTCGGTCATTCCTGATGAAGCCGGCACCACCTCCGCCCTGATAAGGGGTGTCGCAGCGGGATTAAAGGACAGGGGCTTCAATGTGTCAGGTTTCAGAGCATATGTGACCTCCGACGTTCTCGGGGGCTCCGGTCTCTCGTCCTCGGCAGCCTTCGAGACTCTCGTAGGGGTCATTATTTCCGGTCTCTTCAATGACGAAAAGATAGATCCGGTGGATATCGCAAAGATCGGCCAGTACGCCGAAAATAAATACTTCGGAAAGCCCTGCGGCCTCATGGATCAGATGGCATGCTCGGTAGGTTCCCTGTGCTATATCGATTTCAAGGATCCGGAGAACCCCGTCATAGAAAAGGTGGAGTTCGACATGGACAAGGCAGGATATTCCCTTTGCATCACGGACACAAAGGGGAGCCATGCGGACCTTACGCCGGACTACGCCGCAGCTCCCGCGGAAATGAAGGCCGTGGCGGGCTTCTACGGAAAGGAAGTGCTTCGCGAGGTCAATAGCGAGGATGTCATGAGGGACATATCCGCCATCAGGGAGAAGTTCGGAGACCGGGCAGTCCTGAGAGCCCTCAATTTCTTCGACGAGAGTCAAAGAGCCTTTCAGGAGGCAGAGTGCCTGAAAAAGAATGATTTCGAAGGATTTCTTGAACTGGTCACAGCCTCCGGGGACGGTTCTTTCAAATACCTGCAGAACGTCTATTCAAATTCCGACGTGAAGAGTCAGGGCGTATCCCTGGGGCTTTTCGTAAGTTCCCACGTGCTCGCCGGCAAAAAAGGGGCATCCAGAGTGCACGGCGGAGGCTTCGCCGGCACCATTCAGGCCTTTGTGAGAAATGACGCCGTTGAGGAATACAGGCGCGCTCTCGATCACGTATTCGGCGAAGGCTCCTGCATGGTAATGAAGATCAGGAAGTACGGCGGGATCAGAGTGCTGTAAGGCATCGGAACAGCATGCTGATCATATGACCCGAAACGACAGAACCCGGTGAAACGGCAAGTTCCACCGGGTTCTGTCGATCATCAGCACTTAGGTCACCAGACTTTTTCTCCGTCCTTGATTATCGAAAACTTAAATACCGCTTTTCCTCCGTATGCAAATGATCCCGAGGCATCGTTCTGCTTCAGCACCACCCTGAACCAGCCCCCGTTTTTCTTTACGGAGAGATTATCGCCGTATTCGACATAAAAATCATTTTTCCCGAGACGGGTCCCGTCGCTCAGAACGACCTCACTGACGCCGTCTCCTTTCTCAGGGTTCCTGTCGAACCTGATCTGTCTGCCCTCATAGGGCAAAGCCACGCTGCTGCCCTTTTCAAAGACATAGCTCTTTCCTTTGTACACAACCGTTGCGCCTGTGATCTTTGCAGGTTCCGCATATTCCGAATAGACGCCCTCTATCGGAATGTCGTCGGGCTCAAACCCCGTGATGACCGGAGTCCCGTCAAATCTGACAGTCAGTCTGCAGGAATTGCCGGTCTCATCCGTTTTCAGGATGGAATAATATCTGGAGGACAGAGGCGCAAGACTGAGCATCAAGTCATTACAGTCTTTTCTGTTGGAATAATAAGTCTGATATATACTGACTTCCGGCTTCAGAGATGAGTCCGAATGCTTTCTGCCGGAAACCTTTGCGACAAGCTGCCCCTCGTCGAAGAAGTTTCCGCTCAGTTTATCGCGTATGATCTTTCCTTTCTCTCTGTACCATGAGTTTTCATTGAGAACAGGAACAGACCCCTGCGACAAATATTCAGGCTCGATGGAATACGGAAACTTACAGGAGCCGGTAAAATGTCCGGACCCGCTCAGGGTAAGCACCGCCCCATCCCCTGCTTTTTTGTTCCGGGACGTCTTGACTTTAAATGATGTTGACATGTAAATCTTACTGTTGTACGGAGTGTACAAAGTATCCCCGTCGGCATATACGCGGGCGTTCTCCGAAGTTAACCCCAAAAACGTGACATCTATCCCTCCCGGCATCGCTCCCCCGGCGTTATATCTGCCGGGACGGATGTATAGACCTATGTATCCTTTTTTCACCGCATCCTTAAGAGATATCTTTTTGCGGACAAAGGGGATCGACGGATTCTTTTTCTCGCGCATCACGCCTCCGCCTACAGCGTAAAGAGTGGAATAATACCTGCCCGGAGCGGCGTCAGGATAAGAGCGCAGCGTCACGTAGCAATATTTACTATAATACCCCGGGTTATTATTTATGTTCTCCAGATATTTACTCGTATTGTCACTGTTGAACCCGATAGAGTCGATACTGCTCATGGGGACAAGTTTACTCTTGTGCTTCTTTTTCACCGGCAACTGCCTGGGATCCTCATCATACCCGTTAAAGACCAGAGGCTTGTACTTTATATCCCCGGACTTAAACGAAACACCGTTGATCTTCACCGTTGTGCCGGATCTTTCCCCGTAATACCCGCTTCCCTCTATCGCCTTTACCGTGACTGCGTATTTATTTGCAATGCCTATCCGCGTCTCATATTCCGCTGAACAGACAGATGTGGTGTAATGATATTTGCCCGTATCCTTATTCTTTTCCCTTGATCTGATGTAGCGGAAATCCGTTCCGTCAAAGAACACCGTATAGTCTTTTCCTTCAGTCAGATATCTCTTGTCTTTTCCGGATCCGATAGATACTTTTAGGCCAAAGTCATCGGAGGTATGATTCTTCCCGTCGAATGCTATGGAAGATCTCTTAAGCGTGATCTTCGCCCGGGACAGATCCTGGTATGCATCCGTGGATACCCGGAACTGGCAGAGCGCATAACCGTCCCGTTCCGCTCCCGAAAAATCATAGTGCTCCGGATTGATGGGATCCTCCGTCCCATCGGAAAACTCGTAGCTATAACAATCGCCGAAATATATGCCGCAGTAGTTTCCCCGTCCCCATAAGGTATAGAGATAATCTCCGGTCTCGGAAATATCGGAAGGATCATCGCTCCCGAGTCTCCGCCAAATCCTCTCATCTTCATCATATCTGTACAGTCTCACCGAATAGTCGGTCTGTTTTTTCAATGTGCTTTTTTTACCGTAAAAATCGGCCCCGGCCTTGGGATCTATCTTTTCCTTTAGCTTCCCGGATTTCAATACATAGGTGTTTTTCAGGCCCTCCAGCTCTGTTCTCACTCTGTATGGGTCATTCAACTGAAGAGGCAAAATGTCGAAATAGGCCGTTGCGGAGAATCCTTTGTAATTTCCCTTTCCCGTGATCTGCAAATAAGGACGGAGCGAATCGTCCGGACCGTAACTGCCGGAATACGTCCCGTTTTCGTCCATGACCAATGAAGCGTTTACGTTATTTCCGTATTTCACCGAATAGTCTTTTCCGGCAATAAGTTTATACCGGTTGCCTGTGCCCGCGGATCCGTCTTCCTCAGCGTACAGATGAAGGTCCAGATCGTCCGTGTGCTTTTTCCCGTTGTACCAGACGGCAGGAGAAAAACGGGCATAAATACTATCCCCGATCTTCCGGGTAGGCACGGCAGTAAAGAGATAATCATGGCCTCCTTCGATACTGATGTCTTCAAGGTTCTCATCATAATGATAGTCTTCAATGCCATCCATGGATTCTATCCAGTAATCGATGCCCTCTCCTTCATTAAAATCGAAAAAGTTCTCCATGGACCGGGTAAATTCCGTATATTTACCGATGCCTGACAGATAGGCGGTCACAGAGGTGCTTCCGGTGGATGCGGGAATGCCGTAGGTCAGAGTGGTTACAGAGCCGTTGTTGAAAGCCCTGAAGCTCAGGTCATACACCGGTTTCGGGAGATACACATATCCGTCGGGATTTAGGGAATTGCTGCTCGCGGAAAGCTTTTCGTCTTCATCCTGCCCTTCAGACGCGGACTGGTCAGATGGCGACGGTTCCGGATCGCTCTCCGGTTCCACCCCGGGATCATTCGCCTCCCCGGAGGATGAGCCGGCGGAAACAAGAGTCTCCTCGGCAGGTGAGCCGCCGGAAACAAAAGACTCTCCGGCCGGCGATACGTCGGAATCAAATGCCTCCCCGGCAGGCGATACGTCGGAGGCGCAGACAGCCTCGGGAAGATTAGGCTCAAATGTCCCTATACCCGAGGACGCCAGAATCAGAACAGATAATACAGATGCCGCTGTCCTTGTAATATATTTCGGCAGTCTTTTCAACGGAACGTCAAGTTTTGCCATGTTCTTCTCCCCCCAAAAAACAGGCCTTCGCATCTCACAATACCGATTTTATCCTCTTTCGAGCCGTAAATCAATCGGAGAGTGTGGTCCTTCCCTCAGGACTTCTCTCTTACCGATAAAAATGCCGATTTTGTCATTTTTATCGGGTCGCCGCGACTGTCACGCGAGCCCTTTGTTAGGATAGGACTCGCTGTTTTCGCTGTTTTATCCTAACTTTCCGGGTTTTTCGTGGAGGCCGCGACTGTCACGCGAGTCCTTTGTTAGGATAAGACTCGCTGTTTTCGCTGTTTTATCCTAACTTTCCGGGTTTTTCGTGGAGGCCGCGACTGTCACGCGAGCCCTTTGTTAGGATAAGACTCGCTATT
>JAEELB010000028.1 GCA_016288705.1 Lachnospiraceae bacterium | reverse complement strand
TCAGGGCGAAAGCCACGGGAGGGAAGGCCGATTATGAGGACATCGGCTGCCCTGACAGCAGGCTGTCGGCGTTTGAGTTTGGGACCGTGGAGGGAGGATCCTATGAGTATGACTGTCCGAACTGCGGGACTCCCCTGGCAAAGCGGTATGGGGAGAGGTTCATCCTTAACGGATCCGTTTCCGACAAGGCCGGTCTGATCAGCGAGGATCTTAAGAAAAAGCAGGAAGCCTTCCTCTCTCCTTCAAAGGAAGATTTGGAATTTCAGGGCGACCCTTCGGATTGTGAGGAGCATAAGGCGAATCCGGAACGTTATTGCGTGACGGACGATCTGAGGATCACTGCCGTGGCGATACTGAATGAAAAATACCTGACGGTGAATGTCGACGGCTACTGGTACGGAGGCGGAGCTCACGGCTATCCCAACAGGAACCAGTACATGTACGATCTGAAGACCGGGAAGCAGGTGACGATAAAGGATCTCTATCCTGCGCCGGAGGAGGTTTTCAAGACCCTTGTGGCGGAACAGACCGTAAAGAACATGCAGAGTTACGATCCCGACCAGAGCCCGTACTTTGCTTCGGATGCCAATGAGCTGTACCAACAGGCCTTTGATTCTGCCTCTCTTGAGACTACATATATCGAGTTTGGAAAGGACGAGGCGTACATCGTTTATTCGCCGTACGATATGGGGGCCTATGCGTCAGGCTACATAGAGGTCCCCGTTTCCTACAAGGATCTACTGGGCAGGCCGAGCCTTTGAAGGGGATCTGCAGGGAGGAAACGGTCCTTTGCGGGAGGACGGTTACTCTGTACAGTATGCCGGCAGATCTGCTTGAGGATGAAGAGGTCTTTGCCGGATGCCTCCGGAGGATGCCTGAAGGACGCAGAGAAAAGATCATGCGCTACAGGTTTGAACCTGACAGGAGGCTGTCTCTTGCGGCGGGGCTTTTGCTGGAAGAGGGCCTTTCGGAGCGGGGCATCGATTACGCCAAAGCGGCGATCGGGACTGAGGATAAGGGGCGTCCTTACCTGAAGGACAGGGACGATGTTTTGTTTTCATTAGCCCACTCGGGAAACAGGGCTCTGGCAGCCTTTTCCGATACGCGGGTGGGGTGTGATACGGAACTGATAAAACCCGAAAGGGATCTTTGGAAACTGGCTGACAGGTTTTATTCCCCGGCGGAGGCCCTGGAGGTAAAACGGGATCCCGAAAGCTTTTACAGACTGTGGACTTTGAAGGAAAGCTGCCTGAAGGCCATGGGCACCGGACTCTCCCGGGAGCTCTCCTCCGTCAGTTTTGAAAAGGACGGCGGCCTGTACAGATGCGGGGAATACGTCCTTATTTACAGGAAGAAGGGAGACTACGCCGAGGCGGTGTGCGTGGAGGCGTGGGCCGGGTGACCCCGTTCACAGGAAGAGGAGAGACAGCGCCGGTGCGGCGTGCCGCAGGCACGGGCCGGGTGACCCCGGCACAATGCGATACGGATGCTGCAAAACGGCTTCAAATGCGGATTTACAGACAGGAAAAACACGAACGCAGTTAATAAAGATACGGAGGTGCAGAGGCAGATTATGGAAGAAGGAAAATACGGAATCACAAAGCAGACCACGATGGGAGACATCCTTTTGAAGGATCCCGATCTGAGTTATCTCCTGACCGGCGCGGGGATGCATTGCATCGGCTGCTATGTGGCGGTGGATGAATCCCTTGAGGAGGCCTGCATGGTCCACGGACTGGATCCGGACGACATCCTGGAAGGCATATATTCTCTCCTGGATTCAAAGCAGGAGCAGGGCGCAGAGGCCTGAGGTCGGGATGCCGGGAAGAAGATACTACGATTACGATGACGACGAGGAGTACGACGACTACGAGGATGAAAGGCCTGTAAGAAGGCAGAGAAGAAGAGGCGGCGGTTTCCGTCACTTCGGCTTGTTCATCGGACTTCTGGCTTTTATGGTGCTCACATTCGCCGGATACATGTACCTTTCGGGGAGACTTGTGATCCAGGGCGCTTCTGTTGAGGACGCAAAAAAAACAGTGGTAAAAAAGGCCGTGACCACTCTTATCGAAAAGGAGATCAAGGACCAGACCGGAGAGAAGGTGGATCTGGAGGCCGTTCGTCAGCAGATGGAACCCGAGGATCAGAAAAAGGTCGACGAACTCCTTGACAAGTATTCGGATGAGGAGAAGGTAAAGGAAGTGATCTCCGCCTTTCGCGAATCCGACGGTGATTTTTCGGAAATGAAGGATACCATCACCGATCTGGTGGATGAGGAGGACATTGAGGAGATGGGAAGGCTGTACGAAAAATACGGCAGTTCATACGGCGGAGGCCAGTGATGCCGGAGCTCATGATAAAGCTTCCCTCCGATGTGAAGGAGATCATAGGGGCCTTTGAAGACGCCGGGTTTGAGGCTTATGCAGTAGGGGGCTGTGTCCGGGATTCCCTTTTGGGGCGGGCTCCTTCCGACTGGGATGTGACCACCTCCGCAAAGCCGGAGGATACAAAGAGGATCTTCGGAAGGACCGTCGATACCGGAATAAAGCACGGAACAGTCACCGTGCTCCGGGGGAAAAGGGCTTACGAGGTCACTACCTACCGTATAGACGGCGAATACTCCGATCAGCGGCATCCTGATAAGGTCTTATTTACGGACGATCTGAAGGAGGACCTCAGGCGCAGGGATTTCACCATCAACGCCATGGCCTGGTCGGACAGGACCGGGCTTGTGGACGTTTTCGGCGGAAAGGAAGATCTGGAACGGAGGCTGATCAGGGCAGTGGGGGATCCCTATGAGCGATTTTCCGAGGATGCCTTAAGGATACTCCGGGCCGTGAGATTTTCCGCACAGCTGGGATTTGAGATAGAGGAACAGACGCAGATGGCTGCGGGACAGTTGTCCTATACCATCGGCGCTGTGAGCGCGGAGCGGGTAAGGGATGAGCTGATGAAGATCCTCCTTAGCCCCCGCCCTTATTATCTTAAAAAGGCCTGGGAACTGGGGATCACTGCGGAGGTGCTGCCCGAACTGGACCGGTGCATGGAGTGCGGACAGAACAACCCCCATCATATTTATTCGGTGGGTGAACACATCCTTCATTCCCTGGAGCATATCGCGCCGGATCCCGCGCTTAGGCTCACCATGCTCTTTCACGATATGGGGAAGCCGGACAAAAAGACTGTTGATGAGAACGGAGTTACCCACAACAAGGGGCACGCGGAGGTGTCCTGCGACCTCGCCGGTGTTATAATGAGGAGGCTTAAGTTTGACAACGCCACGGTCTCCGTGGTGAAAAGACTTGTAAAATGGCATGAACTCAGGCTCCCGGAGACAAAGGCCGCTGTCAGGAGATCCATGAACCGGGTAGGGAAGGACGTCTTTCCGCTTTTATTTCCGGTAAAGCTTGCGGACACACTGGCCCAGTCTGACTATATGAGGGAGGAGAAATTCGCCCATTATGCCCGCATCAGGGAGCTGTACGAGGAGATCCTGAAGGACGGTGACCCCGTGACGTTGAAGGAACTTGCGGTCACCGGGGAGGATCTGATAGAGAGAGGCGTAACTCCCGGCCCCGAAATGGGAAGGATACTGGGCGAAATGCTGAATGAGGTGATGGATGATCCGTCAAAGAATGAAAAAGAGTATCTCATCGGGAAATATGCGGGTAAGTAAGCTGCTGTGCGTTATAGCGGCTCTGTTCCCTGCGGTCCTGCTCGCCGCAGGCGCTTCGCCTGCCATCGTACGGGGGGAGACCGCCCTGAAATACGATTCCAGGGATACCGCCGTGATCGTGAAGGCGGACAAAAAGAGCGTGACCCTGAGAAATCTGGATAAGAACAGGAATTATACTCTGGATATTACCGCCACATCCCGTATTACCGGGGCTTACGGCGGGTCCATGACAGGGGAGATGCTCACCAGGGGCTCCCTTGCCGAGGTTACCTTCATGCGGGATCTTAAGACTCTGTCCACCCTGGGGGTCTGCAAGGAAGCCTTTTCCTACACCGAAGTGACGGACTTTAATCTCGGTGAATCAAAGGGGACCGCCAGGATAGGCGGCGCCACGCTGGAACTTCCTTCGGACACTCCGGTCATTACGGATGACGGGATCACGGACATATACTCCGTCGGGCAGTGGGATACCATCTCTGTCTTCGGACTTGGACACACCATAGAGAGCATCACCGTGGACAGGGGCCACGGGTTTATTTCCCTTAAGAACGACGAGGATGTGATGGGGGGATGGATAGAGGTCGGAAATACCGTCATCACTGAGGTCTCGGAGGGGATGGTGCTGACGGTGCCTGAGGGCGATTATGAGGTGGTCTTCGATTCCCCGAGGCTTCTGGCAAAAAAGGAAGTGACAGTGGAGCGCGGGAAGGAGACGGTGATAGACGTAAAGGAGGCCAAGGTGGAGATCCTCCGGCAGGGAAAGGTCGTCATCGAAGTGTCTCCGGAGGAGGCGAGGCTCCTGGTGGATGGGGCTGAGGCTCAAAACGGCGGCGAGATCCTCCTTGACTACGGCCCTCACCGCGTGGACATGGAGGCGGAAGGCTATTCGCCCCTCACGAAGTATGTAAATATTGGATCAGAGACCGCCAGATTTAAGTTCTCCCTTCAAAAGACCGCGGCGGAGGAGAAGGAAGAAACGGAGACTGAGACGGAGAGCACGGAAGAGACGGAGGACGACTGGCGGCAGATAAAGAAGCCCGAGACGGAGCAGGGGAACGTGAACTCCCTGTCCGGTAATACGCTTAAGGGCTCAGCCAGCCTGATGTCGGGGAAGCCCACGGAAAATACCGTCTATATAAAAGCGCCATCGGGAGCCACATTGACTCTCGACGGCAAGGAGATGGGGGTCGTGCCTATTTCATTCCCCAAGGTCACGGGCACGCACGTCCTGACTTTTTCGAAGGACAACGCCGTGACCCACGGTTATACCGTATATTTCTATGACGACGGTGAAGATATCACCTATTCATTCCCGGAACTGTGACCGTTTCATTCAATCGAACAGCGCCTCGAATTCATCCCGGCTGATGCGCTCTTTTTCGAGCAGAAGCTTTGCCGAGGCTTCCAGGATGTCCATGTGCTGCTCTATGATCTCCCGGGCCTTGGCATAGCACTCGTCTATTATGGCTTTTACTTCCCTGTCTATCTCGCCTTCCGTGCGCTCGCTGTGGGAACGGGGATGAGCCAGGTCCCGGCCGATGAACACGTCCTCTCCGTCGTCGTCATAACAGATCACGCCGATATTGTCGGACATGCCGTATCTGGTCACCATGCTTCTGGCTTCCTTGGTGGCCCGTTTGATATCCGAGGAAGCGCCCGTGGTGATCTCGCCGAATTTGATGTCTTCCGCTATCCTGCCGCCCAGAAGCACCATAATATCCTCTTTCATCTGGGTCTTTGTGCGGAACATCTCGTCCTTTTCCGGCAGGGGCATGGTGTAGCCTGCGGCTCCGAGGCCGGTGGGTATGATGGACACGGTATAGACCGGACCCACATTCGGCAGCAGGTGGAATAGAATGGCGTGGCCGGACTCGTGATAAGCGGTGATCTGCTTTTCCTTGTCTGACACTATCCGGCTCTTCTTTTCATTTCCGATGCCAACCTTGATGAAGGACTTCTTGATATCCTCCTGGGTGATGTAACTCCTGTTCTCCATTGCGGAGCGGATGGCGGCTTCGTTCATGAGATTCTCAAGATCTGCGCCGGTGAAGCCGGCGGTGGTCTGGGCAATCTGCTTCAGATCCACGTCATCCCCGAGGGGCTTGCCCTTGGAGTGTACCTTGAGGATCTCTTCACGGCCTCTGACGTCCGGAGGAGAGACGGTGATCTTTCTGTCGAAACGGCCGGGACGCATTATGGCGGGATCCAGTATATCCACGCGGTTTGTGGCGGCCATGACTATGATCCCCTCATTTATCCCGAAACCGTCCATTTCCACCAGAAGCTGGTTCAGGGTCTGCTCCCTTTCATCGTGGCCGCCTCCCAGACCCGTTCCGCGGCGTCTTGCCACGGCATCGATCTCATCGATGAACACGATGCAGGGGCTGTTCTTCTTGGCTTCCGAGAACATGTCCCTGACGCGGGACGCGCCCACGCCCACGAACATCTCTACGAAATCGGAACCGGAAATGCTGAAGAAGGGCACCCCGGCCTCACCGGCAACAGCCTTTGCCAGAAGGGTTTTCCCGGTTCCCGGAGCTCCTTCAAGGAGAACCCCCTTGGGTATCCTGGCGCCGGCTTTGGTGAACTTCGCCGGCTCCTTCAGAAATTCGATTATCTCCTGGAGATCGTCCTTCTCTTCCTTGAGCCCCGCCACATCGTCGAGCTTGATCTTATTGTCGCCGGTGGAAAGCTTTGCGCGGCTCTTGGTGAAATTCATCATCCTTGCGCCGCCTCCGGCTCCGCTGTTCTGGGCGTTGATCACATAGAACAGGAAGAAGCACGCAACCACCACGATCATTACCGGAAGGACGTCTGTGAGGAACCAATTTTCCTGCGGCACGCTCTCGATCACCACGTCTATGCCGTAATCCTTGCGCATCAGCTTTTCGGCCTCGCTTATGTCGGTGACGTAGAGCTTCATTTCTTCGCCGCTTTTCAGGGTGACGTATACCGCTCCTGTGGGGGTGGCCTCGTTGGGCCTTATGGTGGCGTGAAGCACATTTCCTTCATTGAGGTCCTGGAGAAGCCGGTTGTAGGTGTAATTGTCATCCCTGATATTGATGCTGCCAAGCCAGGCGGTGAACAGCAGCAGGCATACTATCAGAATGAAATACGGATAAAGGTTTTTTTGAGAATTATTAGTCTTCATCGAATTTTACTATCCCTATGTAAGGAAGGTTACGGCACTGCTGATCGTAGTCCATGCCGCAGCCTACAACAAATTCATCAGGTATCTCGAAACCGGTGTAATCCACCGGTACTTCAACGACTCTCCTGTCCGGCTTGTCCAGAAGGACGCACAGTCTCAGGCTGGCAGGCTCCCTGTCTCCGAGGAGACCAAGTATATAGCCCAGAGTCCTTCCCGTATCGATGATATCCTCGATCACGAGGACGTCTTTCCCTTCAATTGACTCGTCCAGGTCTTTATTTATGCGGACAATCCCGCTGGACTGGGTTGAGGAGCCGTAACTGGATGCGGACATGAAGTCAAGAGTGACCGGCACCGTAAGTCTCTTCGCCAGAGCGCAGGTAAAAAATGCGGCGCCTTTGAGCATGCAGATGATGTGGACCGGCCGACCCTCGTAGTCCTTTGAGATCTGAGCCGCCAGAGCTTCCACCCGGGCGTCAACCTCCTCTTCGGTAAACATTTTTTCAATATGGTATTTTTTCATATGTCCCCCTGTGGCCAGGAATACTCCTGCGCATCAACCGAACCGGGATCCGCAGCAAACCGGCTCTTCAGATCCAGACCCGGTATCCAGATCACCTCAGATCCGCAGCACAGGAGAGGAATGTGGTCTCTTTGAGCTTTAGGGATCTTCAGGTCTATGAACAGCTTCTTGATCGAGGTCTTCCTGCCGTTTTTTTTCACTATGTGATCGCCGGGCGCTCTTGTGCGCCAGACGGGCCGAGAAGTCATTTTATCACAATCCAGCAGGGTTTTACAAGTAGGAACGGGGGAATAGCCGGGCTCCTCTCCTTCCCTGAAAATAAAGACTTTTCCGTATTCCCGCCTTGCCCTTAGACCGTACGGCAGGTCCAGGTCAGCGCTTCCTCTTTTGTCCGCCATGAAATTCATGAGGATCTCTATGTGCCTTGAAGTGATGTCCTTTCTGTGCGGGGTCTTGCCCTCCAGGATCCGGAGGAGAGCTTCCCTTGTGACAGCCTTGTCAGCGGAGAGGAACACTTCCGAATCAATATAACCTTTGGAAAACCCCGATCTGATAAGCGCAGAGGCTTCTTTTTCCAGGTGGGCCTGAATGTCCGTCAATATCTCCGATGTGGTCGCTAGTCTCGGAATGAGGCGGGGAGAGACGTTTTCCTCTGCCCAGGGAATGGCGGTGTTTCTGATCCTGTTCCTGGTGAAGACCGGGCTTTCATTTGTCTTGTCCGTGACCCATTCCGTTCCCGTATACCCGAGGTATGCCTCTATCTCTTCTCTTTCGAGAAAGAGGATCGGCCTGATCATCTCGTCCCTTACGGGCCTTATTCCCGTAAGTCCCTTCAGGCCCGAGCCCCTCAGGAGATTCATTATCATGGTCTCGGCAAGGTCGCCTGCGTTGTGGGCGATGGCGATCTTTCCGCAGCCTTTTTCCCGTGCGCCCTCTCTCAGCGCCTGATACCGGAGGTTCCTGCCTGCTTCTTCCTCCGATAATCCCAGACGCCTGGCTTCGCCGGGCATGTCCACATCCTTCAATATGAAATCGAGACCCAGCCGGCGGGCCAGCTCTCTTACAAAGACTGCATCTTTTTCTGCGTCTTCCCTGAGATGGTGGTTTACGTGAAGTACGAACAGGGAAATTTCAAGATCTTCTTTGATGAGATCCAGGATCTTCAGCATGCACACGGAATCGGCGCCGCCGGATACGGCGGCCATCACCCGGTCTCCCGGCCTCAGCATGTCATGCTTTCTGATATACTCTGTTACACGAAAGGGGACAGAGGAAATTCCTCTGTCCCCCGCAAAAGTTCCGCGTCTGTCATCCGACCGGTTCGGAATCATCCCCGCTCCTGAAAATGATCTCCCCGTCGTGGACCATGCCCAGCTTGTCCTTTGCCATGTCTTCTATATATTTCTTTGTCTTGGTATACTTTTCGTACTCGTCCAGGGACTCGGCTCTTGCCTCTTCCTCGGCGATGGCGTTCTGGAGTTCTGCCTCGGTGACTTTAAGAGAGTCGTCCCTCACCTTGAGTTCTCTGCTCTTCACCGTGACGGTGGACGCCAGGAGCAGCAGAACCACAATGAGCAGGAGCATTCCGCCCCTGTTGTCATTTCCTTTGTATGCGGCCTTTTTCTTCCGCTTTTTCTTTGTGTTTACATAACTCACCACAAGTAAAAATTTTAATCAAAAAAAGTGTCTGCGTCAAGAACTAATGCTTGGTAAGAGCTGATGAGCAGACACAATATATTGTGGTTTGGCTGTTTACATAAGTTAAACTCGATTGATTTTTTATCTTTGAGCCCGAACGGGATTCTTCCGGTAACAGGACCCGAACAAAATATGGGACGCTTGCCGTAGCGGTTCCCCTATAGATGGGATTTAATGCGGGTTGGCAATATTATGTAACCCACAACCCTTGATAATTGGGGATTTTCTTCTTGACAAAGCGGAGAAATGTAATATTATAGACTACGTGGCTTTGAGAAAAGCTGTAACGTCAATAGTTTTATCAGGAGGAGATGTTAGATGAACAAAACAGAATTAGTAGCAGCGATCGCCGAGCAGGCAGGCCTTTCAAAGAAGGATGCCGAGGCAGGACTTAAGGCATTCACCGATGTTGTGACAAAGAGCCTTAAGAAGGGCGACAAGGTTCAGCTGGTCGGATTCGGAACCTTTGAGGTCGTGAAGAGAGCAGCTCGTGAGGTACGCAATCCTCAGACCGGAGCAACCATGAAGGTCAAGGCTTCCAAGGCTCCCAAGTTCAAGGCAGGTAAGGGACTTAAGGACGCCATCAACTGAGAGATCGAGACAGAATAGAAAAAGCGGGGCGCAATGCTCCGCTTTTTGTTTAACAACGAGCCATGCGCCCGAATGCGTGCTCGCACGCAAATTCGGGCATATGGCGAGTGTAGGACACCGAGAGGCTCTGCCTCGAGGTGGGCAATGAGCCATGCGCCCGGTCGCGCGCTTGCGCGCAGAACCGGGCATATGGCGAGTGTAGGACACCGAGAGGCTTTGCCTCGAGGTGGGCAATGAGCCAAGCTCCTTGATACGAGCTTGCGCACAGAATCGGGCATATGGCGAGTGTAGGACACCGAGAGGCTTTGCCTCGAGGTGGGCAATGAGTCAAGCGCCCGAATACGAGCTTGCACGCAGAACCGGGCATATGGCGAGCGCGCATCATCGAGCACGAAGTGCGAGATGGAAGCGGCATTGCCGGATCGAGCAGGGGCCTCCCCTGCTCGAGTTAACAACGAGCCAAAGTCAGTTTTACACGGGGAGATCGGTCAGAGATATGAGGCTGGACAAGTATCTGAAGGTTTCAAGGATAATCAAGCGCCGTACGGTAGCAAATGAGGCCTGTGATCAGGGGCGCGTGCTCCTGAACGGACGTGTTGCAAGGGCTTCCTCCGATGTTAAGCCGGGAGATACGATAGAAGTGCGGTTCGGGACCCGGCTCCTGACGGTTGAAGTGGTCACGGTACAGGAAACAGTCCATAAAGAGGAGGCCTCGGAGATGTACAGGCTCGTTTCCGAAGAGCGTATCGAGAAGGAAAGCGGAGAAGATTGAGAACGGAATCACTTCCTTGGCGCCGCGCACAGGCAAGAGACATTTGTTTGTGCAACTTGCACAGAAACTTCATTGCTCTTTTGTAAAGTTTGTCGAAAACGCGTATTGAAAAGGGCATATGCCGGTGGTAGTATACTAATCGTAACCCCCCAATACATTTTGTTTTACCCCATAAGACGAAATACCTTCTCAAAAGGGAACGGCAGACGCGGAAGCGGCTGCCGTTTTCCGTTGTTTATAGGGTCCCGGGCCCGCGAAGAAAGCCGGGGTACCGATAAAAATGAAGAATTTGCGGAATTTATCGGGTCGGTGAGCCCGCGAAGAGAGCTGCGGACCCGATAAGAATGGAGAATTCATCGCATTTATCGGGTCGGTGAGCCCGCGAAGAAAGCCGGGGACCCGATAAGAATGGAGATTCTGTCGGATTTATCGGGTCTGCGAGCCCGCGAAGAGAGCTGTGGACCCGATAAGAATGGAGATTCTGTCGGATTTATCGGGTCTGCGAGCCCGCGAAGAAAGCCGAGGACCCGATAAGAATGAGGAATTTGTCAAATATATCGGGCCGCTGTGCATGCGAAGAGAGCTGGGGACCCGATAAGAATGGAGAATTCGTCAAATATATCGGGTCGGAGGGCCCGCGAGATGAGTCTACGACCCGATAAAAATGAAGAATTTGCCGAATTTATCGGCTCTGGGCGACTCCGCAGTAAGAGCAAATGAATTCAGCCTCCCGGATAGGGAAGATATACAGCGGAAAAGCCCCCGAAACGCAGAGAGAAGAGAGCCTGTAACCGGGAGTCCGGTTGAAGGACAGAAAAACCGCATGAGCGCAGGCATGTGCCGCGAACATGTCGGTTCGCTTGTCGGCGCTGCGCCGCCTAACGGCGCCGGTTCAGAAAACTCGCGCACTTTGTCTTTTGCCCTTCGGGCCCTTAACAAAGTGCGCTCAAACAGTTCTTCGCCGGCGCCGCTATGCTCGCGCCTTCCGCGCTTTCCCTCCAATATGTTCGCCGGCACACGCCTGCGGCCCATGCGGAACCAGTCTGCGCTACCTGTGGCAGGAGTCCCTGCGCGGCACACGCCTGCGGCCCATGCGGAATCAGACTGCGCACATTCCTTTGCCGGTGTCAGATTGAGAATAGAGCGATCCCTGCGATGATGAGGATGAGGGCGATGATCTTACCGCGGTTTATCCTCTCATGGAATATGGTCACTCCGAAGATGGTGACATATATATAACTTGTGGCTTCCAAAATCGGGCCCATAGAGAGCGGCACGGTCCTGTAAGCCAGAATTGTGAGAAACGTGGCTGCCACAAATATGGCGTAGGCTGATATCACGAGGGGGTTCAGATACTCGGCTATCCTGGAAGGATACTCTTTCATGGCGGACTTTTTCAGAAGCACCTGTGAAACGGCGCTTATGAATACGCTTGCCAGAAGCAGTATTACACCGCCGCTCATGCAGACACCTCAGTCATCATAAAAACCGATGCTTCCCATATTGCAAAAATTGCGCCTCTCATGCGGCCTCCTCGGACAGCGAAAACAGTATGACGCCGCCCATGACCACCGCGGCCCCAGCCAGTTGTCTTACGGTTACGGCTTCATGAAAGATCAATATTCCCCACAGAAGTCCCCAGACCACGGTGACGGCTTTGTTTGCGAAGGCGGTGGTAAGGGGGATCTTTTTTATGACTTGCTGCCATCCGATGGCGTATACTCCGAGGATCACAAAGATCAGACCGTACAGGATGCAGAATTTGAGCGACAAAGTCTCTGCCCCTGCCGCAGCCTTGCTAAGAACAGCGCTCAGGGAATAAATCATCAGCAGTATGTGAAGGAACAGATAGTTCTTTGCGTTCATGTTCATGAGATATGATACATTCACCGATGACTAAATGCAAACGGAACAGGCAACGGGTGTCTTTTTTGCACGAGCCTCCCCGGGCCGGGCATTATCCTGTCAGGGATTCCTCAGACTGATTTAAGGCAGAGCTTCCCCGGGCCGGGCATTAACCTGTCAGGGATCCCTTAGGCTGATCTAAGGCAGAGCTTCCCCGGGCCGGGCATTATCCTGGCAGGGATCCCTCAAGCAGACTTCAGGCGGGGTCTCCACGATCCCTGCCGGTATCCCGGCAGGCGCTTCTTTCGGTGCTTTTTGGCTGGATTCTCCTGCGTTTGTATTTTGAAAGGGGGCCTCGCCTCCGCTTGATTCGGCTCTTGACCCTTTTGCCCGCAAGCGGTAGTATATCCTTATGCTCGATGAAGTAATGAAAGGGATTTCCGATATAGCGGATTCCGTAGATAAAAGTATATCAACCATGGATTTCAGCAATCTCGGGAATGATATCAACGCTGCCGCCAGGAGGATGGTCACCCCCACGGTGCGCGAATGGCACAGCGAGCAATATCGCCAGACGAAGGCTGCATCCGACAATATCCGGAATCTCCGGCAGAAGTATGCAAGTCAGATGAACCGGACCGTGGAGGAGCGACAGGCGTACGAGAGTATCCAAAAAGGATATGCGAAGCCGGCCTCGGATCCTCATAATCGGAAATATTCACCTGCCCTCACATCGGGTTATGATGCCATTCCGGGCTGGCTTATGGCGGTTTCCGGAGGGGTGTTCGGAGCATTTTTCGCGATCATGGGACTTGCCGGTCTTGCCTTGCAATCCCCTGCCGCAATGGTGGTGGGATTCGGCCTTGCCGCGGCGAATCTCTATCTTCTGTCCAAGGGAGGAAAGCTCATCTCCTTTTCCGAACATGCGAAAAAATACGCTCAGATCATAGGCGACCGCTCATACGTCGCCATCAGGGAATTTACGGAAAAGACAGGCCTTTCCAAAAAAAAGGTGATAAAGGAACTCAAAGCGCTGATCAGCAGCGGAAAGATCCGGAACGGGGCCATAGATGAAGACTGCACCACTCTGATGCTCACGGATGATGTTTATCAGGCGTATGTGCACTCGAAGGCTCTGCAGACACAGGCGGCGGAAGCCGAAGAAAAAGGCTCCGGCAGTGCTCCTGAAGGGGAGGACGATCTCCCTGAGGACGTGCAGAGGGTCATCACCGAGGGCAGCCAGTATATCCGCACTTTGAGGGAGGATAATGACAGGATACCCGATGACGATGAGATGTCCGACAAGTTGTACCGGCTCGAGGGCACGATCAAAAAGATCGTTGCGGCGGCCAGGTCCCACCCCGATTCCGCTCCGGATCTCAGAAGGGTGACGGAGTATTACCTTCCTACCACGGACAAGCTTGTAAAAGCTTACATTGAACTGGACGGTGACCACGTTACGGGGGAGAATATAGAGGAATCCAGGAGGCAGATCACGGAAGCCCTGGATATGATAAACGAGGCATTCGGAAAGATACTTGACAACATGTACGAAAACATGAACTGGGATCTTAAGTCCGACATCAAAGTGATGCAGAGGATGTTTGAACAGGATGGCCTCGCGGGAGAAAAGGCGTTTGACCTATCGGGAAGAGAACCGGAGCTTGTCTACGCCAGGGATCAGCAGCAGACATGAATGGATGCCCGGCGGCGTGGATATGTGCCAAAGGGTATGAATACGCTGCAGCAACGCAGTGAGCAAGTTCAGAAATAAAGAGGAGGAACGGTCAGATGGAAGAAGATACTCTCTTAAAGGAAGCACAGAACATTACTGCCCCTACGCTGGTATTCGGGGATGAGATCCCGGCAGCCCCGGAACTTCCGGCTGTTGCCGATGAGACCGCAAATAAGAGCGTCGCCCCTATAGATGACTCTCTTTTAAGCGATGAGGAAAAAAGACAGGTGGATGAGTTTTCCAAGAAGATAGATATCCAGTCCACCACTGCCGTCATTCAGTTCGGCGCCGGCGCCCAGCAAAAGATGGCGCAGTTCTCCGAAAAGACCCTTGATTCCGTCAGATCAAAAGATCTCGGTGAAGTCGGAGAGCAGATATCAAGCCTTGTCGCCCAGCTGAAAAGCTTTGAGATCGATGAAAATGAACACGGACTGAAGGCTTTCTTCAAAAAGTCCGCAAATAAGGCCGAGGGTCTGAAGGCCCGTTATGCCAAGGTGGAGACCAATGTAGAAACAGTGGCAAAAGAGCTTGACCGCCATCAGGTGACCCTTCTGAAGGATGTGGAGAATCTGGATCATCTGTACGAGCTGAATCTGGCTTACTACAAAGAGATCACCATGTATATCCTGGCCGGAAAGAAAAAGCTTGAGGAGGTTAGGAACGGGGAACTGAAGGAACTCCAGAAAAAGGCCGAGGAGAGCGGGCTTCCCCATGACGCGCAGGCTGCAAAGGATCTGGCGGCCCAGTGCGACAGATTTGAAAAGAAAATATACGATCTGGAACTTTCCAGGACCATAGCCATGCAGACCGCTCCCCAGATCCGCATGGTACAGAGCTCCGATACGGAGATGGCTGAGAAGATCCAGTCTACCATCGTTAATACCATCCCTCTATGGAAGAACCAGATGGTCATTGCCCTCGGAATAGAGCATACCGCCCAAGCGGCAAAGGCCCAGAGAGAGGTCACCAATATGACCAATGAACTGCTCAGAAAGAACGCCGACAAGCTCCATGTGGCCACGGTTGAAGCGGCAAAGGAGAATGAGAGGGGGATCGTGGATATAGAGACGTTGAAACATACAAATGAATCCCTCATAAGCACTCTGGACGAGGTTGTCCAGATACAGCAGGAGGGCAGGTCCAGGAGAGTAGAGGCCGAGAAGCAGCTTGCCGACATGGAGAACCAGCTCAAGCAGAAGCTTCTCGAGGCGTCCAGGAAATAAATGATGCCGAGAACGCGTGTGTCCTGCATGAAATGAGGCGGTATACGGGCGCCGGAGTGAGAAGATGCGATGCCCCCCGGACGGGGTATCTGTAGAAAAGGAGGCCGGATTATGAAGAGAATAGGCATGCTTACAAGCGGAGGAGATTGTCAGGCTTTGAATGCCGCCATGAGAGGCGTGGTGAAGACACTGCTCAACAGCGGGGAGCAGATAGAGATCATAGGGTTCCTCGACGGATACAGAGGCCTTATTTACAGTAAATACAGAATGCTGTCGGGCTCCGATTTTTCGGGCATTCTGACAGTTGGAGGGACTATCCTCGGCACTTCAAGGACTCCTTTCAAGACGATAAAGGATCCCGATGAGGACGGCCTCAACAAGGTTGAAGCCATGAAGTCGAATTATCACAAACTGGGACTGGACTGTCTGGTGGTATTGGGCGGAAACGGGACCCACAAGACGGCTAACCTCCTTTCAAAAGAGGGCCTGAACGTGGTGACCCTCCCCAAGACCATAGACAACGACCTTTGGGGCACGGATATGACTTTCGGATTCCAGTCCGCGGTGGATATAGCTACGGATTGCATAGACAAGATCCACACCACCGCTTCCAGCCATGGCAGGATCTTCATAGTCGAAGTCATGGGACACAAGGTGGGATGGCTGACCCTGAATGCAGGGCTGGCAGGCGGGGCAGACATTATACTGATCCCGGAGATACCTTACGATCTGAATAAGATAATCGACGCCGTGAACCTCAGAATGAAGAGAGGAAGCCATTTCACCATTATTGCCGTGGCGGAAGGCGCCATATCTGTGGAGGACTCGAAGCTTTCAAAGAAAGAAAGACTCAAAAAGATGGAGAAGAGCAAATTCCCCTCTGTTTCTTACGAGCTTGCGGATCAGATCAGCCAGGCCACCGGCCAGGAGGTCAGGGTCACGGTGCCCGGCCACACCCAGAGAGGCGGAAGTCCCTGCCCTTACGACAGAGTGTTTGCCACAAGGCTCGGAGCCGAGGCCGGGAACCTTATTCTGAAGGGTGAGTACGGCTTCATGGTGGGCTACAAGAGCCGTGAGATAGTCAAGGTATCTCTGGAGGATGTGGCAGGAAAACTCAAGGCGCTGGATCCTGAGGCAGGCATCATCAAGGAAGCAAAGATGGTCGGCGTCTCTTTCGGGGACTGAAGAATATGGCTTATCAGGCGTTATACCGCAAATACCGCCCGCTTACATTTTCGGATGTATGCGGGCAGGATCATATAATACGAGCTCTTACCGGACAGCTTAAGAGCGGGAGTACAGGTCATGCCTACCTTTTCTGCGGTACCAGAGGTACCGGGAAGACCACGGTGGCTAAAATCCTGTCCAGGGCGCTCAATTGCGAGCACCTTGAGGGGGCGGACCCCTGTAATTCCTGCCCTGCCTGTGAATCCATACTGAAGGACAGTTCTCTTTCCGTGTTTGAGGTGGATGGCGCTTCCAACACCGGCATTGATAATGTGCGGCAGATAATAGAGGCAGTGCAGTATCCTCCCCAGAGTGGGAAAAAGAAGGTATTCATCATAGACGAAGTGCATATGCTCTCGCCTCAGGCATTCAATGCACTGCTGAAGACCCTGGAGGAACCGCCTGAATATGCGGTATTCATCCTCTGTACCACTGATCCCGGGAAAGTGCTTCAGACTATAGTATCCCGCTGCCAGAGGTACGATTTCAGGCATATCCCCCTGGCGGTCATAGCGGACCGGCTGTCGGAGATCTGCAGGCTGGAGGGCATAGATGCGGATGAGAACGCCATCAGATATATAGCGTCGGCGGGGGATGGCTCATTGAGGGACGCCTTAAGTCTCCTTGACGAGTGCCGCGCCTATGGGGGCGGTTCAAAGATCACCTATGAGGAGGCCCTTAACGCCCTTGGCGCAGTAGACACCACGGTCTTCGGCGAACTCCTGGGGGCCATGAAAAACTCGGACATCCCCGGAGCGCTTGACATCATCGCGAGGATAACCTCTGAGGGCAGAGAGATAGGCAAATTTGTAAATGACTACACCTGGTATCTGAGAAATGTCATGCTGGTCAGCGTATCGGGAGGTGATGTCAGCGGACTTGACGAGGTCCTGGGTATTTCCCCCGAGAATCTGGGTAAGATGCAGGAAGACGCCGAAGATACGGAATTGTCTCAGCTTATCGGATATATCCGCGCTTTTGCCGCTCTGTCCGGCAGGATTCGTTATGAAGCCCAGAAGAGGATACTGGTGGAGTGCGAGATGATCAGTCTCATGACCGGGTCCGGAGCGGAGGCGCCCGTGAAGACCGCGGCAGCGGCAGGGAGGATACCCTCGGCGACACGGAAGTCCGCAGCCACGGCTTCCCGCAGATCCGGAGCAGAGGGTGTGGATCCCGCCACGATCGAAGCCGAACCTAAAACGCCGTCGCCGGAGAAAGCCGCAGTGCCCGCGTCCGAACCCGCAGAGCCTGCGCCGGAGAAAGCCGCAGCGCCTGCGTCCGAACCTGCAGGACTGTCTGCACCGGAGAAACCTGCAGAGCCTGCGTCTGAACCCGCAGAAACGCCTGCACCGGAGAAAGCCGTAGCGCCTGCGCCCGAACCCGCAGAGCAGCCTGTAGCGGAGAAACCCACAGAGCCTGCGCCCGAAACTCCCGAACCTGCCGGATCCGGACAGGCCGGGACTCCTGCTCCGGATATCGCAAACGGAGCCGCGGCAGTACTCATTGACGATTGGGAAGCGGTAGTCAGGTCTGACGACGACCCTCTTGAGCGGATGTGCCTCAGTACCGCCGATATACGTGTTAATGGCGACCGGGTGACCATCATCCAGCAGAATGCGCTGTATACGGAACGGCTCAGGAGAGATGTGGAACATGTGAGGAGCGTCCTTGAGAAATATGCCGGCTGCCCTCTCAGAGTTACGGTCACGGGAGATGCGGAGGAAGCAGCCCCGGAGGAAAAACCTCAGGCTGACGACGTTGTGAGTGAACTTGCGGACGTCCTGGGCGTCCCTGTTGAAGAAGAGGATTAAGGAGGAAGAGATGTCAAAAAGAGGCGGGGGATTCCCCATGGGAGCCATGCCCGGAAACATGTCAAACATGCTCAAGCAGGCGCAGAGAATGCAGCGCAGGATGGAAGAGCAGCAGGAAAAGCTGGCAGGGACGGAATTTACAGGGACTTCCGGCGGCGGAGTGGTGACGGTCGTGGTTATGGGAGACAAGAAGATCAAATCTCTGTCCATCAAGCCCGAAGCGGTCGATCCCGAGGATGTGGAGATGCTGGAGGACACCATCGTTGCCGCCCTGAACGACGCTTTTACCCAGGTGGACGAAGCCGCTGCCGGCATAATGGGATAATTGGATACCTATAATTCATCCATAAACAAACTGACAGATGAATTGTCGAGGCTTCCCGGGATAGGGCAGCATACGGCTCAGAGACTTGCGTTTTACCTGATCTCCCAGCCCAGGGAGCGGGTTCAGAGCCTTTCGGAGGCTCTTATTAACGCCCGGGACAACGTCCGGTACTGCAGGGAGTGTATGAATCTTACGGATTCCGAGCAGTGTCCCGTGTGTTCCGACGGAAAACGGGACCACAGTATCATCATGGTGGTGGAAAATCCCCGGGATCTGGCGGCTTACGAACGGACAGGGCGGTACAGGGGGGTTTACCATGTGCTGCACGGCACCATTTCTCCCATGATGGGGACCGGACCCTCGGATATCAGGCTTAAGGAGCTGATGGAGAGGATCTCCCGGGAGGATATCGCCGAGGTCATAATAGCTACAAATTCGAGCCTTGAGGGCGAGACCACAGCCATGTACATTTCAAGGCTGGTCAAGCCCGCAGGTGTCAGGTGCACCAGGATCGCAAGCGGGGTTCCCGTTGGCGGGGATCTGGAAAATATAGATGAGGTTACTCTCCTCCGGGCTCTGGAGGGGCGGAAGGAACTGTGAAAAAGGAGGTCATTATGAGCATCAGGTTCAGTGAATCGGAATTTGGGACTACCGGGGATGGGAGAAAGTGCAGAGCTGTATCTCTGGACAATGAAGCGGGTTTTGGCATTACCGTTCTGGATTACGGCGCGACCCTTCAGAGCTTCAGGGCTCCTGACAGCAATGGCAAGGTTTCCGATGTGGTTCTCGGCTATGACTCTGTTTCCGGTTATGAGAACGGGACGGTCTTTTTCGGAGCAACGGTCGGCCCTAACGCAAACCGTATAGGAGGCGCGAAGTTCAGCATTGACGGAACGGAGTACAGCCTCAAGGTAAATGACGGTCCGAACAATCTCCATTCGGATGAGACCAACGGTCTTCACAAGAGATACTGGGATATGGAGACGGATCAGGAAAAAGGGACGGTCACTCTTTCCATAAAGTCCGGCGATATGGACATGGGATTCCCCGGAAATAAGGACATCACCGTGACCTACACCCTTCTCGCAAACGGCGTTTCCATAAAGTACCATGTTACTTCCGACAAGAAGACGGTGGTGAACCTGACGAATCACTCTTATTTCAATCTTGCGGGAGAGGATTCGGGAAGGAATGTGGACAGCCACAGAGTGACCCTTAACGCGTCTTCATTTACCCCGGTGGGAGAGGGCTCGATACCCACGGGTGAACTCAGGAAGGTATCAGGCACGGTATTTGACTTTACGGGCTCCCGCACCATCGGTCAGGATGTAAATAAGGACGATCCTCAGCTGAAGATAGTCGGCGGCGGTTATGATCACAATTTCTGCATTGACGGCGAGACCGGTGTAATGAGGGAGGCCGCGGTTATACGCGAAGCTCTTTCCGGACGGGTAATGAAGGTCATGACCGATCTTCCCGGGATCCAGCTCTACACCGGCAACTTCCTTGATAACGAGTCCGGCAAGGGCGGAAACATATATCCCAGGAGAGCGGCTCTCTGTCTCGAGACGCAGTATTATCCTGATTGCGTGAACCAGGACGCTTTTGAAAAGCCTTACTTCGGGCCCGAAAAGCCCTGCGATACCGAGACCAGGTATATCTTCGAGTAATGCCCGACAATATCCATCTGGTAAAAGAAAATGAAGGCAGCGACGATCATTTAAAGTGGCGTCTCAGGCAGCACAGGCTGGGTTACCTGAGAAGGGCGCTTCTGGTCGTTGCTGCCGTGATCGTTGTTGCCGTCATAGTCTATGTGAGGTACCGCCTCCGGGAATATGATACCTGCGCGATAATAAAGGCTTATGACATGAAGGTGGGAGCCTCATCCTCCTATCTGAGCCTTGGTGACAGTCTCCTGTGGTACGGCAGGGACGGCGCGGGATGCGTGGATCCGGAGGGAAAGACCAGATGGAACATCACTTATGACATGCAGAATCCAAGGGCGGTTACCGCCGGAAAGGCGGGAGCTGTCTGTGACAGGGACGGGAGTGTTATCTATTCTTTTTCGGAGGAGACTCCCGGAACGGAGATAATGTGTCTTAAGCCGGTAAGCCGGATAGCGGTCTCCGAGGAAGGGTTTGTGGCCGCGGTCATGGATGAGACCGCTGTGACCTGGATATATCTGTATGACAACGGGGGAAATGAGATCGCGAGATTTAAGACCACCATGCAGGCTTCGGGTTATCCGGTGGCCATGGCCGTCTCTCCCAACGGCAGACTGGTGGCTGTGTCCTACCTTTCCGTAAGGGGGGATGAGATACAGACGGACATTGCATTCTATAATTTCGGCGGAGTCGGCCAGAACATGACGGATAATCTTGTGAGCGCCTATAATTACAAGGATATCGTCGCTCCCACCCTCAGGTTCATTTCCAATGACACCTGCGTTGCGGTTTCCGACAGCCGGATAATGTTCTATCGCGGCGCCGAAAAACCGGTGAGCCAGGGTGAGACCATTATCAACGACGAGATACTCACTGCGGTTTTCGGAGATAATTGCGCCGGATTCGTGTTCAAGTCCACCGAGACCGGACAGGCTTACAGACTCGATGTATACGGAGACAGCGGGACCATCCTCTTTTCAAAGGATTTTTCCATAGAGTACAGGGATATCCTGCTCAGGGACGGATATATCTATGTTTACAATGAGACGGACTGCATGATCCTGACCGGAAAAGGAAGGCTGAAATATGACGGAAACCTGGGGATAGGGGCTCATGTGCTCATCCCCACCGGAGCGACCCTGAGGCACTTCACCATCTATGGCGAAGGGCGGGCCTATACGGCGGAACTCAGATGATGCCATGGATCATGGGGGCTGTGTTTGCCCTTGTATTTGTCTTCAGAGTCAGGTCCGGGTGGAGACGCGGGGCCATAAGGGAATTCTTTTCCCTCCTTAAGTTTGTTCTTGCGCTGATATGTCTCTGGCTTGTGTGGATCGGATACACCTTTATCAGGGAAGGCGACTTCTTTAAGCTGATAATACCTGCCGGCGGCATCGGCATCATTACGTATGTCTTCAGGCTTGTGGGAAAGATCGGATACACTCTGACAGGTCTCAGGGAAGCGGGACCCGTGCGGCTCGTGGACTCCCTTGCCGGCGCTTTCATTGGAGCCGCGGAGGCTCTTCTCCTGCTCTGGTTCATGAAATACTTCCTGAACCTGTAAGGAATTGTCTGCCCCATTCAGGGCATAAAAAACTCCCCGAGCTGGGCTCGAACCAGCAACCCTTCGGTTAACAGCCGAATGCTCTACCATTGAGCTATCGAGGAAAATAAAAAATATGACCCCCGCTATGCGGTGGTGTTTAAAAGGCGACACCCGGAATCGAACCGGGGATACGGGTTTTGCAGACCCTTGCCTTACCGCTTGGCTATGGCGCCTTACACAAAGAGAATTATACCATAAATATGATATTCGGCAAACAAAATATTTATCGCCTGTCAAACATACGGCTCCTC
>JAEELB010000027.1 GCA_016288705.1 Lachnospiraceae bacterium | reverse complement strand
GCTCGACCACGAGATGCTTACTGCTACTTGACTTCACAATCTATCTGCACCGGGGCTGAAGCCCCGGTGACAGGAAACAGGTCGGCTCAGCGACACAGTGACAGATCAAACGGGCGACAGCTTATGGAATCATCAACAATATGGCAACACCACATTTGTAAACGGTCAGGCAGTAAATATCAAAAATTTATATTTCGATGACCTGGAAAAAATTGCTAAATATCGAGTGATATTCACAGAAACAGAAGCTAATGCATCGAAATATGCAACTGTATCAGCCAAAGGAATTCTTACAACCAAAAAAGCTGGAAAAATAACAATAATTCCACAATATAAATCTGGTAAGAAATATTATGATTTTGATGATGAACAAGTGGATATAGAAATCATTCCAAAACCCACACTCAAATTTGCAAAACCACTAACCTATGAAGGTCAAACAATCAATATATATGACTGTTTTGCAAACAATTGGAAAGATTACGGATTCACAGCAATTAACCTGACCAGTTCAAAAGATAGTGTTGCTAGTATAGACGATGATGGAACAATTACTGCTGGATATCCAGGTAAAAACAATACTGTTACAATTACTGCATATTTCAGTAACAAAGGAGAAAATTATGCAACAAACACGGTAAAAATATCTGCAAAACTTACCGTAAAAATTCCATCATTCAAAAAATCAGTATTGAACCTAAAAACAGGACAATCTATTGTATTAGCAATGAATAATGTATCTGCTGTCACTAATCCCACATGGCAGTCTTCAAATGAAGATGCTTTTACAGTAGTACCACAATATAGCAAAAAGAAATTGACAGGCAAAGCCATAATAAAAGCTATAGAATATGGTGATTATACACTCACAGCAACGATTGACGGACAAGACTATACATGTGAAATACACATAATTGAACCAAGTATCAAAAAAGCTGCTATAAAAATCAAGAAAGGAAAAACCAATACAGTAGCCTTAAAAAATACAAGCTATGCAGCAAAATCCGTTCAATGGTATTCAGAAAATCCTGCTATAGCAACAGTAGCCAGCGATGGAAAAGTAAAAGGGATTGATAAAGGAACTACCATCATATATACCGAAACCGGCGGTATACGAAACGAATGTGAAGTGACAATTTACTAAAAAACTATCCCTGTGTTATATAGCACGGGGATATTATTCACTATATAAACTACTTGAACGACCCTCCAAAAATGGTGCATCGTTCAACAGACTAATATTTGAGAGAAGGCAGGTAATTCTTGGAATACAGAGAAATAATAAACAACCTCATGAGTGACGGGGTAATATATAGATGTCAGGGGATTCTGGTATGTCTTAAAAGGCGTATTGTTGATCCTGATATTGTGGAAATAATTAAGGGGCTTAAAAATGATAGGGTTGTTATTATGGGACGTAAAGTTTCTTCATACGCACAAGCAACACTTGGCATTTTGGGGATAGAACCTTATGATGGTGATGATGCTGAAGAAAAGGAGTTTATACCGGAATTGATAAAATATACTTCAGGATAGTTTTGTGAGATAGATACGTGTATTAAGGCACCCAGTACTTAAAGGAGGGGGAACAAATGAAAGAAAAGATGGTTATCAGGTCGGCAGTGGCTATGCTCCTGAGTGCGGTCATGTGCTTTGGACAGATGGGCGTAGCCGGAACGCAGGTGCTCGCTGCAGAGCCGGACGCGGCTACGGCGGTCCAGGCAGAGGTGGAAGGCCAGGTCGATGCGGTTGTGACAGCAGAGGCGGAAGGCCAGGTCGATGTGGCAACTGCAGTCCAGAAAGAGGCGGATGGCCAGGGCGATGCGGCGGCTGTAACAGAAGCAGGGGCTGATGTACAGGCCATGACAGTCTTGGGTACCGGGGCAGACGTCGAAAAAGAATCGAACCTCGTGGCAGCATCGGATCCCGGTGATGCAGGAGATGTCCTTGATCCGGCGGGCGGTATCTACTATGTTTATGCTAAAACCGCTCAGGAAGTACGTGAAGCGCTTGAGAATGAAAACGACACGAAGATCATCCTGCAGAATGACATATCCGAATATCTCGGATCACCTGATTCTTTAGACGGAGGGATAGAATACACGCCTTACTGGGCCGTTCTGGGGAAAGCCGAAAAGATGCTGGATCTGAATGGCCATACGTTCAAGCTCACCTACGCGCTCAATTACGATCCCGATTCGTCTGACATAAGGCGGAACACTTATGCAAGACGGGGCAGCACCCTTATCAAAGTAGGGGGCGGCACGATCTTTCAACTCTATGACACCCAGGGCGAAGGCAAACTGATCTACACCGGCGTCCTGTCCAGTCAGTGCAAGCTCTGGAGGGACAGCAGGAATGTCATCGAGGTGGACGGCTCTCCGGAAGACGGCACGGCAGAATTCATAATGAACGGCGGTTCCATTATCGCCGGAGAAACCGGCACTTTTATACCTTCATGGACTGACAGAGAATGCCGCCGTATGGTAAGCGGAAGTTCGGTTATCGTGGATGATAACGCCAAGGTCACTGTCAATGCCGGATACCTTGAGGCGCGTGGTTATTACGCGGATGCCTATTTAACCGGAGAAGCAGCGGCTTACAGCGGTTTCTCAAGATGTGCATGCATTAAATGCCATCTTTATAGTTTTGCGGTTGAGGAATGGGGGGTGCCGGCCACTTTTGCTGACGAAACTTCGTCCGTCGATGTAAATGACGCTGATCTTTATGGCGATGTCGGCGCGTATGCTGTCATGGATCATAATTTTTCCAGTTCACCAGGGCGACGTCCGGCTCTCCATTTCAGGAGTGGCACAATTACCGGACTCAATTTTGGCGGTTATGCGTATTATTATTCAGATGATAAATTCGATTACGCCGGTACCATAGTGACTCCCTCGCGTATGTTTGACACTGAAAAGAACAACGTGTATCTGGAGGATAAGGGACGGAATGTCACGGACGAGGATCGTTTATATCCTGATGATGAAGAAAGTCCTTACATAGGCGGACATTTCATTATCTATCCAAAGGATGAATATACGCCCAGGATGTGGGAAAAGAAGGCAAACACAAGTATAGTCATGACCAATAATACTGTGAATTTCAACCTCACCGATGATATCATTTTCTATGTCGACTGGGGCGGAACGGATACGGGTTCCTGGTCGGATTCCGTATGGCCTGCCCCTCTTAATGACGGTGCTACTACAGGTTATCCCACCGGACAGAACGCGCCCGCTCACACTATCTCTTATGACTGGAGGATATATACCGACAATACCTGCACAAAAAATGTGACTATGATAAAGCACGTTTTTACAACGACAAACAAATTCAATCCAAGGCTTTATCTCAACGAGAACGAGAAGAATCAGCTGAAAGAGGGAAAAACCTTCTTCGTAAAATGTATGATCACGGAAACCTGGGAGGGCACTCATTCCTACACTGTGAATGCTACCAGCACCGGATATATAAAAGTGCAGCCTTATGTGCCGCCGGTGGAAGTCGAATTCGAGCATAACCTTTTCAATACGGATCTCACTCTGGAACTCGGTAACAAATGTGACCCTTCCTATCTGAACTACCAAAAGAAGAAAGGGCTTATCGGCGCATACGACTATATCGTGAAGAACGAGACCAGCGGAAAGGTGTATTCCAATACTTCTACCGATTATTCCGATCTCATCGTCCCTGAAACGGAAATGAAGAATTCCACTGTCGGTTTTATCAATGTGAGCGTCGAGGTGGTTCTGTATAAGGACGAAGAAAAGAAGAATAAGATCACGACTGACGGGCAGTTTAAGAAGACAGTCACTGTAGGCTATCTCCCTCAGGTGACCAGCCCGGATGATAATGATGCCGCCGGGCATGACAAGGATACCGCTGTGGGAAGGATAAAGTATAATGATCCATCTTACTTTGCTGCGATACAGATCAATGGTCAGTCAGTGAACGCTGATGAGTATGGGATCACTGACGGAATCGAATATTATAAACTAACAGGCACTGTCATGTATAAGCCCGTGAAAAAGGACATGGGCAGCGGTACATATATGTCCTATGCAAAGAAGGGCAATGAAACAATATTCTCCCTGAATTCCTTTGTGATAACCTTTGTGGATCCGGAGTGCACATGGGATACCAGTGCCAGCATTAAACAAAAGATCATAAATACAGACACTGTATTCGGTTCTGCGGATAAACTTTCCGCTACGGTCACTCTTGACGGAAAGACGGTGAGTAAACCTGTGATGTTGTGGTCTGTGGTCAGTTCAGAAGGAAATATTGTCAGAAACAAGGGGAGGAAAAACAGGCTTGACGCAGGTACGACGGAGACTATCACGCCAGGCACAAAATTCAAAAACGAGATATCCCTGGACGGGCTGGTAGCCACATCTCCGCAGGACTTCCCGGAGGGCAATGTGACCTTCAGATGTGAACTGTATAGCGGAAGTTATAGCAGTCAAGACAATCTGGTTACTTATGTCGACATGACTGTCGAGTTTATCCTTGGATACAACGAGGTTTATCTCTGGGCCATGAAGAACGGGAAAATGACAGATGTCACCGGTTCCTGGCTATACATTGATGATGAGGAAGAATACGTGACAATAGAGGTCAGGGGCAATCCTGAGTTCACGAACCTGCCGGTTCTTGAGACTTATCAGCTTGGCGATGGATTTAAACCTGAGACAATAGTGGATAAAACGACGGTTAAGCAGGTATCGCTTGGCGGAAAAGATGCCAACGGCTGTCAGGAATTTTCCTGGTGGACAAGAGGCATTGGAACTAAAAAAGTCACCCTCTGCCATCCTCAGACTGAATTTACAGTCGAGGGCGTGGATGCTCCGGAACTCGGCAAGCGCATGGATGAGACTAAAGCCTATGTGCCGGAAGGCGTAAACTATACTGCATCTGTATCATGGTGGGTCGACGGTGGTGAAAACTCTACTATCGAAACTTTCATTCCGAACCACGTCTATACTGCAATGGTCAGGTTCATACCAAATAACGGCGTGATTATGCCTGTGGTCTTTGACGGGGTAATGAATAGCCTTGACAGTTCACAGGTCGTCTGCAAAGGAAAGTACGGAACCGGTTACGAGATCATTGGCAAAGGACCCTACGACGGATTTCGCAATACTTCTTTCAATACTGACTCGATCCCTGCTGCCGACGGTTCGAAATATTATGATTACAGTGCTGAGTATATGACCTTCCCCCGGCTCATCGATCCCGATGAAGATGCTGAGTATATAAACAAGCTCGACATAAACTATGATGTCCCTGAGGAAGGTGATGCAAAGAGTGATTTCAGCCTTTCGTTTGAACCGAAGGATGCGATCATCAAAGGAAAAGATGGGGAGCCGCTTTTAGTATACAATGTCAAATGTGAAGACGGGGATGACCTGGATGAATCCTTGATTTCAGCAGGGGAGCCCGGATCCGCAGAGGCAGCCGGGGGCAGTGACTTCACTTCCTTTGAGCTCGGAAAGCAGTACACCTGCACGATCCAGTATCTCGGTTCAAACTATGTGGGAGAAGGGAAAAAATACTACTTTGCCGATGATATGAAGATATTTGTTAACGGCAGCATGCTTGTGGGCAGCAGCATTTCAAGAAGGAAGTATAACGCTACTATGATCGATAAGATAACCTTTACCTTCAGAGTAGTGCCCAAGGCAAAGATAATTGATAGTTACGGTATAGACGATATGCCTGAAGTGGTCGTCGGCAATACCGCAAGTCCCGGAAACAGGATGTATGACGATCGTTACAGGATATTCTATTACTGGTTCCAGGACAAAAATGAGGATGGTGTATGCGAATACGGGGAGCAGTTTTCCGGGACTTTTGAGACCGGGAAGCTCTATGGTGTCCACATCTATATGGACGTGGATAATTACTATTACCGCTTTGCCGACGAAGTGACCATCCACTGTAACGGAGTGATGAAGGATGCGAAGTTTGAAGGGAAGTATACTTCCGCAGACTTCCTTATGAACGGTGATCAGATAGTTCCTGTGATCATCAGCTCTTTCGGCTTCAGCGATGTCGTTCTGCCTGAGGCCGGAAAAGATATTCCCGGGCGCGTTTCGGAACTTTACAATCCCTCTGACAAGGATTACAGTCCGTACAAGTCCGTTCAGTATTTCGTGGATCTGGACGGCAACGGCACTGCCAGTTCATCCGATGAATGGGATGAGATCGATAAGGATGGAAATAAGTTCATCGAAGGCAAGACCTATGGAGTGTCGATCGGGCTGAACGCCAGGAATATACGGTACAGGTTCGATGATGAAGTGTCCGTGACCTGTAATGACAGGACTAAAAATGCTACAATCTCTGGCGCGATCGCCAGTGCTGAGTTCATATTGAACGGCGCGGAATGCACTCATACAAAAATGACTCTGATGCCAGAAGAGGAATCCACCTGCAGTAAGCAGGGACATGATGCTTACTATGTGTGCGACAAGTGCGGAACCTGGTTCGAAGAGGACAAGAAGACCGAGATCACAAACCACAGTTCAGTAAAGCGCCAGAAGAAGCCTCATACCCCCGGCGAGTCTGTAAGGAAAAATGAGGTACCTGCCGGCTGTGAGGATGACGGAAGTTATGATGAGGTTGTGTATTGCGATGTCTGCGGGGAACAGATGAGCTCAAAGACTCTGCCAATCCCCGCCACAGGGCACGACTGGAATGACTGGCATGTGACCAAAGAAGCTACGGATGATGCGAACGGAGAGAAAAAGCGCGAATGTAAGAAATGTGATAAATTCGAGACTAATGTGATCCCCAAGCATAACTGTGCTCACACTTCCATGAACAAACAGCTGGGAGAAGAATCCACCTGTTCTAAAGAAGGGACCAGGACGTATTATGAATGCGTGGAGTGCCACAGGTGGTTTGAGGAAGACATGGTTACGGAGATAACGGATCATGACAGCGTGAAACTGCCTAAAAAAGACCATACTCCCGGCGAGGCGGTAAAGGAAGACTCATCATCGGCACGCTGCCTGAAGGACGGCTGCTATGATGAGGTGATCCGCTGCACGGTCTGCCTGGAAGAGATAAGCAGGGTGCACCACATTATCCCTGCCCTCGGGCATAACTTCGGAGAGTGGAAGGTGACAAAGGCACCCACTGCCGGGACTGACGGCCAGGAGACCAGAGTGTGCGAACGCTGCAACTTAAAGGAGACCCGCAGCACTCCTTACCTCGGAAAGCCCGTAAAGATAGGCAGCAGTGCGACCGATGACTATCCTTCCATAGCCGATGCCATGAAGGATATCAATAAAGCCATAAAGGCAAAGAATACTGAACCAAACGGCTACAACCTGATAGTAGGTGAAGAACATACCGAGAAGAAGGCGGTCTCCTTCCCGAAATCCACCACTAAATTCGCCATAACCGGTGGAAGGCTCATTTTGACATCGCCGAGCATCACTGCCAATTCAGACCTGGTGATTTCTGCCTCCGTTGACTCCGGAAAGGATAACAAGCCTGTGACCATTAAGGCAGGAGCCGGCATAGATGTGAAGGTATACACATTTACGACGAAGAGCAGTGTGGCTCTGAACGGAAAGAAGACCAGCAACTTTAAGGTAGACACCGGAACTAAGCTTACAGTCACGAACGTGAACGCTGTAAACCTGGAAGTCGGTGAGGGCACGACCCTTAAGCTGCCGGCAAAGAGCAAGTTTAAGCCTGCAACGCTCACCGGTTCCGGCGTGGTGGATGCAGAGGAAACTTCAACGCTGAACCTGGCATCAGTAAAAGACACCGCTGTCGTGCTGAGGCAGTATGCCACAAACAAAGGGGCAGCGCTCCCTAAACTTACGGTCGGCACTGCTGAAAGCTCAAAGCTGACTGTCATCTCTGACAAAGGAGAATTTGCGGACATCGCCGGGCAGCAGATCTTCACCATTGCCAAACCGGATTCCGCACTGAAGGTAAACGGTATTTCTATCGTGAACCCTTCCGGAGACAATGAATTGAGCGCAGTGCCCTATAAGAAGGCTGTAAGGGCAGAGTGGATGGAGACCCTCACCCTTTCCAACGGAGCGGATGACATATTCTATCCTTCATTTGAAAAGGCTTTTGCCGCGTGTAACGATCAAAGCAAGGATTACACAGTCACAATGAACGGCAGTACACAGGTTTCTAAACTGGCGCTTCCGTTCAAGGCAAAGAGTCTCGCCATAAAGGGTGAGGGCAACAGTATCACGGCTGCCGGGGTGCTGGCGTTTAACGCAAAATATCCCCTTACTGTGGATAACCTGACCCTTGTGGCAGACAAGGCAGGAAAGCCTCAGAACATCAATGTGAACGCTCCACAGGGTCTCACCATTACCGGCGTTACGTTTAAGGAAGGGAACGCCTCAATTAAGGGCAGTGGGAACCTGACACTTGCAGGGCTTAAGGGCGATGTCGCAAGCATAACCGGTTTCGGAAAGGCTGATGTATCCGGTGCCCTCAGGGTCACCAGGGCGTTTACGGTGCCTGAGATCAGCCTGGGGAGCACGGCGAATGTCAAAGTGGCAAATAACGCTCAGGTCACTGCAAAGACTGATCTTAAGGGTGAAAAAGGCTCAACCGTCACTTACGAGGAAGGCGCCAAACCTGTCACTGCCACCGGAAGCATCAGCGGAAGTGTGAGGCTCACCGGCAAGGCTCCTGCAAACGGCGTGGTCCTTAACGTTGATAAGGCCCTGACGGATGATGAACTGAACAAGGTGTTCTCCTTCGACGGCAAACAGCTTACGAACGAGAACGGGAAAGTGACTGTAAAGAACTGACGTAGAATGCTAATAATATATGCTGGCTATTTACCAACTCGTGGTTGATATTTTTAAATACCCGAGGTATTACAGATCTCGGTCTTTAATGGCATAAGCCTTATGCCTCTACCTGATATAATTCAGGCTACTTGTAAGTGTTAAATATCGAATAAGGCTTTTGT
>JAEELB010000002.1 GCA_016288705.1 Lachnospiraceae bacterium | reverse complement strand
TCCGGAGATACAGGGATACATCGGCCACAGCTGGAAGCCCTACTGGTTTTATTACAGGAACGGAGTGTTTCACGAATACGGTGGCCTGAAGGTTCAACCGGAGGATCTGGCCGAAATAAGCGGCGGAGAGGAAGCCCTGAAGAGCATTAAGGACTATTGCATTAACGACATATTATACCGGGGGAACGGGCTTATCACGGTGAATTATGACGATTCCCCCATGTCACAGGACGGATCCTGCAATAACAGATATCTGCTCCTCGAGTACAGGGGAGGCGTGATCAGCGTGGTGGAAGACGAAACGGGCGAAGGACGGGACGGTATCTACCTGGATTCCATCAGCGACATCGCAGTCTATCCTGCGGGGTTCGGAAAGAAATAGTGAAGGTTCCGATCAGGGTTACATCTCGAGAAACGCCATTTCCTCCTGAACCTCTACGGGTACAGTGAATCCGGCGTTTTCCGCCTCTCTTATTATTATGTCCAGCCTGTGTTTAGTCTGGCCGGTCTTGAGATTGTATTTTGAGAGACAATCCGCATAGAGAGGATTGGTCCCCAGAGATTCCCTTATGCCCCTGTTGAAGGGGCAATATCTGAACAGTATCCGCCGGGCCACCTTGTTGAGCCTCGGCAGTCCTTTTGCCTCGTACCGGATCCAGTCCTCGTAATCCCCGGCAAACATGGTGCGTATCTGATTTCTCGCCCGGGAATAATCCTGTTTGATCTTGTCCTTTACCGTCTGTGAGAGCTCGCTGTTGCGCTTGTAAGTCGCGATATAATCGTAGTATTCGCTGGTGACGGAGGGCGCGGAGATGTCGTTCCAGTGAGCGCCCTGGATGCGGCGGCAGAGTTCCCAGCGGAATTCACCGGCAAGTCTTGTGATGGCCCCTTCAAAATCTCCGGAGAACATTATGGGCAGGAAGAATCTGCCGGGGGTCGAGTATTTACGTCCTTCTATCTCCTGCCACATGGAGAATCTGGTCCCGAAGGCGGGCATCAGGATGATGTCCGGCATTATCTCTTTGTGAACCTCCATATTTTTGATGCCGTTGTCCGGATCCGCAAATAAGGACTCTCTCCTGAAGACTCCGAAATCGATCCTTCTGATATTGGTCAGTGCCTCGTGAAGCATGTCGGGAGTGAGAAGGGCCTTCCTCATATCCCCGACTATGTCCTGATCCTTGAGGAAACCGGAAAAGCTGGTGACCTGACCGAAGACCACCGGCATGACTGCCGTGAAGAGATTGTCCAGCTCGTATTTTACGCGTTCATCCGAGTTCCTGAGCCGCTGTTTCATTTCTTCTTCGGTGATCTCGTGGTTCTTTTTCTTTTCCCGGAGGAATTCCTCAAAGTCCAGATCGAAAGAGCTTCTGCTGGGGGCCCGCTGTCCTCTGTGGATCATAGTGAGCCATTCCCTGAAGGTGTATATGCGGCGGGCGGGATCGGACAGTTTGGTTTTGCTCATGGACAGCAGCCTGACGGAGTTCTCTTCTCCCGTAAGGGAGGGATCCACGAACCCGAAATCCAGGAAGAGCCGGACCGGATCCGGCATATCGGGCCTTGAGAGGCTGGTGAGAAACACTTCCCTGTAAAGTGAAAAGAATCTGTCGCTCAAAACCTTCCTGAGGCCTCTTGCCTCCGTCGTATCCGGATCCTTCATGGAACGGAAGGTGTTTATTACCTGTGAGAGGGTATTGTAATCTTCGGGATCAGCCCCGGCGTAGTCCAGGATCTCCCTAAGAGAGTTGGTGAGAGTCCCGGTGCCTGCAGCATGAGCCTTGCTCTCCTTCTCCTCTTCCGCCTTCTGCCTTTCCGCCAGGCAGCGCTCTTCTATGGAGGAGACGGTTTTAAGATACTCCGTGGCGGCAGCCTTGCCGTTATTGATGATGGTGAGGTCGGCTTTCGCCCGGTCCAGTATCACTGCGGAAAAGCCCGGATCGTTCACCGCCTCGGGCATGGCGGTGATAGCGGCCTTAAGAGTCATATAGAATCTGGATAAAGCCTCGGCTCCTTCCGTAACCGGCGCAGGGGGCAGCTCTGCCTCAGGAAACGCTGCCGGTATGGTGGCCAGTTTGATCTCGATATTCCGAAGGGCTTCCAGATATGAGGAGCCGGAGTTGTCTGCAACGGAGATCACGGTTCCGGTAGTCTGTGAGCCGGGGTTGAATTTCAGCCGTTTGTATTGTTCTTCAAGAGTCATTTTTTCCCTCCGGGAGCCTGTACTGCAATATCCGGGATTTCCGGCCCGGCGCGCCTGCGCTTTGACCTGCGCCCCGGGTTCCGGTGATCCATGGGGCTGTGTGCCGATGGTCACCGTGTGGAGTTCCACGTAAGAAAGACGGCACATGTTCCCTGTAAATAAAATCGGAAAAGTGGTATCATGTTGCCTGTGAGGAACGCGGGCACCACACAACAACTTATAGCATAACCAAAAAATGGCTTTAAGTAAATGGCTATCGGAGGGAAAAACATGAAAATGATATCCTGGAACGTAAACGGGCTTCGTGCGATCGAGAAAAAGGGATTCCGCGAGGAGATAGAGCGCCTTTCCCCCGACATCCTGGCCCTTCAGGAGACAAAGCTCCAGGAAGGACAGACGGACATGGCCTTTGAAGGGTACAGTACCTATTGGAACTACGCCGAAAGGAAGGGCTATTCGGGGACGGCGGTTTTCACCAGGATAAAACCCCTGAGCGTGGCGTACGGGATGGGCGTGGATATCCATGACCATGAAGGCAGGCTCATCACACTGGAATTTGACGATCATTATTTTGTGTGCGTCTATGTTCCCAACGCGCAGGACGGGCTGAAGAGGCTGGATTACCGCATGTCCTGGGAGGACGATTTCAGATCTTATCTCCGGGGGCTTGACCGGAAGAAACCCGTGATAATCTGCGGGGATATGAATGTCGCCCATAATGAGATCGATCTTAAGAATCCACAGTCGAACCGCCATAACGCCGGTTTCTCGGACGAGGAAAGGGGAAAGTTTTCTGAACTTCTGGCAGCAGGCTTCAAAGACACCTACAGAACGCTGCATCCGGACACGGTGGAGTACTCCTGGTGGTCGTACAGGTTTAAGGCCAGAGAGAGGAACTCAGGCTGGCGCATCGATTATTTTCTTGTAAGCGACAGGCTGATGTCCGGGGTTGATACGGCGTCCATCCACACGGACGTCCTGGGCTCCGACCACTGCCCCGTGGAGCTTTCGCTGAAGTGAGGCGCCTGGTCTTGTAAAGGCTCTGAGATTTTCAGAACCTGCGGTGGAAATGGAAGCTTCTGAGGAAGGTTCTGGCCAGCAGGATGGATATTATCAGTGATGAAAAGACTATCACCAGCACCAGCACGATCTTGATGTTTATGAAGATCGTGTTGTCTTTCTTTTCCTCCGGATGTTCGGCGGATTCCCCGGTGATCATGAGAGGCGAAGCCATCCTGCTCTCATTTTCGGCGTCCGAAGGCAGTTCGGAATAATCCCATCCTTCCCAGGACAGGGCTTCCTTACGGTTTTCATTCAGAACGATCTTTGCTTCACCCACCTCTGCGCCGTGCCAGGTGTAGTGTATGACGGCGATGGTCTGGGGCTTATTGTCGGATGCATTTGCGCTTACGGTGGTCTCCTTCTTTTTGTTGTAGGTAACGGTGGTCTTCGTCTCCGAGATCGATGCGGAAAGGGGGAGAGTGACAAAGCTGCCGCTTGCAACGGTGATCAGAGGCTCGCTGGATCCGAAGATGTCGCTGCCGGAAAAGAAGAAATCCGGGGAACTGTCCTTTTCATCCAGGGATTTGGAGGAATCCACATGCTGGAAATTTGAAAAGCCGTAATCAAAAAGGCTTACGGTGTCGCTGAACTGATGCGGATCCTCTTCTTTCATTATGACGGCGATGAGCTTCATTCCGTTCTTTCGGGCGCAGGTCACAAGAGTTTCCCGGGCGGTGTCTGTATAACCGGTCTTTCCTCCCTTTATCCCGTCATACTTGATCTCTCCGTTTACAAGCTTGTGCTTGTTATAGATGGTAAAGTCGTCCGGCTGATGTGCGGATGGCCTTATGTGATAGCTGGTGGAGTTCGAAATGGAGGAAAGGGTTTCATCCTCGAAAAAGACCCTTGATATCATCGCAAGGTCATAAGCGCTGGTATAGTGCTTGTCGTCATGGAGGCCGTTGGTATTTGCAAAATGGGAATCGACACAGCCCAATTCGGAAGCTCTTTCATTCATCAGATCCACGAAAGCCTCGATGGAGCCTGCGGTATATTCCGCCGTTGCGTTGCAGACTTCGTTTGCGGAGCCTATGAGAATACCGTTCAGACATTCTTCAAGCGTTATGGATTCCCCCACATCCATGCCCATGTTTGAACCGTTAGCAGGTACGCTGAAGACCGCGTCGTAAGAAAAGGACACCTGGTCGGCAAGCTTGCCGCGCTCCTTTGCGATCAGCGCCGTCAGGAGCTTTGTGGTGCTTGCAGGGTAGAGGTGTTCGTGAATGTTCTTGGAATAGAGGATGGCGCCGGAGTCCGCATCCATAAGTATGGCGGCTTCGGCTCCCAGGGAAGGGCCTGCGGGCCAGTCCTCGATCATGTTGGTCTCGATCACTTCCTCTTTTCTTTTCTCCGCTTCAGCCGCATAGTTCTCCGGGGTTTGAGGAGCAGCGCCGGGGGCGGCCGCATTTGCTCCGGGAACTGCCGCCGGAACAGTGGCAGCGACCGGGGGCTGG
>JAEELB010000026.1 GCA_016288705.1 Lachnospiraceae bacterium | reverse complement strand
TTCCGCGCACATTCTCCCGAAGGCATCGGAAACCCGTCCGCAGACCACGCCCACATCCTTCCTCGCGGAAAAGATATCGGGATCATACTCGGTCCTGAAAAAACCCAGATGCCTTGAGTGGACGGCCCGGGCCTCTATCCCCATCCTGTCGTAAAAGTCCCTGAGAGCCCTGAGCCCCGCATCGTAGGCCCAGGTTTTGGCGGAAGAATCCCCTGCGGATGAACCGCCGTGAACCCTCCAGTGGTAGGTGACCCTGGCTTCGTGGATCACAAGCTTTCTCATCTCCTCAAGAGACAGTCCCCGCAGCATCATGTCCGACAGGATCCTGAGGACCAGATCGTAATCCTGGGCGCCGTCGTACCCGCTCCTGAGAGGGAAGGACTCAGCCAGATCCCTTCTGAGGGTCATGGCGTGACAAATGTAGTTGTTGGTGAGGAGGAGGTCCGGATTGAAGCCGGGCTTGAGGTTGGGATCCGAGAAGGTTCTCCCCGGGTAATCCGTCTTGTCCTCATCAAAATACACCAATACCGCCCCCGGGTGCTCCCTGATGGCTGAGGCAGCCATGTACAGAGCGTCTGCAGTCAGCAGGTCGTCGTGATCCAGAAAGTGGATCCACTGTCCCTTTGAGTGTGATACGGCGGCGTTCATGTTCCCGGAGATGCCGCCGTTTCCGTCAAGCTTCACATACCTGAGGGAACCTGGTATGAAGGCGTCCCCGGAAGGGGCCTTCAGGACATGCTTCGAAACCGCTTCGCCGCACACCAGGCGCACCGTGTCCGTGTCTCCCGCGTCCGCTATCACAAGCTCAAACCAGGGATAGGTCTGAGCGGCTGCGCTCTTTATCAGCTGCACCAGACAGTGTCTGTCCGTATTGAATGCAGGGACCACAATGCTTATCCGGATCCTTTGGGCAGGCTCAAGGACACTGCTCTTCTCCCTCTGCTCTCTGATGTCCAGATCGGACGGAGGCTCGTAAGAATACCTGTCCGACGCCTTCAGATAAAGTCTTTCCGCAACGGAAAAGGCAGTATCCCTGATACCGTTCCTTTTGCAGTATCTTAAAGTCCTCTTAAGGTCGTTCCCGATATCCTCAGGCTTCACCTATCCTCTCCTTGACGGCCTTTGTCAGGAGTTCGACCTTGCTCTCCGAATCCTCAAGACTCGAACCCTTAACGCCCATGTAGAACTTTATCTTGGGTTCTGTCCCGGAAGGCCTTGCGCAGCACCACGCGTCATCCGAAAGCTCGAAATACAGCACATTTGACTCCGGAAGTCCGGTCTTTCCGGTCTCGCCGGTCCTGAGATCCAGGACCTTGTCCTCCTTGTAATCCCTGAAGGACAGCACTTCCCAGTCGGCAAAGTTTTTGGGAGGATCTTTCCTGAGCCCGTCCATAAGAGCGTTTATCTTTTCCGCTCCGGTGACCCCCTCCATGGCAACGGAGTACTGGGTCTCCCTGTAATATCCGTATTTGTCGTAGAGCCTGATCATCTCATCCCAGAGTGTCTTTCCCTTCTTCTTTGCGACGGCGGCGGCTTCGCACAGCATCATCACCGCCACTATGGCGTCCTTGTCCCTGGCGTGGGTGCCGGCGAGACAGCCGTAGCTCTCTTCAAGGCCGAAGACATAGTTGTAGGAATTGTCCCTCTCAAACCACTTGATCTGCTCTCCGATGTATTTGAAGCCGGTGAGGACCTCCACATAGTGGAGTCCGTAGTCCTTCGCGATGGCCTTAGCCATATTGGTGGTGACGATGGTGGTCACAAATGCGGGATTTTCAGGCATCCTGCCCGCAGCCTTTCTCTCCGAAAGGATGTATTCGCCGATCACCATTCCGGACATATTGCCGGTGAAAGCCATGTATTTCCCGGTGGCTGTATCCTTTGCATATATCCCGAGCCTGTCGGCGTCGGGGTCTGTCGCCAGCACAAGGTCTGCGTCCTTTTCCTCAGCCAGTTTAAGGGCCAGTTCAAAGGCTTTGGGGTCTTCGGGATTCGGATAATCGAGGGTGGTAAATTCCGGATCCGGATCCTCCTGCTCCGGGACCACAAAGAGGTTCTTGTATCCCAGTTCAGAGAGGATGCGGCGCACAGGCTCCATCCCGGTCCCGTGGAAGGGCGTGTAGACGATCTTCAGTTCATCCGCCATCTCTTTTATTATCTCGGGATGAATGATCTGCTTTTTAAGCTCTTCCATGTAGAGATCGTCGATGTCCTTCCCTATCACATTGTAGAGCCCGGCCTTCTCGGCCTCCGCCTTGTCCATTGTGAGGACGTCGGCGTAATCTTTGACCGCCCTGACCTCACCTATGATATCCACATCCAGAGGAGATGTGATCTGCGCCCCGTCCTCCCAATAGCACTTGTAGCCGTTATACTGGGGACGGTTGTGGCTTGCGGTGATCATTATGCCCGCAGTGCACTTGAGACTCCTCACCGCAAATGAAAGCTCGGGAGTGGGTCTCAGGCTCTCAAACACATAGGCTTTGATGCCGTTGGCATTGAGACAGAGGGCGGCTTCGTCGGCAAATTCCGGAGACATGCGCCTTGAATCATAGGAAATGGCCACGCCCTTGTCTTTCGCTCCCTGTTTTATTATGAAGTTCGCAAGGCCCTGAGTGGTCTTCCTGACCGTATATATGTTCATGCGGTTCGTGCCGGCGCCAATGACCCCTCTGAGTCCTCCCGTGCCGAAATCCAGATCCTTGTAGAACCTGTCTTCAACCTCGGCTTTGTCATCCTTTATGGAAAGGAGCTCTTTCTTCGTATCCTCGTCAAAATAAGGATTGTTCAGCCATTCATCGTAATTTTCCTGATACCCCATCGATGCACCTCCTTTAGATCATCCTTTGACATTACATGTCGCATGAACAGTATTTTAACACTATTATCGTCCTTACGCCAATAAACCCCGCCGGTCCCTTCACTTCAGGGCAAAATCGCTGCGGTCCAGAGAGAAGTTCACGTTGTAGTAGGGGTCTCCCCTGTCCAGCAGTTCCTTCCAGCGCTCCCTGAAAAGCTCAGACTCCCTGTTGTAGCGCTCCGCCCTCTCACCCGTCAGGTCGGAGCCACGGGAAGCGGATTCGTAATGAAAAAGCTCCGCAAACGGGGTCCAGACATTCAAAAGCCCCTTTTCCCTGAGTCTCAGGCAGAAGTCAACATCGTTCAAAGAGACGGTAAACCGGGTGTCGAGACCGTTCAGTTCCTCGTAGAGAGACTTTTTCACCATCAGACACGCCCCTGTTACGGCGGAAAAGTTCTGGGTATAACAGAGCCTGCCCATATAGCCCAGGTTTTCCTGTCCCACCCTGTAATGCACATGTCCTGCCGTCCTGTGGGCGCCGAGCCCTATCACGACCCCGGCGTGCTGGATGGTGTGGTCCGGATAATACAGTTTCGCGCCCACAGCCCCCACATCGGGTCTCTGGGCGTACATAAGGAGCTCCTCCATCCAGTCGGGGGTGATCACCTCGGTGTCGTTGTTCAGGAGCAGCACGTACTCGCCTTTGGCTTCCGCCACGGCCTCGTTATTGAGTCTGGGATAATTAAAGTCTCCGTCATCATGGAGTATCCGTATGTTGTCCTTTTCGGACAGTTCACGGTACAGGTCTGCGGTCTCCTTCTCCGTAGAGCCGTTGTCCATTATCAGTATCTCAAAATTGTCGTAGGTGCTCCTCTCAAGAATGGACCTGACGCAGCGGCCGGTGTCTTCGGCCCTGTCCCTGGCAGGGATCACAACGGAGATCATGGGCCTGCCCTTTATCTCATATCTGATCCTGAAGATGGTCTCGAAGGCTTTCGTGGAGGTGATCTCAAAATTCCTGAAGCCCGCTTTCGTCAGGTGATCGGAAACAGCCCCCTTTGCAGCCGCTATGGCGTAGCTCTTGGCATTTATGTCCGCGGCGGTGGACCCCTTGTGTGATCTCCAGTAATACATGAGTTTCGGCACGTGCACTATCTTCTTCGCCCTGGCGGTGAGCCGGAGTATCATGTCGTGGTCCTGGCTCCCGTCAAATTCCGTTCTGAACAGGGATTCTCCCTCCAGGAGTTCCTTTTTGAACACGCTGAAATGACAGATGTAGTTATTTGCCCTGAGATTGTCGATGGCGAAGTCCGGCTTGAAATGCATGGTGATCATGTGGTCGATGCTGTTCCCGCGGAAGGTGGTCTCGTCGCAGTACAGATAATCCGCCCCTTCCCCGTCTATGGCCTCCATATAACGGTACAGAACGTCCGGGTGAAGGATGTCGTCATGATCGAAGAGCCCGATATAGTTACCCGTGGCCATTTTCAGGCATTCATTTGTATTTCCCGAGATGCCCAGGTTCTCTTCGAGTTTTTTATAGGATATGCGGCTGTCCTTCGAGGCATATTCCCGGCAGATCTCTCCCACGAAGGAATGGGCGTCGTCCGACCCGTCCGCAAGGCAGAGCTGCCATTTCCCGTAGGTCTGCCACTCTACCGAATCTATCATCTCCCGGAGGAACCTCTCGGGAGTGTTGTACAAAGGCACCAGCACGGAAAAAGTGACGTCCGTTCGAAACTGCCTTTGGGAGTGTTCCTTCCTCACCGCTTCATCGGGGAATGAACCCGTACCCATGCTCTTTCGCACCGCCTTTTCCCTGGCCTTGGAAGAGAGTTTGGAAACAAAGCCTCTCACGCTGCCGGTGCGGACTATCCTGTCCTTCTGCCTGACACACCAGTGATACACGCTCCTTAAGGGAAGCGTGGCCTTCCAGAGCTTTCCGCTCTTGATATGGTCAAGGGTCATAAGCCTCTCGCTCAGGAGCAGGCTCACTTCCTCGTGTTCCCGGCTTACCTCTTCCCCTCTCTGCCTCTCCTTCAGGTATTCGGCTCTGGCATCGCTCACTCTGCGATCCTCACTCATACGGTCATCTCCTCGTGTTCAGTCCCGGTATCATATCCTGCATTCGCCTTCCCAAGCTGCATAACGCTTACCTTCGGCCTCCATCATGACCCCCACGCTGTAAAGCCCTTTTTTAAGAGGCTCCGGATCGATCCTGGCCACAAAGGAAGAAAGCTCGCAGTTTTCCTGGCTTTGAAGGGCTGCGGACACGTCCTTCCTGTATCTGGGAAAAGCGGCGTAGCAATGGAGTTCCCCGGTCTGAGACTTAAGGATCACGGTTTTCTCAAACGAGGAATTGTCCTTACCCGGCACGTAGCCCCAGCCTTCCACCAGAAGATAATCGGGAATGCTCCTGTCCGGCTCCTTTACCATCACGGCCCTGTCAAGGTTGAGCTTCATCCCGTCCTCCGTAAGGGTCGTATCCGCAGGGGATACTGGCACCTCCTTCGATCTCAGGCTCCTGTCGTTCCAGTTAAAGTCTCCCCTTACATCGTAATAGACCGTGTCCTGCGAGAGGAAAGGGCTGTAAAACGGATCCCTGCCCTTCAGGCCGGGATGCTTTGAGTAAAGGTACTCCTCCTCATCATAGAGCCGCTCCCTCTTCTCTTCATTTTCGTCATCCGCTCCTCTGGACAGCGACTCGTCATGCCAAAGAACCGCATCATTCCTGAGAACGTTCATGTAGCCTCTGTCGTGAAGCGTCATGCACAGGTGGATATCGTTATAAGCCACGGCCAGCCTCTCATCGAAGCCGCCGGCCTCCTCAAATATGTCCCTCCTGACCATGAGACAGGCTCCCGTGACAGCCAGCACATTTCTGTCATATCTGTTGATCCCGTGATAATAAGAACGGTCGTCAGGCAGGGTCCCGAGCTTGTGGGAGGGGCCTATGGCCATGTTCGTGACTCCCGCATGCTGTATCAGATCGGTCCCCTCGTAGAGAAGCCTTGCTCCGACGGCGCCGGTTTGGGGCCGCATGGCCTGCCCCGCCATGTTCCTGAGCCAGTCTTTCTCGATGACCTCAGTATCGTCATTCAAAAATAACAGAAGTTCTCCATCGGAGTCCTCGGCCCCGCGGTTGCAGGAATGGGAAAAATTAAATGAAGAATTAAAATATATATATTTGAAGGAATACATCTCCGCCAGCCTTTGACAGGTTTTTTTGCCCATCTCCGTGCTGCCGTTGTCCACCACTATTATTTCGTAACGCTTGTAATCTGTTCCCGACCGGATGGAGGCAACGCATCTCTCCAGGATATCGGGATGATCCTTCGACGGGATAATGATCGATACCAACGGTTCCCCGGCATCGAATCCGTAAACGGCGTGGAAGCACTCCGGATCCTGGGCGGGCAGAAATTCCGCTTTGATCCCGTATTCCTCCAGGATCTTCCGCTTCATGGAGGAAAGGGAGGGATCTCCCCCGAATTCCTCAAACCCGGTCTCTGTTCCCGACAGAACGGAAGGTATGTATCCCAAAACCTGACGGGCTCCGGAGCCTTTTCCGGCAGCGAAAAGCATCAGCCTAAGGAGAAGAGCATACACATTTGCGGGGCCTTCGGGCGCGCCTTCCCATAAAACCTCCGAGGCGGCGCTGTTTCTCACCAGAACGGCACCTCCGGTGTACATGAAGGATATCAGTGTGTCCGGAGAAGGTCCGGGCTTGAAATAAGGCTCCGTTCCGGGAGTACCGGTGCCTGAAGACTTGTCCTCGTCCCAATAGAGGACGAGACGATCCGGGTGTTTCTCCATGTATGAAAGCATCTCACCTTCAGCCCCCTCCACCAGGCGGCTTCCCTCTCTGTAAAACAGGGTGAACCCCGGGTCGGAGGAAGTCATGCCCTCAAAGGGGGATCCGCCGGAACAGCCCTCCATTGAGACCGCGCGGAGAAGGCCAAAATCCGCAGGTGCATGCCGGGGAGCGTGGGCGTTTCCGCCCCTGAGGACTTCGTAGGGATGAGTCTGCCTGTACAGTTCTTCCCTGTAGGCAAGCTGCCCCGGGAGACCGGGATCCGGCTTATCCCTTTTCCCGGCCGCCGGATGTGAGGAGGAGTTTCCGCCTGTGAGACCCCTGAGTACCCGGTAAACGGGATTCTTTTCGATCTTATTTATCTTTCTGTCCGTTTCGTCGATGGCAGATTTAAGGGCTGCCGTATCAGCCGCCTTAAGATTGTTCCCGGACCTGAGGGAAGCCGTAAGCCTTCTGTAATATCCGTCCCAGCCTTCCATTCCCATCAGAAAAGACCTCTCTTCTTCTTTTTCAGACCGGTGAGGGCCGTTGCCATATCATCTGTTATTTGTGAAACCTCCGACTCAAATATGAGTTCTCCGCCGGGGAGTCCGGATCTGTCTATCTCAAAGGTGATCCAGGGATCCTCCGTATCGAATGCGTAGAGACCGGGAGCAAGCCTTACCCCGTTGGTGCCGATCTCCTTTTCCGGAATGACCTTTCCCATAAAGCTCAGGGCGCTCACCTTAAGGAGACATCTGAATGAACAGGGGTCTATCCTCACAGCCTTCCTGCCGGAAGGGACCTGATAAGTAAAGTTGCATTCGCTGAACCTGACGGTCTCGTCCTCGTTAAAGCCGTGTCCGGTGTCCTCGTAAACCAGAGTCTCGCTCCTCAGGTTTTCCCCTGAATTCAGATCGTCTGCGGTATAGACCCTGTTTGCCAGGCGTTCCCTTATTTCCCCCAGGGTGAGCTGATTCCCGGTGATCTTCTTCTGGAAAGCGGCTTCTTCCTTCCTGATCTCCTCCATGCGTCTGGGCGTGATTCCCAGTTCCTCTATGATACCGTCTATCCCCGGGATCACCGCGTCTTCGGGAAGGGTCATCATAAAACAGTACAGGGCCCTGAACGCCAGATCGCAGGCGGGTACGGTCTCCCTGCTGGTCCATTCGTAATCGATCACGGTCCATCTGCCCTTGTCGACCATGATATTTGAAAACAGCAGGTCGAGGTCGGTGACCGCCGCCCCTTCTTCCCCGTGGGAAATGAGGCTCAGATATCTGCCGAAGAACTCCCTGAACCTCTTTTCATTTCCGGAAAGCACCGCATCCTTCATGAGTCTCGAAAGGGGCGTGCCGGGACAGTGTTCAAACCTGACGCTGCCCTCCGGATCGCCGCAGGGTTCACAGGGACAGACACTCAGCCCGCCCCCTTCATATCTGTTTTTTAGTTCAGGGTAGATCCCGGCCATGGCGCTCACATGGGAAGAAGCCTCAGGGGTCAGAGGCGCTTTCACAAAGTACCTGACGCCCTCCTCCGAGCGTTCCTCGGTCTTCAGCCTGTATTCCGGAGCCCTCTCCGAAGAATACCTGGCGTATACCGTTTTCGGGGCATCTCCCGTGATGACCATAAAGGAATTGGAAAACTCCGCAAAAAGGCCGTCCGATATGATGGAATCAAAGGCTCTTCCCTCGTCGAAGAGGAGAAGCCTGTCGGCGTCAAAATTGCGCAGATTGTCGTACAGCTCGCCCCTGAAGGGCAGACGCCTGTCGCTGTAAAGCTCCTTCATGAACTTGTAATCGGGATAAGGATAATAAAATGACAGCTGTTCTCTCGGGAACCCCGCTTTTTCAAAGATACGCCTCAGCCTTCCCTTGGAGAAGGTTATTGCGGGTTCGTGCCCGGTATAGCCTTCGATGCCGGCAAAATATCTGGACACGTGATCCTCCCTGCAACCCGCGAAATACTTGAGGCCCAGCCGGTTTTCAATGGCTGTGGCCATATTTCCGCCGGGTTTCAGATGCTTTTTCATAAGCTTGAGGAGTGAAACGTAGGGATCTGCGCTTTCCACATAGGATCCGGCGTACTCCAGCACCCCGGTCAGTATTATCCAGTCGTAATCGCAGGGAAGATAGGGTTCCGTATCGGTGAAATTCCCCACAAAAATGGTGATATTGTCCCTGTCGGAGTGCCTGTAGGCGTTTATCCTGCTGCGCTTGAGGGAAAGCTCCGCGCAGTCCACCCGGGCAGCCTTCTTCGACAGCATGCCCGTCACCGCCCCGCAGCCAGAACCGACCTCCAGGACCTTATGGTCCTTGTTTATGGGAAGCCATTCCACCAGGTTCTCCCGCTCTGAGGACAGGTGGTAGAGGATGGGCCAGCTCTTCTTTTCCTCGATCAGCCGTGGGAATTCGGCCTCAGCATACCTCTGGGCGATGGAGAGCAGTTCGTCCTCGACCGTGCCGTCGGAGTATCTGTCATCCCCGGTATATCTGGAGATGTCCACTACGACAGACCCTATCTCTTCCTTTGTCTTAGGTTCAAGCTTTTTGATCTTTCCCATATCGTCTCTTCCGGCCCTTGTTTTTCCGGGCCCTTATCATCTTCCGTCCGGCTGTGTCGTCATCCGGCGTTTCTTAGGACCTTATCACTCCGTCTCCTGCTGCCTTCCCTCCGGGATTGGCAGTCTCCTGACCTCCGTCTCGGAGCCCATGTCGTAATAGCCGACCGTATCCTTGTCCGAGACCACTGTCACGTTCAAGGCGTCGTACAGCCTGTGATAGACGGTGAAGGCTTCCCCCTCGTATCCGGTGCAGCCGAAAGACAGCAGGTATTCACCTCCCTGAAGGTTCATCTTCTGGGAGAAGGTGATCTCAAGAGCCTCTCCCTTCCTCACCGGCTCCAGAAACGACTTTTCAAACATGGTATTGGTCCCGGTGATCTCCGTCCCGCGCACATTCTTGAAGGTAAATGCAAATATGGGACACTCTATGTCCGCCAGAACCTCCACGGTCATATGTATGGTAAAGGGGCTGCCCTTGATCACGGCCTTCGTCCTGACCCCGTTCTCATCCGTGACCCAGACCTCGCTGATCCTGGCCTTCATTGATCCGTACTCGAGAGTTTCGGGATTTCGGTCTCCCTCAAAGCCCTGTTCATTCCCGGCATCTCCGGCGGAGGCTGAGGCAGCCTTTCTTATCTCCTCATCATCCGCCATCCTGAGGCCCGGCTCGGGGAGCTCATACTGTCCCACCAGGACCTTTTTATAGTCGTCGATCATCTTTTTGGGCGGGCCTTCCCCCAGCTTCACCCCGTCGTTCAGGAGCATTACCCTGTCACAGTATTTTGCGATGCTCGACAGATCGTGGCTCACAAAGATTATGGTCTTCCCCTGCTGCCTGAATTCCTCGAATTTGTGGTAGCATTTCGCCTGGAAGAACACATCCCCCACGGAGAGTGCCTCATCCACTATCAGTATCTCCGGGTCTATATTTATGGCAAGGGCGAAGGCCAGTCTCACAAACATGCCGCTGGAATAGGTCTTGACGGGCTGGTTTACATAATCTCCGATGTCCGCGAAAGACAATATGGAATCAAGCCTCTCGTCTATCTCTTTATCGGAAAAACCGGTCATGGCGCCGTTCAGGTAGATATTCTCCATCCCGGTGTACTCCATATTGAAGCCGGCTCCCAGTTCCAGCAGGGCGGAAATACGGCCGTTTACCTTTACGGAGCCGGAGGTGGGGCTCAGGACTCCGGTGATGATCTTGAGGATCGTGGATTTGCCGGAACCGTTCTTTCCTATGATCCCGATGCTCTCTCCCCGCTTCACGGTCAGATCCACATTCTGAAGAGCCTTATGAACGGTGTGCCTGACGCGGCGGGAAAGCCCCAACGCTTCAACCAGCCGGTCTGCAGGCCTGCTGTAGAGCATGTATTCTTTTGAGAGGTCCTTCACCTCGATGGCGTTCTCTGTATCGCTCATAACACGTCCGCAAAATGGGGCTTGAGTTTCCTGAAGATCCTGCGGTTCACAAAGAGCAGGATCAGGGTCAGTCCCCAGAAATAAAGGTTTCTCGCCCCCAATTCCCAGAACCATTTTCCTTCAAAGGAAGCGGCCCTGTAACCCATGACGATATAGGAAAAAGGATTTATGAATGACACGATCTCCGCGGCCCTCCTCGTGTTCTCCCCGTTCACCATGGTCACATCCCACAATATCGGAGTCCCCCACATAAGGAGCTGCAGCAGTATGTTCACTATCTGCTGAAGATCTCTGAAGAAGACCACGACGGCAGCATTGAAATATGAAAGGGCGAGAGCCAGCACCGCGGCGGCAAAACTGTAATACACGATCTGGATCAGGGCAAGGGTGGGCTTTACCCCGCACAAAAGAAACAGAGCGAGGTATACCCCCAGGAAGAACACATGGGTATACAGCGCTCCCATGACCTTGATGACAGGCAGTGTGTCTATGTCAAACACCACCTTCTTCACCAGATAGCTGTAATCCAGCAGAGCCATAAGTCCCGAATTCACCGACTCGCTTATGAAAAACCAGGGAACAAGGCCCGCCGTGAGCCACACCACGTAGGGAACATGCCCCTCCTCCCCCGTCACGGGAGGCACGGCGCCGAATATCCTGTCAAAGACGATATAGTACATGACCACAGTGACCACAGGCTGCGCAAGAGCCCATATCCTGCCCAGATAGGAACCGGCGTATCTCTTTCTGAAATCATTGCCGGAAAGCCTGATGATCAGGGAAATTCTTTTATTATCCATGATATCAGGCAAAGGTTTCTTTCAGTGATCCCCACTTAGTGTCACGATCCGAGAGAACGAGCTTCATATCCTCCGCCACAGGCCATTCTATGCCTATATCAGGGTCGTTGTACATGATCCCGCCCTCATCTCCCGGATGGTAGAAATCGGAACATTTATAGACAAACTCCGCAAAATCGGAGAGCACGAGGAATCCGTGGGCAAAATCCTTCGGTATCAGGAACTGCTTCTTGTTCGCGGCAGAAAGCCTTACTCCGAACCATTTCCCGAAGGTCTTTGAGCCCTTCCTGATGTCGACGGCCACATCAAACACTTCACCGTTGATCACACGGACGAGCTTGTCCTGCGGATGCTCCTTCTGAAAATGAAGACCTCTGAGGACGCCCCGCACGGAGGCTGACTGGTTGTCCTGCACAAATACCGTATCCACCCCCGCTTCTTTCATGTCGCGGGCGTTGTAGGTTTCCGAAAAATAACCCCTGTTGTCATAGAAAACCTTCGGGGTTATGACCATAAGTCCTTCTATCTCACAAGTCTCTATTTCCAGTTTTCCCATCAGGCCCTGTCTCCTTTCTCTTTACGTCAGTTGAGTCATTTCCCTTTTCCGGCGATCCTTTGTCATCACCCGTCGCTTCGGAGCTTTCTGAAGGCGCAGTCTCCTTTTCGGGCGTCTTTGAAGCCGGCGCTTTCCCGTCGGGTATCACATAGGTGTAGCCCTCAGTCCCCTCTTCGGGCGCCCCCTCATTTACTTCCACGATAGGGAGCGATATCTCCTCCGCATCAAAAAATGTCTCATCATGCAAAAAACCCTTGAGATCATACCCCACCTGTCCGGGGGGCAGAGATCCGGTCTGGGTCTCCTGTGAGGTATTGCCGCGGAAGACATCCGCATTCGTGAGCAGGACTACCGCTATCACCAACGCCACAAAGGCCGCGCATATGCCAAACATGGCAATTTTAAATCCGGATTCTCTTCTCATAATCAGTCTTGTCCGAACAGAATGTCCGTCCGTGGGGGATCAAAGGAAGATCCGCCAAACCGGCAGACATACTCTTAGATATGATACAACTAATCGTGCATTTTCACAACCCAGACATCATTTATCCGGCTGACGCAGCCCTGATCCGGCCAGACAGGCATATCCCGGTACTGCTGAGTGGCCTCGATGGCAAGCCCTTCCTCTTCGTACACGTTGTCATAGTCGACCCCGAGATAAGTCCGGATGAACTGCCTCCTGACGCCGGAGGTGTAGAACCCGTGCTCATCAGCGACTCCGTCCAGATCCTTGAACCGTTCCAGGTTTAGCTCATATGAAGAGAGGATATTTTTTTCGGGCCACCAGTCTCCGCAGATCAGGATCCTGTCCCCGTAGGAAAAGCCTTCCTGCTCCTCAAGCCTGACCATGATCCGGTTGTACAGGGACTTGACCCTCTCCATGGCGATAGAGGACCTGAAATATGCGCTTCCGTCCATGACCGCAAACTGATAGGAGCACAGAACGATAAGCAGATAAAAGCAGAGGCACATAGCCGAAAGGGCTCTGTTCAGATACTCCGGGGCCGGACCGGCTTTGAGCCTGTCCCTGAGATCCGAAAGATCGGGGATCTCATCTCTCAGCACCGCAAAGGGCATTACGAAAATAAGGACATAAGGGTATATCATGATGGTGGAAGCCTTCTGTACCCCGGAGGCCATGATATACACTCCCCCCATTGCCACGGGTGTGAGCCAGAGGCAGAAGAAGAACAGGATCACCCGGAGCACATCCTTCCGCCCTTTTCTCCTGTACGAGCGAATGAATGCCGCAGCGGGTATGAGGTAGGCCAGCACAAACATCCCCCTCATGAAAGCCAGAGTCCAGGCTCCGATATAGGAATCGGGTTTCGTTACGAAGTACTGAATGAATCTGTGATAGGATCTGGCGATGACCAGAGGGATGCGCGAAAGGGAGAGGACCCCCATATCGTCCGCCCCTCTGTAGGAGATCAGTTCGAACCCGGCGATGCGCACGAACAGGATATAGGAAAAGACGGAAACCAGGAGCACGGCCAGATACTTTAAGCCCTTCTTTACGATCTGCGCCGTTTCTTCGTCTCCGGCCATATCCCCCATCAGGGACATGACAAATATCCCCGAGGCAAAGACGTAAAAGGCCTGATAAATGGACAGGGACAGAAACAGAAGCACCATCCCCCCTATCCAGCCGAATTTCCTGAAGCGGATGGTGATATATGCTCCGAAAACAGACATCAGGATGGCCAGAGCGTAACAGTGCACCGTGAACATGTATGTCATCCCGCTCACAAGGGCCGGGAACACGGCAAATGAAACCCCGGTCAACACCCCCGCCGCTCTGTCACGGACTCCCAGCGCCGCAATGCATACGGCAGCTGCAGACGACACGAGGGCTATGGCCTGCAGACCGTGGACAGCGGGAGCGCTGTAGGACGTGGACATCCTCCATACGTGGGGCAGAAGCCACCTTCCAAGCTCGGTCCCCATTCCGAACCAGTTTACATCCGTTATGTCGTCCCAGTTGGGGATCTTGTTCGTCAGGGCGTACAGATGAGTGAGCACCCCGGCGGTGAAACAGGAAATGAACGCAAGAGCATGGGCAGAGCTCAGCCACTCTGCCCATGTTTTTTTATTGCCGTTTGTATCCTTCATGATCAGCGGAATCTTATGTTCATATCCACGTTTCCGGATATGCCCGACACCTTCCCCTTCGAAGTGTACTGCCAGATATCATAGCGCGTGGCCGTATATGTAGGCGCCGCGGCGTACTGTGCAAGCCAGATGCTGTACGAAGTCAGGGACGAGGTGGCTATCTTCGAGGTAAGCCAGGTCCTGTTTCCGTAGATCCCTCCGGAGTACCCCGAAGACTGTACGGTCCTCAGGAAGGCGCTGCACACCGCGGTCCTCTGGGCAGTGCTCAGCGCGTCTCCGCGACCGCCGCTGGATTCCACATCCATGTAAATAGGCAGGTTCAGCCCGTAAGCCGAGGCAAGAGTGACGGCCATGGACGCTTCCTCAACCGCTTCGGCCTCGTTGATGGCCTGAGTGAAGAAGTAAACTCCCACAGATATGCCTGCGGCCTTTGCTCCGGAGATATTTCTTCTGAAGGTAGGATCCTCGATGAGGGCTCCGGTGGAGGATCCTCTGTATCCGCAGCGGATGATGGCAAAGGACACTCCGGAATTCTTCACCTGCGCCCAGTCGATCGCTCCGTTCCACTTGGATACGTCTATTCCCATCTGGCCGCTGCTGGCCTGAAGATGTCCCTGGGCGTCAAAGTTGTACTTTGCTCCCTGTATGATCTGCTCTCCGGTCACAAACTGGTGATCCGCGGTGAAGAAATAAGTATAGCCGCCGATGGTCTGCCAACCGGTATATACGTATGATGCAGACTTCGTGTAGTACGCCCTGCCGGAATCATTCCAGTAATCCTGCCAGGTGGCGGCCACATAGTCCGTTCCGTTATGATAATAAAGCCTGTTGCCGTTGGTGTCGTTCAGGGCGTTTCCGCCTTTGTCGCCGGAATTCTCTCCGTTGGAAGAAAGGGACTCCGATTCGCCGCCCGGCGCCTCGGGTTTGGAAATGCTGGAGGTCTGAACGTAAGTGACCTCCCCTTCCTCCGTCTTTGTGGATTCCACCCATGCCACTGTATCGGTAAGGGTTGATTCCACAACGGTGTCATTTACCGCTGTGTCCTCCGCCTTGGCGTTCACCTGGGACTCGGACTTGATCTCATCGGCCACATCCACCTTCTTGTAGGCAATGGTGTCCGTGACATTCACGGATTGGGCTCCGGTGGGAAGGAGATACTTCGCGGCATAGGATCCCGTGAGAGCCTTTATTGATACCGAGTACTTGCCGTTTTTGACATTCTTTACGTAAATGATACCGTCCTGATCGTCATCCTTCAGTTCAAGATTCTCTTCCGAAGACTTTGCTTCAGCCTCAAAGGGCACGCCTTCAATGAGCTTTCCCCTTTCACTGTCCACAAACTTCACCTTGATATCGCTCTGAATAGTGGTGACCTTCAGTTTGACCGTGACGGAACCGGTCTCTGCGTCCTCTTCCTCCTCACGGCTTTCGGCAGCCTCCGCAAGGAGAAGGGCTTCCTGCTCTTCCTCAGCCTTTCTCGCTTTGGCTCTCGAGGCGTCGGCGAGAGCGCTGATGCCGGCTTTTCCGATGACATTTATATCGCTCATGGAACCGCCCACGGTCGAAAAGCTGCTGACCTGTTTTCTGACGCTCTGCGCCTGGGCGTACATCGAGCAGGTGGCAAGGGCTATAATGGCCACAAATAACCCCGTCAGAGCCACTATCCTGTCCATCCTGTCCATTTCCGTGAGTCTGAACCTCAGCGCATCGAAAGCCTCCCAAAAGGCGTGGAACCTGCTTCCTCTGAAGGAAACATGCCTTCTCGAAGGCGACTTTCTCTCCCCGAATGAAGCAAAGGGATTCCTTAAGAGGCTTTCCCTCTCTCTTCTTTCGGGAACAGGATCGTCATAATCCCCGGTATCCGGGCCGTCCTCATAATAAGCTTCCGGCTCATTCTCGCTGTAGTTTTCCGGGCCGTCTTCAAAATAAGCACCCGGCCCATCCTCACGGGTTCTTTCGGCATACTCCGGCCCGGTCTCCCGGGCATCATCGGAACGATCCCCTTCATCATAGGAGACGCCCGCATAGTCGTCGTCGGAAGCGCTTTCGTCTTCGTAAGCCGCTGCGGCATTTTCGGGAAAAGCCTCCGGAGAGGTGTCCGCAGCCCGGACCGGGTCTTCCGCAGATTCCTCATTCAGGACGGTGAGTCCTTCCTCATCCTCTTCCTCAGCGAAGAAATCCGCATC
>JAEELB010000025.1 GCA_016288705.1 Lachnospiraceae bacterium | reverse complement strand
GGTATTCCGCCTGCTGCACATCATATTGCTTTTTGAAAGGTGTATGATAAAATAACAGTTGGTACCCAACTTCGTCACGTCTGTGGGGGGGAATAAACGATGAGCAATCTCCGGATCCGAACAAAAGATACGCTCTTTCCGGTCGCACCGGATCTGTATGGCCTGTTTTTCGAGGATATCAGTCACGCGGGAGACGGCGGTCTGTATCCGGAAATGCTGAGAAACCGCTCGTTTGAGGATTCTCTGCTGCCGGAAGGCTGCGTCACCAAAGACGGCGGCAAAACCTTTGTCTCGCCCACCGGCTGGATAGACGAATTCAATAACGGTGAGGGCATGAGCGACTGGGTAAAAAACAATGACGTTCCACCCACGGATATACCCGCCTGGTACGCCGATCATGCAAAGATGACGCTGGATCATGAGAACCGTCTGAACCAGCATCGCAGGGTATCGCTACGGGTAGATTTCAGCGCGGGCGGTACCATACGCAATATCGGATATTGCGGCATCCCTCAGCAGGCGGGGAAATCCTATGATTTCTACATGTTCGTCCGCTCCGATGTCGAGGCGGATCTTACGGTATCGATAACGGAGCAGGATCGCATTTCCGCATCCTCTGATATCCGGATCCGCCCCGGAGACTGGGACCGGTACGATGCCGTCCTGCACGCCGCGTTCTCATCAAAAAGCGCCGCGTTATGCATCACCTGTTCATCGGATGCGACGCTTACCTTTGGGTTCATCTCTCTGATGCCAGCAGAAACCTTTATGGGGCACGGTCTGCGGATGGATCTGGCGGAGAAGCTCCGCGATATGAACCCTGCTTTTCTGCGGTTTCCAGGCGGCTGTATCGTGGAAGGCTTCTCAATGGAGACTGTATGGTACTTCAGAAACACGATCGGTCCCGTGTGGGAGCGCCCTTCTCACTGGCTGCTGTGGCACTACCGCACCACAAACGGTCTGGGATTCCACGAGTATCTGCAGCTCTGTGAAGACCTGAACGTTGCGCCGCTGTATGTGTGTAATTGCGGAATGACCTGTCAGGGCAGGAATCCGCGGTATTTTGACCCGGATGAACAGTCGGACATGCTGGAGGATATCCTGGCTGCGCTCGAATACGCGCTCGGCGATCCCGGCACCAGATGGGGAGCTGTCCGGGCAGACATGGGGCATGAGGCGCCTTTCCGTCTTGATTATCTTGAGATCGGCAATGAAAATGCCGGGCCTGAATACGAATGGCGTTTTGACATGATAAGAAAAGCTGTTCTGGAGCGCTATCCGGACCTTACCATTATCGCAAACGACCGCGGCAAGTCGAAAAAACTGGAAACCGATATCGCGGATGACCACTACTACAATATGCCGGAATTCTTTGCCGAAGGGATCCACCTTTATGACGGCTACGACAGGACGGAGCCTGATGTTTTTATCGGAGAATTCTCGGTCAATCAGACCTATGAGGGACAGCTTCGCGCCGCTGTCTCCGAAGCCATGTTCATGCTTGGCATGGAACGCAATCAGGACAAAGTGAAGCTTTCCTCCTACGCCCCTCTTTTCCAGCATGTACACTATGGTTCATGGTTCCCCAATCTGATCATTTACGACAACGCGGAAAGCTTCGTGATCCCGACCTATTACTGTTTCCGGATATTCGGAGGAAATCGCGGGCAAAATGTCGTTTTTTCCGAGGAAGACGTAAAAAAAATCTACTATGATCTCCACGGTCTGCCCGCATTATCCGGAGATGACGGGGTACGGTTCAGGGATCCGGTATGGAACGGAAAATCTGTGGAACCCTCCAGATGCATTCTGGCGCGTTTTCAGAACATCGGCAAAAATGAGATCACCCTGCACAGTGAATTTGAACCCGACATGCCCGAATTCCCGTTCAAAGTCTATCCTCTTGTAACTCTTGGCGAGGATCATGAATGCAGAAAAGGCGTCTTTGAGGTCGATGCTTTCTGTGAAAAAGGTAAGGATATCGCTCTTGGCATACTGGTCTCTCCCAAACCCCTTTCCTACTATGACCGCACAAATCCGAATCCAACCGATCCATGGAGCATGCGGTTTTTGGAAGTGTCAAGATGGATCATCTCAGACGGGCGCTCTTTTATAGCACGCGGCAGCTTCCCGGCGAAGCCCATTTCGGAACCCAGAGATGTCTGTCTTAAAACAGACGCGTTCAACCACCTGAAGTATACCGTGTCAGACCATACCCTCATACTGGAGATAAACGGCGAGATCATAGATACCGTAGAGTTCCCGTACTATCCCGCAATGGGCAGCGTGGTCACGGATACGGATGAGGAAGTGATCATCAAGATCGTCAATTTTGCCGATGACGCGGAGTCTGTCGGGATCACTCTCGACTGCGACGTGGAGTCCGCCTATACCGTCAATCTTATGACTGGAAACGCCGCGGATGAAAACAGCCTGGAGGCGCCGGAGAAAGTTTCCGATAAGCTTGTGCGCGCAGACGGTGCTTCGCGTTCATTCGTATATGAAGCACCCGCGCTGTCTGTCAGCGCCCTGCGCCTGAAAAAACTGAACTGAAGAAGACGTGATCGCCCGTTCTGTACAGACGGGGTCCGTCTTAATCTCTGTCAGGCTCGTGCTCCTCGATTTTCCTCCTCGGAACACGCGGAAAGCATGGTCATGGTCAGGATCAGTATGGCTGCCGCTGCATACTTCTTCATGACGTTCATACCGTGTAATTCAGGCACACTCTGGATGCCGTATAAGGCCTTACTTTTCCGTCAGCGACCTCCACATGCGCAGGATGCACGGAATATCCCTTAAGCGCAGCTTCGTCCTCGAACAGAGAATCCAGCATCAGATCACAGTTGGAGCCCGCCAGAGGCTCCGTGTTCACTTTTATATCGACCAATCCGGGGATCCTGCCCTTCAGCCCTTCCAGCCCTTCTTTGATAGCTTTTTTGATCTCATCCTTCCGGTCACCGGAATACTCATCCTTCAATGTCCAGAGAATCACATGACGTACCATAAAAACACCTCCTTTTCTTTCCGACTTACAAAGCAATTATAGACCATTCCGCGATATATGCCAAATCCGCCCGGCCGCGTAAATCCGCTTGACATGCTGCGCT
>JAEELB010000024.1 GCA_016288705.1 Lachnospiraceae bacterium | reverse complement strand
CGAACAGACAAGGCTGTGGGTCTCGTCGGGCTCATATATGGCGTTCAGTATCGCCTGGTTGAATTTGTCATTTCTCTTTTCTTCTATGAAGACGGAAGCAAAAGATCTGTCGATAAGTTCCTCTGATTTTTTGTTCAGAAGCTCCTGCGCCCGTTCGTTGGCGATGAGGATCCTGCCCTTACGGTCAAGGACCATCAGACCTTCCCGCATGTCACGTATTATATTGTCTGTAATGTTGAGCTTTTTTTCTGACATTTCTGCTCCCGGCTGATCCGGTGATCCGGCAGCCTCCTGTCTGTTCAGAATCCGAACAGCTTCTCTCTCTCAAGGAAGGCTATTGATTCCTCCAGTTCCCCAAGCGTATGGACCTCTATTGTAAGTGGTATCTTTCCGCCTTTCTTTCTGTAAAACTCGTCGGCGGCGGAAAAATCCACCGTTCCCTTTCCCAGGACCATATGGTCGTCCCAGCTGCCCAGATTATCGGATATATGCATGTATCCGATGCTGTCGCCAAGGGCGGAAAACCACTCGGCTATGGGAACTCTGGAGTAATTGGCGTGTCCTATATCGAGGCATACCTTTACCCTGTCTCCCGTCACATTCTCCATCATCCGGAGAAAGGGTTCCGGATTCACATCATTGAAGTTCTCAATGAAAAGGTTCAGGTCATGTTCCTCGGCAAGCATGCAATAATACTCTGCCGCGTCCCTTCCCCAGAGCATATCGAGCCCACCCCTGACAAAGGGAAGCGCGGTCGAGTGGAAGACCACATTTTTCGCCCCGACCTTCTGAGCCTGTCTGCAGCTCTTTCTGCAGCGCTTTCTGGATATCTCGCGTATCTCGTTATCCGGACTTAAGGGACAGGCGTCCATGAAGACTCCGTGAATGGAATCCACAAGTCCGGTCTCCCTGTACCACTTGTATTGTTCCTCGTCCATCACCGAATTCAGATAATACGAAGAGAACTCTAAAATCTCAAATCTTAGAGTTCTCTCTTTAGCAAATTCCTGCCACTTTTCTTTTTCGGAATAACGAGGCTGTATCTGTATCATTGAGCCTTTCTGCTCTTGAAGATCGCGCTGAACTTCTTCATGGTTTCCTTAATACCGTGGGGAGCAGGGTTCTTGTCCTCATAAGCGGCAAGAGCGACCTTCAAGGTGGCGATGGCGTCTTCGGTATTTGCATCGATCTCATTGAGACGTCCCGACAGACACTGCATGATGCCGTAGATCTTTTCGGGATGATTTTTGAAATACGACTCAAATGAAGTCTCATCTATCTTCGCAAGGCTTACGTCGGTATCTGCCACTACGGTGCCGACCCTGGGAAGGGAATTGATATAACCCATCTCTCCGATGTAACCCTTATCGGCCTTTCCTATCTCCTGCTGGCCGTCTTTTCCGTAATTTCTGTAGATGGTCATGGATCCTTCGAGGATCTCATAGAAAAACAGTTCGTACTTGCCTTCTTCGCAGATAATGTCTCCTTTATTGAATTTTACGATCGTATCCGCCATGTCCGTTCCCCTCACTTTCCGCTGATCAGCTCTTTCATGCTCTTGATGGCTTCCGGATCAAGAGTACTTCCGCTTTCTTCAGCCTCCATCAACTGATCGATATATTTGCAGGCATCAATGTATCTCCTGTCCTGAGACCGAAGACGCCTGCTGAGATCCTGGAGCAGGACATCGAGCTTGAAAGGATTCTCCGTGAAATACTCCTTCATGGATTCGGCATCGAGCCTGATCACGCCGCTGTCCGTTTCAGCAACTGCGCTGGCGATCCTGACTCCGTTCTCGGCCAAACCGCTCTCTCCAAAGTACCCGTCGGTGATCTCCGTGAGCTTCACGGCCTTGTCCGTACCATAGCCCTTGTAAATGCCTATGGTCCCGTACTCAACCTCATAGAGCACCGGATCGCTTGAGCCCTCACTGAAAATGAGGTCGCCCTTTTTGATTTCTGTCACATTAAGGCTTTCCATCACAGATTCCTCCTTACTGTAGTAAATTCGCGAAAACTCCGGCAGCAATGCCGGGTCTTCAAATGTCGCAACGCGCGCAGACCGCGCGTTCAGTCACACTCAATCTTGATAATACACCACAGATTCAGTGAAATCAAGACTAACAGCGCGAAGTTCAGGGTTCTTTCACGAAGCCTGGGTTTGCCCGCTATTGTTCATGAAAGAACCCTGCGCGAAGTTCCCGGGGAACATTACAGCAATGTGATTACAATGTGACAGGAACAGGCCACAGAAAAGCATGAGCCCTCCCGCCCGCATCGGGCAGAAGGGGCTCCTCTGTCTTTATTCAAACATCTTACATCACTATTTTACAATGAGCTCGCAGTACACGGGATGATAGTCCCCCGTAGTCGGAATGGCAACGATCGTGTAACAGCCGGGGTGCGCAACGCTGCCCACCTTGATCAGGCCATCGTCCTCCGCATATATATCCGGAGATGATCCCAGAACGCTGTAGTCGATATTAGGCTGATCCGCTTTCTTCTTAGGGACGGTCACCTTCAGTTTAGTGGTCTTATCCTTCAGCCCCTTTGGAGCAGACAGCGCCAAAGATGTTTTGTTCAGAGAAATAAAGCGCTCCGGTGTATCAGGATTCGACCTGATCCTTATCTGTGCTGAAACCTTGCCCGCCTTTACCGT
>JAEELB010000023.1 GCA_016288705.1 Lachnospiraceae bacterium | reverse complement strand
GATCGAACTCTCATATAAAATATCTTGCTGGCTTCGCTCTCGCTAAGCTTTGTTCTTTCCGAATTACTTTGTTCTTCTGAATTATTCCTTCTGGAATTTCTTCAGGGTCGCACTGCTGTCAGATTGTCAAGGTTCGCTGCACCGCCCTTGAGGCGAGTGCGAATGAAATAATATCACCCGACTGAAAGAATGTCAACAAAAATTTTTTCAGTCTGCGGAGAAGGAGGGATTTGAACCCTCGCGCCGGTTTCCCGACCTACACCCTTAGCAGGGGCGCCTCTTCGGCCTCTTGAGTACTTCTCCCTGTCAAAAGCATCCCGCACCGAGCCATCGGGCGGGTAATGAGTAGCATACAATGAATTAATGGGAAATGTCAAGCCCTGTTACGGGACGAATAGATATCATTTCCGAAGGCGTCAAGTCCGACCACGACGGGGAAGTCCCGGATCTGCAGCCGCCTTAACGCTTCAGTCCCCAGATCCTCCCAGGCCACGACCTCAGCCCCGGTGATGGATCTGGACAGGAGAGCTCCGGCGCCTCCGGCCGCCACAAAATAAACGGCCCTGTTCTTTACGATGCTGTCTGCCACCTCTCCGCTCCTCTTTCCCTTCCCTATCATGCCGGAAAGGCCCAGATCCAAAAGACGGGGGGTATAACGGTCCATCCGCCCCGATGTGGTGGGGCCTGCCGACCCCATGATCCTCCCCGGTCCGGCAGGAGAAGGACCCATATAGTAGATAACGCTCCCTTCTATCTCAAAGGGGAGCTCCTCACCCCTGTCGAGAGCCTCGGCCATCCTCTTATGCGCCGCATCCCGGGCGACATATACGACTCCCGAAAGGCTGCACACGTCCCCGGCCCTGAGGGAAAGTCTGATATCTTCATTTTCAAACGGAACTCTTACGGTTTTACTCATATTCACCACCAATGGACAGGAGAACAGGCCCTTCTCCTGTTGAACGGGATGATCTGCGCGAAGTCAGATCTCTGCATGAGCGTGCCTGCACACGTGGCAGCACATATTGACCGCCACGGGAAGCCCCGCGATGTGCGTGGGTCCGGTCTCCACATTGACGGCAAGGGCAGTCACCGCGCCGCCCAGACCCGCGGGTCCTATCCCGGTCTCATTTATCTTTTCAAGCATCTCCTTCTCAAGCTCCTTGACCCAGGGGATCCCGGAGCTGCTGCCGCATTCCCTCGTCAGGGCTTTTTTTGACATGAGGGCGCACTGCTCAAAATCCCCTCCTATGCCCACTCCTACCACGTAGGGAGGGCAGGCGTTGGCGCCGGCGTTTTCCACCGTTTCCAGGATAAACCTCTTCACGCCGTCTATGCCGTCCGCCGGCTTGAGCATTGCCAGTCTGCTCATATTTTCGGAGCCGAAGCCCTTCGGAGCGGCTGTGATCCTGACCTTATCTCCGGGGACCAGCGAATAGTGGATAACGGCAGGGGTATTATCCCCCGTGTTCTCCCTTATGATCGGATCCCCCACCACAGAGGCTCTCAGATGCCCGTCCACGCAGGCCTCTCTCACCCCCTGATCCACGGCGTCTCCGATATAGTCTCCCACAAGATGCACTTCCTGCCCCACTTCAATAAAGAGGACCGACATCCCCGTGTCCTGACAGACGGGAACCCGGTCCTCCCTTGCGATTTCAAGGTTCTTCAGGAGCATAGAGAGGATCTCCCTTCCGGTTTCCGATGTTTCATCCTCCGAGGCCTTTTTCAGGGCCTCAGTCATGTCGGGGCTTTCGTACAGATTGGTCCGGATGATCAGATCCTTTATCGCTTCCCTTATCCTGCCGGTGTCGAGTTCACGCATCGGCTTCGCCGTTTACGGCCTTCCTGATCTCTGCCAGCTCTTCCGCCGAAGGGCTTCCCGGTTTCCAGCCTATCAGCTGGCCGTCATTCCTGTAGCGGGGTATGACATGGATATGAAAATGACTGACCGTCTGACCTGCGCATTCACCGTTATTCTGTACGATGTTCAGACCATCGGCCGAAAGAGCCGCCCTGATCTTTTCGCCTGCCTTTTTGGCCATTCCCAGAGCCCTGCCGGCAAGGTCTTCAGGGATCTCAAACAGGTCAGCGTAATGTTCCTTCGGCAGCACAAGGGCGTGTCCCTTCGTCGCAGGCCCGTTGTCCAGGATCACTCTGAATTCATCATCCTCACAGATGGTATTTGAAGGGATCTCACCGTTCGCGATCTTACAAAAAATACAATCGTCCTTTTTCATGTTCTCTCCTTCCTGTTCATGCAGGTTTATGAAGGGCCGGGGGGTGTACCCCGGCGCCTGTACCGTCACTATCAGACCTTATCGGGCAGCAGAAATTCACTCGAAAATGAAGACAGCATCCAGCGCCCTGAGAAGCTTGAAATCCCCTCTGCTCTTTATCTGGCCCCCCATGAAGGACTGCTGGAAGGTAGTCTTTCCGGATATTATCGAGGGCATGAAATTCCGGTCGGCGGTAATGCTCACATCCGGATCCTCGATATTGCCATAACCGCAGTCCAGCCGCCTGCCGTCGATCCTGATGTGCAGAGGGGCGCTCCTGCCGATCTCTATGACATAGGAAGCCTTCAAAGAAGGCTGCGGTCTGAAATGGCTCTTCAGGTCGTCCAGATACAGAGTGTCCGAACCCTGGGAATCCTTCTGCATCCGGTCCCTGAACTGCTCCGCCAGTTTTCTCAGGTCGTCCTTCTTTGTCTCCCTGTATTTTTCGTCATCGGCAAACTTTGAGAGGATCTCCGATTCCTTTGGCGTGATGTTCACGGAATGGGCGATCTGGACTTTCTTTGTGATCTCGAGAGCGCTCTTGGGAAGGACCACCGTCTTGTGCCCTATGACCCGGTACATATTCTCGGCGCACCTCTCTATGGCGTTCAGATACTGTTCATTCCCTTCAAAGGAGAGGGTGTTGGTGATGTACCCGCAGATCCCCTCGCAGGTCTTTCCTCCCAGCATCTCCCAGGCCTCTCTCAGTTCGGACTCCGCCTTTCTCTCGCCGTATGTGGTGGACATCACCACCGGACACATATATATCCGGGAGATGGCTTCTTTATCTCCGTACAGCCAGACCGCATCCAGAAACTGCGGAAGGAACGAACCGTATCCCCACCATTCCACGGTATAGGCGAGCACGATGCCGTCGGCCTCCTTAAGGCTGCTCACAAGGGAAGAGATCTGTCCCTTCATATCGTACAGACGATATTCCGACACGCTCACGTTCAGGTCATCAAAGACCTCGATCAGTTTTTTTGTGGCGACAAGGGCGGGATCGTCCACTATCCCACGGCCGCCGTAATAGATATTTATTTTCATGGCACACATTATAACCGAGTTCGGTCATTATTTCAAAACGACCATACCCGTGGATCCTTCCTGACGAAAATATTGTAGCATATTTCCGTAAAAATAACTGTCATCGGGATCGGATTTCCGGGGCGCGAAAACAGTTCTTCACCGCATGCAGTAGCTGAGGGTTCCGAGCCTCAGTTCATCTCCGGATCTGAGAGCGCAGGTCTCGTTCGGCATAAGGCGCTTTCCGTTAATGAACGTACCGTTGGTGGAATCGAGATCCGTGACGGTGACCCTGCCGGCTTCCTTGTCAAACCTTGCATGGAGCCTGCTGACGGAAGCATCCGGCAGCACTATATCGCTTAGTCCCTTTATCTTTCCCGCAATGGCAGGCAACTTTGAAAGACTGATGGAAGGCATACAGCCGTCGAGGCTGTAAAGGGCGTATTCTTCCGGCTGTTTATTGTCCGTGAAGATCACGGTCCGCTCCTCCAGGGCGTAAGCCCTGAACATATCGTCCGCAGGCAGCGCCGTCTCCTCCGCCCCCGCCTGTGAGAACGGTTCCTTCGCGGATGGATTTACTTCCTCCTCACCATCGAAGCCCGGGACATCGGGGGCCTTTTCTTTCCTTTTCATTCTGAACAGGAACCTTTTTCTGTCAGCCGGATCGGTATCTGTCCTTTCCGATGAGACCGGTCCTGTCATTTCCTCCGGAAGCGCTCCTGTCTTTTCCGTCTGATCGCGCGTTTCGGTTTTTCCGGGCGCCGTCTCCCCCCTATCCCGGGATACAGCCGCTTCCTTTTCGGCGGAGCAGGCCGCTCTTTCTTCCGGGGAAGCAGCCCTGTTCCTGCTTTCGGGAACGGCCGCGGCCTTTTCGGACGGGGCGGTCCCATTCTTTTCGCCCGTGACATCCGCAGCACCCTTTTCATCAGGAGAGGATCTTTTCTTTTCGGATCCTGAAGTCCTTTTCCTTTCAGCCGAGATCATCCTGAGACTGTAAAGGGTGACCCCGAACATAACAGCGGCGCAGGCGGCCGTAACGCACAGTTCCTCCACAGCCATTTCGAAGGTAAGATACAGAACGGCAGCCCCCGCAAGACCCAGTATCCCTATCACGGCCGACAGGATATAGATAATTGAAATGCGGCTGTCGGAACCGTGATCTGCCTTTGCCTCGGGTTCCTCGGCGTAATCCGGGATATCGAAACCCATCCCGAACAGCGAGTCGGAATCATTCACCGGAACGGCGTCGGAAAAGTCGAAGCCGGCTTCATTCCCTCTCTTTTTATTCAGATTCTCAACTGCGGGCAAAAGCGAAAAATGATCGTCTGTCATGCTCATCTCACAAAGCCCGTAAATAAAGGACACGGCGTCGTCATCCGAGGGATCCACCATGTCGGTCAGAAAAGTCAGAAGGCTTCCCGCGCCTCCGCTCCCTCCGGAAGGATCGAGCACGAACCTGTAGCATTCCCTGCCGGGATCGTAAAACACATAACAGGGATCCAGGAGGATTCCCGATGAGTCCATGAGATAATCCTCAAGTTCGGAGCACAGGGAAGCGAAGGATTCAAACAGCCGATCCAGCTCCTCTCCTCCGGGTCTGAAAGCCCTGCACCTGTTCTCAAGGGAGACCGCTCCGCTTACGTCATAACAGCAGTAAGAGTCTCCGTTGAGAGATAGGATCTCTACGGGCATCAATCCTTCAAAGGATCGTTTTTCCATCATCCTGAGAGAATATCCGTTCATTTCTCCCACGGGTATCACCAGGCGGCTTCTGTCCCGGTCCCTCATAAAACTGATCTCACTCATAAATCCTCCCTTAACGCTTCCGCAGTTTCAAGCATTTCCGGGCAGCACCCGGATACGGCGTTCATTCCCGCGCCGCATCACTCCCCGTCTGCCACATCCCTCACCATCTCCGCGGCCTCGCGGATGCTCCGGGCTTTTCTGAGAAATCTCGTGGCGCTTTCCCTGTTGCAGGTCGCCTTAGAGCTCATCCCCCAGACATCCCCCGGGGAAAAGATATAATCCCCCACGGTCTTTACGATCCGGGAGGAGGTCTCAACAGTGACGCTGTCCTCCGACACGGAGGAACTCTCCTCGATACCCCTTGTGAAAAAATAAAACCTGAACTGCTGCTCCCTGTTCTCATCAATGTACGCCTGCGCTTCCGAGGGTTCCCCCATGTGGACGGAAGCCCTGAAGCACAGATCGTAGGTGTCCGCAAAGAGCATGGACCGGTTGTAAAGCACAGCGGTAGAGTATACAAGAAGTATGCACACAAAGAATGCAACCGGCACGATCAGCGAGGCCTCCAGGGTCATATAACCGGGAAGAGCTTTGTGACGTTCCGTATCCATGAGGGTTTCCGGCGTTCTCATATCAGCCACAGCGCCACCCCCGTCCCCGTTGCAATAAAAGGCACGAAAGGGATACGGAAAGATCTGCCCTTGCGAAAGAACACAATAAGCACTGCGGCAAAAACCGCCGCCAGGACAAATGCGAGGCAGATGGCGACGATCGCCGGGAGAAACCCCGTGCCAAGGCCCACAGCCATGATGATCAGCGCATCCCCTGCGCCCATCATCCCCCGAGCCGCAAGAGAATATAAGAACAATAAGATCCCCGGGATAAGGCTCAGTATTATCTCGTAAGCGGGAAATCCCCCGCGCTGTATCAGGCACACTCCCGCCAGGACAAATGAGAGACATGTAGCCCAGATCGGGACGGACAAGCCCCTCACATCATAAACGGAACACAAAACCAACGCTGCCAGGATCAACCACCGCATTTGCTGCACCTCCCTCTTCCTCCTGCCTGGGACAGGGGAACGCATCTGACATCCCGCTTCAGGGCGGAGCAGGATGCCGACCTGTGATATCTGTCGCCGTAATCCGTGATATAGTACACGGAGGAACTCCCTGAGGCGGCCCTGCAGGAACTGCAGGGATAATACTTTCCTCCGCTTTCATTTCTGGCAGAACTCAGAGCAGCCGCTCCGATGGACCTGACAGAGGGGCTCAGGTAGGGGCAGCCTCTCGAAAGATGATATACGGTACCGTTAGGAGTGATGAATACATAGGGTTCATCCGTATCGCCGTCATGGCCGGTCCCGGCCGCATCGAACCCGGTGAATCCCCTGCTGTAATATCTGACGCTCATGTTCTTTGAGTAACCCAGCCCGTAGGCGGAAATATAAGGCACCGCTTTCCACCTGACCCTGAGATCCACGATATCGTCGGACAGCATGACTTTACAGTCCGTATAATCCAGTCCTCCGAGGCCGCCCTTTACCGCCCCCGAATGGTCCAGGCTTCCCGCCAGATGCTTCTGCATCCCGGCGGGGATGTAGGCGTAGGACAGGACCGTCCCCAACGCCCCTGCATCCGCCATTCCCTTGACAGACGCGCTTTTGACTATGTCATTTCCCGTCATGTGCGCGGCAGCCATCAAATGAGACTGCGCCCCCAGCATCTGAAAGATGAAGAGTATGTTCACCATGAAGAAGAGGAACAGCGGCAGCACCAGCGCAGCCTCAAGGGTCATGGAAGCCGCGGATAAAATCCTTTCATCCGTCCCCGCGTCGGACTCCCTGTCAGCCCGGAGAGTTAAGTTTACAGGTTCCATCCGGCCTCTTATTTTTGTTTTCGAGTTCAGACAAAAGGATTCCATCCGCCGCCTCCATTCCGCTTATCCGTACGTTCCGTCCGCTTCAGTAGTAACCGAACCTTCGGGTGATGCCTATGCTCCTTCCCGCAAAGCTGATCGAATTCACCAGAGCCTTGAAGCTGTCAAGGCACCAGTCCATGCGGAAATGCTCGTTCCCCGGGGTAAGCCTGATGTTCATCTCCATCACATCCATGGTCCTCATGACACTCTTGTCATAATCGTTGATAAGGAGCATTATCCCGAGATAATCTCTGTATTTAAGCCCCCTGTTACTGCTTTTTGCGCCTGTCAGATTCCCCGCTATGCTTTTCACCGAGGTCTGCCAGGTTTCGGAGTCCTTGATGATGGGGACTCTTCCTCCCGCCAGAAGCGTCTTCATATCCTGAACGCTCTCCATGAACGACCAGGCAAAGAGTATGGCCTGAGTCAGCGGTTCTTCAAGCTCGGGACAGAGCGTGACTATCGATACCGCAAGCGCCACAGCTTCGGCAGCGCTCTTTTTACCCTCATCCTGTTGGATATACAGCCAGTTTGAGGCGAATCTCCAGCCAAACAGCACCGAACACACCGCTTCGAGATTCTCTTCATCCGAGTCCAGGCCGTTCAGAACATATTCCAGCTCATAATCCATGGCGCTGCCATCCTTGTTCTCACCATAGCTTCCCAGTTTTTTGAGCATGTACTGGATAAAGAGGAGCCTGGAGCATTCGGGAGACTCTTTTCTCTCCTCAGGGGAGAGACCTGCCCCGATATGTCTGCTTCCGTTGTGAGAGATACAAAGGGATGTATCCGCAGCCTTTCCGGAGATCCCGAATTTAGGCGGGGCGAGGGCCAGCACCGGCTTCCCGAGCTTTGAAAACGCCGTGGATGCGGGATTCTTGAGATATACTTTCTGAACCTCACCGTCTTCTCCCACTTTTTCATAGGGCTTTACTCCATTCAGATATTTCTGGTTTTCTTTCCATTTGGACTCCACATCCGTATCCCTTATCTTGTGGGAGTCCATTATGTTCAGGTTCTCCGTGAGCTTCACCGTGACGGCGCCGTCAAGCGTGCCGTCCATATAATCCGCCACCTGGCGTTTGAACACCTCGCAATTGTTGTCAGCCGCATAGGCGCATTCGGAAAAAGTCACGCTTTCAAGCGTCATCCCGGTGAAGTCCATGGTCCCCTGAAGATGGTCCCTGAACGTCAGGTCGTAATTCTCACGCATATAATTTCGAAATCTCTCTTCGGTATTGGCCTCGGAATGATTTGCGGTACCGTAGCCGGTCTCGATGAAGAGCAGGTCATATCTTTTCAGGAGTTCACGGTTATACTCCGAAAGAACGCCGTTCCCCGATGCATCCACCGCCGTATCTGCCTTTAATCTCACGGCTGAGAGCCTGGCGATATTTACAAACGTGAGCACAAAACTGATCAGCACCCCCATCGTCAATGCCAGATATACGGTCAGATATCCTTCGCTATATTTTCTGCCAGATCCGCTTCCCATATTCCTCCCCCGAAGAAAGAACGACGCTACTCAGCTATCTCCATTGCGTTCTCATCCACTTTGTCAACGATCTTGTTGACGGTGACCTGGATCTTGCTCTTGAAAATGAGCACAAGTGTAATGAGTACCACAATGATCAGTATGATCTCCACGGTTCCCATACCGCTGTCATCACGGAATATCTCCCATGGCCTTCTCAAGCCGCTGTTTCTGAGTGTGTTTTCCATGCAGTCTCCTCCTTTCCACCGCCCGCCCGGGGCGCGGCCCCGTTCTCCCTCTAAACTCCGAAGGATGCAAATGCGGGCACCATTATGATCACCATCACCACCATCAGCATAAGGATCATCGGAAGCAAAAGCTTTGTCCCGGCCTCTTCCCCCATTTTCCTGGCCAGATTTCTCCTCTCGGTAAGGGATTCATCAGACTCTTCCATAAGCATCTGCACAAGAAGCGAATTTCCCTTCCGGACGTTTTGGGACAGAAGAGTGGAAAGCCTTATATAAGGCCTCAGTCCGCATCTGCGCCCGAAGTTCTCCACCGCCTGATCCTCCGGGATGCCGCTTTGTATCTCGTTTTCGGTGCGGCAGATCTCCCTGTTCAGATAGTTTGTTCTGTCCTCTCCCTGCTTTCTTGCGCTTTCCGCCATATATGAGAATATCCCCGATAAAGACATGCCGGCTCCCATATAAAGCGTTATACGGGTTACGAGGGTGGGATAATCCATCACCAGTTGTCTCTCCCGCTCCCGGATCGCCCTGTTTACCGAAGCGTCCCGGGCGTAAGACAAAGCGATCGCCGCCGCCACCCCTGCGAGCAGGAGGATCCCGCTCATTCGTGCTGTTTCTTCTTTCCATGTGATTCTCCCTTCTTCTATTCCCTCAGGAAGCGGCAGAGCATCCTCAGTGATGGTGCTGTCATCGGACATCCTTATCGCTTCCTCCAGGTTTTTCCTGATGGTCTCCCTCCGGGTAAGTTCCGGAGCATAAATATCCGCCGCCAGATAGGTGGTCCATCTTTTTTCGTTTCCGTAAGCGGAACAGACGGCGGTGAGATTCACCGTCTTATGCCCCTCGATCCCGGAATTGTTCACCTTTCCCTGTGTATTCACCAGTTCGTAATCGTCAGTCTCCCAGGACACCGTATAAGGCCATGAAGAGTATTTCTTCTTCAATGCCAGATCCTTCGTAACGTAGGAAAGGCTTTCATTTTTCCCGGCGATCAGCCCCGGCAGCGCATCTGAAAATTTCTCATACATGGAGTCGAGTTCCTCCGTCGAATACCTGATGGATTCCACATCGATCTCAACAGGTTCCTCATTTCCGTCTATATCCGCCGTCAGACTCACCGTGCGGCTCCCTTCGCCGTAGTCACCCCTTTTCAGGTATTTCCCGGACACCAGCTCGGATCTCCCTTCCTCCTCGCTGAACGCTATGGCGGAAATAAGTACCGCCCCCAAAAACGCCATCAGTACAAGGGAAAGTTTCCGCGCCCTGTGTTCCTTCAGCTGTTTCTTTTCGTTTTCCGAAGGGTTCAGTATCCTGAGCTTGCCCGAAAGCTGACCCCTTCTGGCAGCGAAATAGGCGTTTCCCCTGAATCCGGTCCTCTTCGAAAAGTCCTCTCCCTTCCTCATGAGATAAAGAGACATTCTGAGGAAAAGCAGCTTGACCGGTCCTTCTTTTTCGTGGCCGCGCACATCCTCTCCCAGCGAGAGACAGGCCAGGATCCCGTATGCGGCCATTATCAGCATATAGACAGCTATCATCCCCACACCTCCGCTTGATCGACCGGATCCTCCCGGTTAAGGGGCCGGTGATCCCTTTCGCGTCACACCTCTATGGAAGTGATCTTTTCGGACAGAACGCAGGAAAACATATATACCGCAAGGCATCCCGTCATCACCGCCACCCCCAGCACATTGCCGTAAAGTACGTCGAAGAATCCCGGAGAGGACATGGAGAGATACATGATGATGCCGAAAGGGACCAGGTTCATGATCTTCTGCTCGTACCTTCTGGAGGTCAGCAGCACGTCTATATCCCTCTCCACCTCCGCTTTCCGGCTGATGACATCAGCGGTGAGGGCGATTATCCTTGGCATGTTCCCCCCGTTCTTTCTCGCTGCGGTAAAGGTCTCCCCAAACTGCTTTATGTCCTCTATGCCGCTCTTTTTCCCGAGATTCATCAGCAGCTGTTCGATGGGAATATGGTTGTCCAGCCCGTAGATGATGTATTTCAGCTGCCGGCACATCATGCAGGACTCGCCGTAGAGCATCTTCACATCCCGGTATGCCTCCCTGAAGGAGTTCTCGGCGGAGTACCCGGCTTTTTCACTGGCTGCCACGGACAGGACCGTGTCCTTGAATTCCAGGGCGAGCCGCTTTTTCTTTTCCTTCTCCCTGGCCCTGGAATCGCTCCTCACCCTGTAGATAAAGAGGGGGATCAGAAACGCCAGCGCTATGAGCGACCTGTAGAAAAAGTAAGCGACAGCCGCGGTAAACAGGGCAGACTTCAGTACTATCACCGTTTTCTCTCCCGCAGTGAGCGCATATATGCCGTTCTTTTCCTCATCAAAAACCTTCATCATATACTCCTGCTGCCTTCAGCTTTTCCCTGTGGACAAGTTCTCCGGTCCGGACGATGCTGCCCAGCACCTTCCCGTTCTCTTCACCGGTCTCCTCAAATCTGAATATGGAATGAGTGACGATATCACCGTTCTCATATCCGTCTATCTCCGATATATCCAGCACCTTTCTGCTCCTGTCCCTGATGCGTCCCAGGTGGACTATCAGGTCGATCCCGGAAGCGATCTGCTGTCTGATGGCGGGAAGAGGCAGCTCCATGCCCATAAGGATCATGTTTTCGAGCCTCGCCAGCATGTCCCTGGAACTGTTGGCATGCCCCGTGGACATTGACCCGTCGTGTCCCGTATTCAGACACTGCATCATGTCGATAGCCTCACCTCCCCTGACCTCGCCCACGATGATCCTGTCAGGGCGCATCCTGAGGCTCGACCTGATCAGATCCCTTATGGTGATCTCGCTGCACCCTTCCACATTGGCGTTCCTCGTCTCCATCCTAACTATGTTGGGGATCCTGAGTATCTGAAGTTCCGCCGAATCCTCGATGGTGATGATCCTCTCGTCCGAGGGGATAAAATTCGACAGGGCGTTCAGAAACGTGGTCTTTCCCGACCCGGTGCCGCCGCTTATAAAAATGTTGTACCGAGCTTTCACGAGCACCGAGAGCCACCGGGCGATCCGATCCGTCAGAGACCCGAAGGCGATCAGATCCTCCATCCCGATGGGTTTTTCCGGGAATCGCCTGATGGTGAGTATGGGGCCGTTGAGGGCGATGGGTGCGAGCACCGCGTTCACGCGGGATCCGTTTTTCAGCCTGGCATCCACGATAGGCGAGGATTCATTCACCACCCTGTTGCAGGAGGAGACTATCCTCTGGATCACATCCTCCAGTTTTTCGGAAGAGTCGAACCTGACGGGACTTCTCATGAGTTTGCCCGCTTTTTCCACAAATATGTGATCCGGACCGTTGATCATTATCTCCGTGATCTCCGGGTCGTCCACCAGATCCTGCAGCACATCCAGTTTTCTCACCGAATGAAAGAGTTCCCGGCTCAGGTATTCCCTCTGCGGGAGCGAGAGCAGCCTCTTTCTGGTCTCCCGGAATATAAGGCTGTCAATGAGTTCCCTCACGTCTTCATCGCTCATATCCCGCGAATAATCTATCCCCGCTTTCAGTTTTTCCGTGAGTTCCACGCGGACCTTTTCCAGATCCTCCTCCCTGACCATCAGCCCGCCGCCTGTTTCACAAACGCTCCGATATAGTTGCTGAGTTCGCCATGGGTCAGCATCGAAAAGTCCTCGGGGATCTTTCCGAAGGAAGGCAGATCGCACCTGATGGTCTTGTCCATGATCCCCGCATGCTCGTGAAGTTTCATCCATTTTTCGTATTCAAAGAGCTTCGCGGCGGCGATCCTGTCGTTGCCTGTTATGGTAAATATCCTTTCGCAGGCTGACAGTATCTGTATCAGTCCCTGTACCGCCTCGGAAAGGTCCAGTATCAGGTAGTCATAGACGCCGCAATACGAGATCCCGCGGAACATCTCCACCCATTTCTCACCGCTTCTGTCGTATGTGTCCAGGTAGGACAAAGGGGGCATCAGCATATCCAGTTTCCCCACGGTCTTTACCAGACCCGGCAGCTTATATGGCAGTTTTTCGGGGGCCGTGTCGCAGTAGTAAAGGAGATCCGTGACGTCAGGCCCCTCCTTTGCCACCGTCTCCAGGATCCCGGAAAAACCGGAAAAGCCTTCAAAATTCATGTAGAGCACCCTTGCTCCCCGGGCCAGATATTCTCCCAAAGCCACGCAGAAGGTGGTCTGAAGACTCCTCTTGACCGGGGAATAAGCCCCGAGAATATGCAGTTTCTTTCCGCCGGAGCACACCGTATCCCCGTTGACCCTGTCAGCCATGACCGACAAAAGAGCCTTTGCCGCATTGGTACAACCGCCGTATCTGGAAATGACGGATATGGAGTCGTCCCTCACCATGCCGTCTTCCCCCATGATCACCGTCCTCTCCGGATCCGCCCCTTTGGGAAGACCTTCGCTGCCGTCTCCCATAAGGAGATAACAGTCCTTATCGGCAGAAAGGTGCTTTTCCAGCGCGGCTCTGTCAGTAAATGTCCTGAAAATGCAGGACATCCTCATCCTCTTTTTCACCCCCTCCGTCAGTCTTACCGCTATGTCCCTGTCCGGGGCATATACCAAAACCGTGTTTTCCTTCATTTCCGTATCCTCCTCTGATATGATCGGGCTTCTCCGTCGAAAGCCTTTCCGTTTGTATTCACAGGATCCCCTTCAAACCGAGGACCGTGATCCCCACTCTGACAACTGCCGCCACAGTGAGAGGAACAGCGAAACGTATGTATCTTTTCTTCCGGGCTATCAGTACAAGTCCCATGGCCGCCGCTATAACCAAAGCCGTAAATAAAAGCAGATACGCCTCTCTGAGTCCCAGCCATGCGCCCAGCGCCGCGCAGAATTTAACGTCGCCTCCCCCGAGGGCTCTCAACATAAAGAGGGGCAGCATGGAGATCATCAACAGGGCTGCCGTCAAAATGCAGGGGATCACTTCCTTCGCATTTCCCGAAACAAGGCGGGGAATAAGGGCCAGCAGCAGGACCGTAAGACTCAGCACATCCGGGATCCTTCCGGATCTCAGATCGGTTATGAGAGCGGCCAGGAGAAATACCGACAGAAAAATATACTGTGTCATGATCTTCTCCTGATGATCTTTTAAGATCTTATTCGGATGCAAAAGACGGGATGCTCTTTCGCATCGGTTGTGGGTTGGATTCTTCTGCGCGAATTGCGCATCTGAATGTCCTGATGATCCGTCGGAAAGCCGTCTTTCCTTCGGAACGATCTCATCATAATACCGGGGTTTTCATTTGTCTACAGGCCTTGAGCATTTTCGTGATTATTTACATCCGGATCCGTGGCAGACGAAAAAAAGCCCGCAGTGTCGGGCACTGCGGGTGTCAAAGCCTGATTTTCATTTATATAAGAAAAGATATTTGGATCGGCGGATCAGACCCGGGGAAAAATCCCGCTCATTTGACAAATTCGTTCGCTAACCCGCCGGGGCCGTAGGTCATTCCTGCATAGACCTGTTTTGAATTTTCCATGACCGGGCCGTCCTGGTCGTACTTCTCAATCTGCGCCCAGGTATCCCTGAGGCTTTTTACAAGTCTTCTCATCTCCTCAACCGCGCTCCTGTCGGCCTTCATGGCGTATCGGTTGATGAGCCTGCCGATGTAATTGTAGATCTGATACAGTTCCTTTGCCGGGGATACATCGGGCTGAACGGACTCGATCAGCATGGACAGGCAGCCCCTCATATGGCTCTCGGCGGCCACACGCTCCTCCCGGTTTTTGTGTTCCACCGCCTGATCGGCGTCGTCCATATAGGCGAGCATTATGTCATAGATGATGGTGACCATTTCGGTCTTATTTGCCGACGCAACGCGCAGTTTGAAACTGTTTTTCAGTTCATCAGTCATTGGATACCTCCCCGGCCTGACCGGACTTCATATCGCTGGAGCATACGTCATCTGAGCGCAGTTCACTGCAGAAGCTGCAGCACCTCGCTGGGCCTGTCGTTTGCCTGGGCCAGCACCGAAGTGGCCGCCTGCATCAGTATCTGCTGGGTAGAATAATCCGTGGTCTCCGCCGCCACATCCGTGTCCTCAATTGTGGACAGGGCGCTCACCATGGCCTCATGGGTGGCCGAAAGGCTTGCCGCGGAATGCTCGAGCCTGTTCTGCTGCGCGCCGATGGTGGATCTGGTCCTGGAGACGTAATCGATGGCGTACTTTATATCGTCGATGGCCTTTGACGCGCCCTCATTATCCGTGACTTTTTCTCCCACGTTTTTCGTGTAGGAGGATACGTTGACCCCCGCGATCCCCAGGGTCATCAGCGATATCTTGGGGATCTCGATATCGATCATCTGGTCCTTATTTGCGCCGGCCTGAATGGACATGGGGCCCATGTCGGCCACTTCAAACTCCACCGTTCCGCCGCCGTAATCCGCTTCAAAGGAAAAAGTGAACTCCGTTCCGTCGTCCCCGGCCACTGTCAGGGAGTTGCGGATGGTGGTCTTCTCGTTCGATGAACCCGTGTCGTTGACAATGTATTCCTGATCGGTCCTGACGATCTTCAGGTTGCCTAAGGACGCCGAATAGCTGCCATCATTCTCCTTGTCATACTTCAGCTGCACGCTGCTGGAACCGGCTTTAACAGTCTTTGTCCCGTCGGCGGCGGTCTCATAATCCAGATTCACGATGAGTTGGTATTTTCCGGAGGCGACCTGGTTATTTACATACTCGACGGACATGTTCTTTGCCGAAGAATTGCTGTTCACATAGGAGTGTCTCCCGAACCTTCCGTTCAGCAGATGCTCCCCGTTGAAGTCGGTCTGCTCGGATATCCTGGTGATCTCCTTCTTCAGCTCGTCGATCTCAGTCTGACAATAATCCCTGTCTTCCTTCGAAAGGGTGTCGTTTGAAGCCTTGACTGCCAGCTCGTTCATCCTCTGGAGCATATCGTGGATCTCTCCAAGGGCGCTGTCCGCGGTCCTGGCGACATCACATCCGGTGTTCACCGCGTCGATGGATGAAGAAAGGCCTCTCACCTGAAGAGCTGTCCTCTTGGCTATGGAAAATCCCGAAGGAGCGTCTTTTGCGGAATTGATCTTTTTCCCCGAAGAAAGCCTTTCGGTAGATGTGGAAACTCTGGCGTTTGCGATGTTAAGCTGGGTCTTTGCAGACATTGCCTGCGCGTTATAAGATATTCTCATGGATGTCCTCCCTGTCTCCGGGCTTTCCGGATCATTATGTTCCCGGCGCCCTTCTCTCCGTATCTCCTCTGCCCGATGCCGAAGCCATGTCCTTCGCATCCCGGCAGCTGTCATATCCCGACATCCATGTCATGAACCGGCATTTCCTTTGCCTTGTATTCCTTATATCGTCATAAACAGTACAAAATTAACCTGTTTCCGGACCGGTCATTTTCGCCGTGTCAGGAAAGGGCACGCAGAAAATTCCGGGCCAGTCTGTAGAGTTCCGCATCGGGAACGCCGCTGCCGTCGGTCTCCTTTTCTTCAGCAGCCTTCAGATCGAATCTGAAGGGCCGGGCTTCCTCCGCTTCTATCACCTCTATATCTCCCGAAAACCCTGAGAGCACCTGCTCTCTCGCATCCTCCAGCCTTTCTCTGTACCCTTCGCCCACGCAGACCACATAACCGGAGACCTTATTTCCGTCTAATGAGAAGGAAGCCGATATTTCCGCTCCTTCCCCGGGTTTTGCCTGAACGTACACCCGTCCCTTCTGCTGTCCGTGGATAAGCTTCAGATTCACGCCGGTCAGTCTTCCGTTGATCTCCATGGGGATCTCGTAATCTTCCTCCCGGGACAGCTGCCTGATGACGGACACCTGTCTGCGGGCGGCTTTCAGAGCCTGTATATCCAGATAAGTGATCCCGTCGTCGGAAGCCAGTCTCTGATCCAGCTTTTCCTCCAGCTCGTCACAGAATCTCTCCTCCGCCCGTACCGCCTCTTCCTTTCCGGTCAGCGCGGAAAGGAGGCCCTCGGAGTCGGGTCCCTTACCGCCCTCATTTTCGTATGCTTTTTTCAGATAGCCGCTGCGGTCGGTCCTGAGCCCTTTGAGAGCCTGAGCCGCAAAGATCGTGTGCACTCCCCCGAAGGCGTTCATCTCTTTCTCGAACACCTCCTGAATTGCTTCTTCCGTGAGGATGGACCGCATATCGGACACGACTTTTTCTTCCCAGATATTCCTTTCGGGGCCTTCGGAGGAAGGCTCAGACAGTTCATCTCCGGTCCTTGCCGCCTGCTCCGCCACCCTGTCCAGAGTTTCGTTCTCCATTTTTCCGGTATCATACAGGAAGTTACCTGCTTTCAGCGTATCCAGCAGGAGGTCCGGAGTCATTTCGGATATCCTTTCAAGTCCGATGTCCAAAAGGCCAGAAGGGGTGGAGATATCCGTTATCTCCGACGCTGCCGCCTTTGTATGCCTTACGATCTGTTCGATGATGGAATTGTCCGTCCGGTGATCGCTGCCGCGGAAATCCTGTCCCATGGATACGTCGATCTTGTTTTCGGCTCTGAGGGATTTGGATTCGGAGAAGAGGTTTCCGAGGGTGAGCTCTCTCCCGGATTTCAGAAGTCCTCCGACGGAGCGGTCGTCATGCTTCTTTATCTGGTTCAGCAGCCTGAAGATGCCGATCAGGGCTTCTCTCTCGTCGTCGGCGAGGCTGCCCGAATTCTCCATCCTGTAGACGAATTCTCCCAGCGAATCGTAGTCCGCGCCCCTTTCGCCTTCCCGCGCTTCTATCATCTCCATGAGTTCCGGGATCCCGGTGTTAAGGGTGTCCACCCCGTTCCTCACAAGGGAAAGAGCGGCTCCGGGAGTCAGTTTATTCACCAGTGCATTCAGCATGTCGTCCGCTTCCCTGACCCTGAAAACGGATTCCCTGGTGATCTCGGTGGAATTCCAGCCGAGGATGCGCACGGCCCTGGCGTTTGCGGTATTGTCCTCAAGCCCCAGGTCAGAAAGGATATCTCCCACATTTGAGAACGCCTTGGACATGGAATCCCCCAGGTCAGTCCTGACCTGCGTTCCCACCGCCTCATAGGTTTCATTCATCTTCCTGAAGGTATCCGCAAGAGAAACCGCTTCGGCGCCTGCCGAAGACACGGTAAATACCGGGGCATTCTCCCCGGCAAAAGCCAGCCTGCCCGCGAGAGCGGCGGGGGCGCTCCTGATATTGTCCACCGCTTCCAGGGTTTCCTTGTAGATCCTGTCCCTGGAGACCGCTTCCTCGCCATCCGAACCCCAAAGGGAGGAAAGCCTTATTTTCTCCGCTTTCTCCAGGGCGTCGGCAAGTTTTTCCATATGATCCGTGTCTATGGAGACCCCGCTCCTGACAAGGATGAGATTGGTCTCCGACGACATCCTGGCCCTGGCCCTGGCTAGCACGGCCTCGTTGTGCAGAAGGTCCTCCGCCTTCATGATATCGTTCCTGGTGTCCGCCAGGTTTCCCGACATGGCGGATCTGTTGTCGGAGATGGCGGATACGGCCGCATCGGCTGCGATCTGCATATCGGGAGGAAGGACGAGGGTTCTCAGGCCGATGTATTCATTGAGGCTTTCCTCATTCAGAGGGACGCCGTAGGACACCATTTCCCTGGCGTAATCCATGGCTTCTTCGCCGGAATAAGCCTCTGAAGACGCTTCCGCAGCGCTCTTCACTATCCTTTCAATATCAGCTTCCAGTCCCGCGCCTTCTATGTCCTCGTCCACCGGACGCAGGGCGTTGCCGCTGTTTTCCGCTTTGTACAGATCTCCTATGGCGGGGCTCTGTCCCTCCAGCACCATATAGGCCGATTCCCCGGCGGTGAGGGGCCTGAGGTTCCCGGCAATGGATAATGCTTCCGCGGAGCCCTTAACGTTTTCCTCGTTAACCGGTACATCATATTTTTCGGACGCCTTCATAATGGCTCTGGCAGCAGCGGGAGATCCCGCTATCTCTGCCACCTCCTCCACGGACAGATCGGTATTGAAGCCCGCAACGCTCTTCCCGCCCTTCAGGACTGCCGCCTTTATGGCGCCCAGCACTCCTTCGCCGGTGGCGGGATCGATATCCGCGGGATCGAAGCCTTCCTTAAGCATCCTGTTGTAATCCTCGTCGGAAACAGTGTTCGCCACCACGGTCATGTAATCGGAGAGATTCTTCACGTCGCCGGCACCAAGCCCTCCGGAGACGGCTTTCTTTATGTCTCTCTGTATCTGTTCATTTCCGTGTTTGCCGGGATTAAACGATGCATTGAAAGCATCCGGAAAACCGGATCTCTCCGCCTCCCTCACGCCCGGAGTCCCTTCCTGCCGGGATAAGGGGGTGTTCAGTCTGTTGAAGCCCAGGGTGTCAACACCCTCAGAAAATGTGATCTGCATATGTAATTCTCCTCTACAGACAAGGTATCGGACAAAATGCGGGAAATATTAACATAAGAGGCAGACCGTCACAGCCTGCCTCTTTCCAAAATATCATAGGGATGTTTTTTCAGAAGGTGAACACCGCCGCAGTGTAGGGCGGGAGGTCGAACACGAGATGGTAGGGACGCCCGATGCAATCTCCGGCTGTGGGAGTGATGATCCCGGGGATCTTATTTCCGTCTCCCCCGAACCTCGTGTCATCGCTGTTAAGTATCAGCCTGACCTTGCATTTCTCCGGGAAGGGGACCCAGTAATCCTTCCACCACATGGGGCTGAAATTGATGACGAACAGGACCCTCTTCTTCCCGGTATAGTCCTTTCTGTAGAAGCTGTACACGGATCTGTCGGCGTCATCGGCGTTCAGCCACTCAAACCCGTCCCAGCCGTCATCCACGGTCCAGAAGGCGGGATATTTGTTGTAGATCTTGAGAAGTTCCTTCATGAACTCCTCCATGCCCGCATTCTCCTTATTCTGAAGCAGGAACCAGTCCAGCTCCCTCTTCTCGGACCACTCTCTCTCCTGAGCGAACTCCTGTCCCATAAACAGGAGTTTCTTTCCCGAATGTCCGAACATGAATGCGTAGCCGCAGCGGAGATTCGCATATTTATCCTTGGGATAGCCGGGCATCTTGCCCAGCATGGAGCACTTGAGATGCACCACCTCGTCATGGGACAGAGGAAGGATGTATTTTTCCGCGCCGTTATAGCTCATGGCGAAGGTCATCCCGTTGTGGTCCCCCTTACGGAAATAAGGATCCAGCTTCATGTATTCGCAGAAATCATGCATCCAGCCCATATTCCACTTGAAGGTGAAGCCCAGTCCGTCGTCGTCGGGACTTGCGGTGATCTTTGGCCAGGCGGTGGATTCCTCCGCGATCATCATGAAAGAAGGTATCTCCTGATGGATGATGGAGTTCAGATGCTTGAAAAACTCGATGGCTTCCAGGTTCTTATTTGTGCCGAACTTGTTCCTGACCCACTGTCCGTCCTTCTTTCCGTAATCCAGATAGAGCATGGAAGCTACAGCATCCACTCGAAGTCCGTCCACGTGGAACTTTTCCGCCCAGTAAAGGGCGTTGGCGATGAGGAAGTTGGACACCTCGCACCTCCCGAGATCGAATATCTTCGTCCCCCAGTCGGGATGCTCCCCCTTTCTGGGATCCGCGTTCTCGTAGATGCAGGAACCGTCGAACCTGGCAAGTCCGTGAGCATCGGGGCAGAAATGCGCAGGCACCCAGTCCAGGATCACGCCCACACCGGCCTTATGAAGTCTGTCCACCAGATACATGAAACCATGGGGATCCCCGTATCTTGAGGTGGGCGCATAGTAACCCGTGACCTGATATCCCCAGGATCCGTCAAAGGGATGTTCCGCTATACCCATCAGTTCCACGTGGGTGAATTTCATCCCCTTCAGATATTCAACCAGTCTGTCCGCAAACTGGCGGTAGGTGTAGAACCCGTCCTCGGTACCGTCGGGATGTTTCATCCAGGACCCGATGTGACACTCGTATATCGCCACGGGACTGTTCTGGATATTCCTGGTCTCCCTGTCGGACATCCACTTTGAGTCCCCCCATTTGTATGTGTCCAGATCGAAGGTTCTGGAAGCCGTGCCGGGCCTGAGCTCTGCATAACAGGCATAGGGGTCCGCCTTATAGATCTTTTCTCCCTCAGAGGTGACTATCAGGTATTTGTACAGGGCGCCGCTCTTGATACCTGGGATGAATAATCCCCATATCCCGCCGGGGCCCAGCTTACTCATGGGCCATCCCTGCTCATCCCAGCCACTGAAATCGCCCACCACGTGGACTTCCTGCGCATTAGGCGCCCACACGGCGAAATAATAACCTTCTTTTCCCTTTTCTTCGGAGGGATGGGCGCCCAGCTTTTCATAAATCTGGTAGTGAAGCCCTTTGCCGAACAGATACTGGTCTTCCTTGGAAATGTAGATTTTGCTCATTTGATCCTCGCGCTTTCTGCTTCAGAGCCGGGCGTAACACTGTTCCGGAAAACCACAGCAACAGAGACCCGGTAGTTCCTTATCTGTAATGCTGGAAATCCTTTTCGTGAAGTATAACCATATCATTCTTGTCGTATCTCTTCCCGGTAACCGTCTTTAGCAGGAAGGACAGATTCTTCTTTTCGGCCCAGTAAATTGCGTCGTCCACCATCTCTCTTATCTCTGCCACGGTGACTTCGTGATCCGCCGTCTGCATACCCGCGATCCTTTCATGCAGGGCGAGGAATCCGAACTCATCTATAACATACTCGCGGCTTTCCGCGTAAGTCCTGGCGTACTCGACCAGAGCGTCGTCGTCCAGGGGCCTCATGATGATCCTGATATCAAAGACCTTCTTAAGGGCAGGAGTATGGGTGAACAGGGTCCTTAGCCGGTCCTTTCTGTCAGTCAGGATGATGAGGGATGCGTCATGACTGTTTTCGAGAATGGCGCACAGATCCTTTGCCTTGTCGTCACCCATGGCAGCGGCTCTTTCGATAATAAGAGCCCCGCCTTTTATCTGTTCTATAACTCCGGTGATGCTATCTTTCTGGGCCAGGGTCTTTCCGTTGATCTTCGCGACTCTCCCGGTAAAGTTGGCGTCCTGGGCTCTCATTTCCCTGATGAGAGCCTTTGCAAGATCGACGGTTCCCGCCTCTCTTGAACCCATGATCACCACGTTGCCGGCGTAAGCAGCCATGGACATTTTGTCCAGAGCGTTGATTATCTGGCCTCTCTCTTTTTTGGATTTGATAAAGCGCCCGAATAACTGTTTTTCTTCATCCGTGAGCGCGCGCCTTACGGCTTCATTCTTTTCCGAAGGCCCCTTCTTTTCGGCGGGAGTCCTTTCGGGGCCCTCCTGCCGGCCCTGATCCTCGCGGACATCTATAGCCTCGGAGACCCGGCGGATCATTTCTTCATCGGCGGTGTCCCCTTCATCATTTTCAGGCTCTTCCGGGGAGGCATTTGCATCTTCGTCCTCCTCTGCCGCGGGCTCATCAGTATCCTCTGCCACAGGCTCATCATCAGTGGCACCGGTCGTCTCCTCATAGGTTTCCCGATCGTCCTGATAACCGCCGGACTCCTCCGCCGGTTCATCGGCAGGGGTCTCATAACCGTCGGGAGCATCCTCATATCCTTCATAGTCAGCCGGGATCTCGTCCGCTTCGGCGCCGCCGGCTTCAGTAAGCGCCCTGTTCTTTGCACGCTGCTCTTCGGCAGCCCTGACCGCAGCGGCCTTTATCCTTGCGTTCTCCTCCCGCTCTGTACGGTGGCGCTGGGCGGGGGTGTATTCCTTCCTTCCCTCAGCCTCGTCCCGGGTCATGGAACTCACAAAAGCCTGCTGAAGCTGCTCTAAAAGCCCGTTTCTGGTGGCTTCATCGAAATCGCTGAAGAGACTGCCGGTATTCTTCAGTATCCTCTCTTTGATCTCATCGCGGCGCTTCTGCTCATTCTCCTTTTTCACCTTCTCCCACTCGTCCAGAACATCGCCTATATCCATCTGTCCGGTGATCTGACGGTCAAGCTTCTCGCTGTCCGGTACATTTATCGTGATCTGCCCGTCCACGTTCTGGAGGAGCATCCCGTCAATCCTGGTGGGTCCTGCGTTCAGCGGGGTGAGGGTGCCTGTACGGGCTCCCGGTATCATATCAACGCTCTGATCCGACGATTTAAGGATCTCATCCGTATCCCTCTTGATCAGGTGCATGAGCTCACGGGCTTTCTCGTAGGCCTCGCCCGTGACCTCCTCCTCAGCCTGATCGGCCGTGATGGGCTCAACTCTTTCCACGCCCGAGCCGTCATATTCGGGTATGGTATACCTGCTCCCGTAGTCGGGGATGGAATCCGCATCCCCGTACTCGGGAAGGGGATCGTTGCTCCCGTAGTAGGGAACGTCTTCGGTCCGGCGTTCCGTCTGGGATGAAGTATCGTCGAACAACTCCTGTGTCAGTCCCACAAAGATAGAGGGATCCTGGGCGCCGGGGCCGGGACCGGGATCGATGGCCTGCGGGGCTTCCTGCCCCGCGTAGGTTCCGTCTTCCGGATAGCCCTCTTCGCCGGCATAGGTCCCGTCCTCCGGGTATCCTTCCTCTCCGGCGTAGGTCCCGTCTTCCCCATAGCCTTCCTCACCGGCGTAGGCTCCGTCTTCAGCATAACCTTCCTGTCCGGCGTAGGCTCCGTCTTCAGCATAACCTTCCTCACCGGCGTAGGTTCCGTCTTCCCCGTAGCCTTCCTGTCCGGCGTAGGCTCCGTCTTCCCCATAGCCTTCCTGTCCGGCGTAGGCTCCGTCTTCCCCATAGCCTTCCTGTCCGGCATAGGCTCCGCCTTCCGGCTCTGCGGCAGCGGGATCGTCAGAATTTTCATCGTAGCCCGTCACATCTTCATTTTGCTGGGCTTCCAGTTCGTCCTTATTTGCATAAAGCTGCCTCATATTCTCCGCGAGGTCCTGCTGGAGATTGATGGTGTTGCCCCTGCCCACATCTATGATCTTTGCCTCTATACTGCTGACAAGCTGATGCGACGGAAGGGGAACAGTGTCCGCATTCTGTACGGCCTTTACATAGGCCTGTTCTTCCGGGGTCAGAGGCCGGTCGCTGTTCATGAGATTGGAAATGTTGGGAAGCACCTTTGTGATCTCCACATCATCCTCATCCTCCGGCGCCTGTTCCTCCGTGGTGGTGGCTTCCACCCTGTCGGTCCTGGATGAAGGTTCGGTCTCGCCCCTCCAGGCGTCCAGCCTGGCCTGCTGGATCTCGCTCAAAGGCTGGTGCAGTTCCTTGAGCTCCAGGGCCTTTCTCACATAACGTCCCTCTCCGAACCACGCAAATATCTCGTCGCACTCCGAGACGCACTTTGTCTCCTCGCCTGTCCGATGGTAGAGATAGGCGAGTTCATACGCCCATTTCTCCCTGTAATCGACCTTTTTCAGTTCTTCCAGGATCTCTATCCTCTCTCCGAGGTTGACGTCCTGGGCGACATACATCTTGTACTTGAGAATGTACTGGCGGCTTTCACGGGGAGCTACGCTTACAAACTGTTTGTAATACTCCAGGGCCTGGACCGGATCCCCGAGCTTTATGGACAGCTCGCACAGGGAATAAATGATCCTGGGGCCCTCCGGATGCCTTTCGTAAGCCAGCTGAAGGATTTCCTTGCTCTCCTGATACCTGTGGTTCACCTTGTAGAGATCGCTTATGGTGCAGAGCATCGAAACGCTCTTCACGCGGCGCCAGTCAATGGTATCGGCTATTTCTGCGGCTTTTTCGTATTCCTGCTCCGAAATGAGATTCCTGATCTCATCTGCGCAGGCTTTGTATTCGTATTTGTCCATAAAAACCCTTCCGGCAGACTTCACTCACGCATTCTCTGACATTCTCTCCGCCGTTTCCCGGCAAAAGCCCGCAGATCGCGGCTTTCCGCTGAACCCGGGCGACGATCCCTGCATGGAGCGAGGTCTGTCCAACTCACATTCCGACACATTCTAACATATATATAAATGTATGTAAACAAAATGTAGTGAAAAATTCGATCAAATTTCTATATTTTGTGTGAGTCCATTTTATGATGTCAGGGTCAAAAGCTCATAAGGCGATCATGCTTGCATGATTCGCCGCATGAGTTTGGGACCCGCCCGAATATGAGCAAGTAGCAAGATGCCCGTTTTATGGGCATCGCAGCGGATTGCGAATGGTCGGAGAATTGCGAGAGTTGCGAAGCAACGGAGCAATTCGTGGACATCATATGATGTAAATTGACTGTTGACCTTAACATCATTTTATGTGAGTATTGTTGTATAATCTTGTCGGATCTGTAAACGCCGCTCCGGTCCCGCCCCCCGCAGCCGAAAAGCCCCGCTTCCGCAGAGGAGAGCGCCCGGGCGGAAACGGAG
>JAEELB010000022.1 GCA_016288705.1 Lachnospiraceae bacterium | reverse complement strand
TCTTATGCATTTACTGAAGTAGCAGCTATGTATCCCATCACCCCTTCATCTGTAATGCCTGAGGCAACAGACGAATGGGCAACAGCCGGACGTAAGAATATGTTCGGACAGACTGTACAGATCACCGAGATGCAGTCCGAGGCAGGCGCTGCGGGCGCAGTTCATGGATCACTCGTCGCAGGCGCACTCACATCTACCTACACGGCGTCACAGGGACTTCTCCTCATGATCCCCGACATCTACAAGGTTGCCGGTGAGAGACTTCCGGGCGTATTCAATGTTTCAGCTCGTTGTGTTGCGAGCCACGCTCTCAACATCTTCGGTGATCACTCGGATGTTTACGCTTGCCGCCAGACAGGTGCTGCAATGCTCTGCGAATCCTCTGTTCAGGAGGTTATGGATCTTACTCCCGTAGCTTACTGCGCGGCTGTAGAGGGCAGACTTCCTTTCATCAATTTCTTTGACGGATTCCGTACATCCCACGAGATACAGAAGATCGAAGTTTGGTCTGATGAGGATCTTGCTGATCTTATCAATAAGGATGCGATCAAGGCTTTCAAAGCAAATGCCCTGAATCCTAATCATCCCCGTCAGTTGGGTTCAGCTCAGAATCCCGACATATTCTTCCAGACAAGAGAATCCTGTAACAGCGCTTACAACGATCTTCCCGCGATAGTACAGAAGTATATGGACAAGGTCAACGCGAAGGCAGGTACTGATTATAAGCTCTTCAATTATTATGGAGCTTCTGATGCCGAGACAGTCATCATCGCAATGGGGTCCGTAAATGATACCATCGAAGAGACCATTGATTATCTTACAGAAAAGGGCGAGAAGGTCGGCGTCGTAAAGGTACGTCTCTACAGACCTTTCTGCGCTGAAAAGCTTATCGAAGCAATCCCTGCTTCCGTTAAGAGGATTGAAGTCCTTGACCGTACGAAGGAGCCCGGTTCACTCCATGAGCCTCTTGCTCTCGATGTTATCTCCGCTCTCAAGGGAACGAAGTTTGAGTCTGTTCCCGTAATGTGCGGACGTTACGGTCTTGGTTCAAAGGATACTACTCCGGCTGATATCGTTGCATGCTTCCACAATGATTCAAAGACTGAATTCACGCTTGCAATCTATGATGATGTGACGAACCTTTCACTTGATGCCGGCGAGCCCATCGTTACTACTCCCGAGGGAACAACGAACTGCAAGTTCTGGGGACTTGGCGCAGACGGTACCGTAGGCGCGAACAAGAACTCCATCAAGATCATAGGTGACAATACTGACATGTACGCTCAGGCTTACTTTGATTATGATTCAAAGAAGTCCGGCGGTGTTACAATGTCACATCTCCGCTTTGGAAAGAAGCCCATCAAATCAACCTACCTTATCCACAAGGCAAACTTCGTTGCCTGCCACAATCCTTCCTACATCAGGAAGTTCAACATGGTTCAGGAACTTGTTGACGGCGGCTCATTCCTTCTGAATTGCCCTTGGACGGTTGAGGAACTTGAGAAGGAGATCCCCGGTCAGGTAAGGAAATTCATGTATGACCACAAGATCAACTTCTACATCATGAACGGTTCAAAGATCGGCGTAGAAGTCGGTATGGGCCCCACAAGGATCAATACGATCCTTCAGTCAGCTTTCTTCACTATCACAAAGATCATACCTGAGGAAGATGCCATCAAGTTCATGAAGGATGCGGCACAGAAGACCTACGGAAGAAAGGGACAGGACGTAGTTGACAAGAACTGGGCAGCTATCGATGCCGGCGCAAATCCCGCAAACTGCATCAAGGTTGAGATACCTGAGTCCTGGAAGGACGCAAAGGATGAAGGCCTTGACTTCCCGAAGGCAGAAGGAAAGAGAAAGGATGTTGTTGACTTCGTAAATAATATCCAGATCAAGGTTTCAGCTCAGGAAGGAAACTCCCTCAAGGTTTCAGATGTTATAGCTTATACAGACGGCTCAACACCTTCAGGTTCATCAGCATATGAGAAGAGAGGCATCGCAGTTAATGTTCCTGCATGGGATCCTGCATCCTGTATCCAGTGTGAGTTCTGCTCACTTGTATGTCCTCATGCCGCGGTACGTGCGGTTGCACTCACGGAGGAAGAGGCAAAGAACGCTCCTTCCGATATGAAGATGGTAGATCTGAAGCAGATGGATGGCTACAAGTTCGCTATCGTTGTTTCACCTCTTGACTGTACCGGCTGCGGCTCCTGTACAAATGTCTGCCCCGGCAACAACAAGGGCGAGACCCTCAAGCTTTCCGCTATCGCAAGCAATATGTGGGAGCAGAAGGGCTTCGATTACGCAGTACAGCTTCCCGAGAAGAAGGAAGTCGTCGAGAAGTTCAAGACATCTACCATCAAGGGAACACAGTTCAAGAAGCCGCTTCTCGAGTTCTCCGGCGCATGCGCAGGCTGCGGCGAGACACCTTATATCAAGCTCGTTACACAGCTCTTCGGCGACAGGATGTATATCGCCAATGCTACAGGATGTACTTCGATCTGGGGTAACTCCTCACCTTCGACTCCTTACACGGTAAACGACGAGGGACACGGCGTTGCCTGGGATAACTCCCTCTTCGAGGACAACGCAGAGTTCGGCTTTGGTATGGTTCTTGCCCAGAACGCTCTTCGTGATGAGATCAAGGAAAAGGTTGAGGTCCTTGCAGGAAACGGAAACGCTGCTGCGAAGGAATATCTTGATACATTTACAGATGGCGAGGCAAACGGCGTAGCTACAAAGAAGCTTCTTGAAGCAATCGCAAGCGACAACAGCGCTGAAGCTGCCTTCATCAAGGAAAATCAGGATTTTGCCGCAAAGAAATCACAGTGGATCGTCGGCGGCGACGGATGGGCCTTTGATATAGGCTACGGCGGACTTGACCATGTACTTGCTTCCGGCAAGGACGTGAACGTATTCGTTGTAAATACCGAGGTTTACTCAAATACCGGCGGACAGGCTTCAAAGGCTACTCCCATCGGTGCGGTCGCTCAGTTTGCTGCCGGCGGAAAGGCCATCAAGCAGAAGGATCTTGCAGCTATGGCAATGAGCTACGGCTATGTATATGTAGCACAGATAGCTATGGGCGCAAACATGAACCAGACGCTTCAGGCTATACGTGAGGCTGAGGCTTATCCCGGACCTTCGCTCATCATCGCTTACGCACCTTGTATCAACCATGGTATCAAGGTCAACGGCGGTATGAAGGGTGTCATGACAGAGGAGAAGAGAGCGGTTGAGTGCGGATATTACAATATCTTCCGCTTCAATCCCGCTGCTGAAGGAAAGAAGCTGACCGTAGACTTCACCGCTACAAAGCCTGAGAATTATCAGGAATTCCTTGACGGCGAGGTCAGATATCTTTCACTCAAGAAGGCTAATCCCGACAGTGCTGACGCAATGTACGCTGAGAACAAGAAGAACGCGGCTGATCACCTTGCTTATCTTGAGAAGCTTGCTTCATTGTACGAAGCATAATATTTGGAAAGCTGTTTTGAAAGGCGCGGAAACTAGAGTTTCCGCGCCTTTTTAAGATAGGCAGGCAGCAAAACATCACAATAAGGAGGTGGTAGATCATGAACAACAGATTGCTGGCATTGGGACTTTCAACTGTCCTGGCGCTTTCCACGTCACCCGTCGCAGGAACGGTTTTTGCGGAGGGGAACGCACCCGCTCTCATCGCGGCAGAAGTCGTTGATGTTTCGGATACGGCGACGGAAGCGGTGGAGATTACACAGGATGCGGTGGATGAGGCTCTTGCAGCTGCAGAAACTATGGAAGAGGGCATGGCGGTCCCGCCTTTCTGGGTAGAGAAGCTGGAAATGGACGATGGTTCCTTCCTAGTCGTTCTGCTAACAGATCCGGATGTTTCGGAATATAAATTGGCGGAGGATATCGACCTTAAGGGCGCAACGATCAATTTCTTTTTTGAAGAAAAGGAAGTGACACAGACCTTAGATCTGAACGGATATAAGATCTTTGGCGGCCACAGCAAAGGCGGTGACCTTTTTGTTCACGCGCTTGACGGAAAGATACCGAAGTTTACCCTGAATGTCAAAGGAAAAGGCGAGGTTGGAAAGCTTTGGGTTCATAATACCTGTGAACTGAATGTGGAAGATGCCACCGTGGATCTTCTGACCGCAGACATTGATACGGTCACAAGCCTTAAGAACTGTGTCGTAAATGGCTGTGAGAATTTTAATAAAAGCGTTCTTTCTGTTGAAGGCGGCAAGTGGAATACTGATATTCAGATGGATGAGATGAATGCCGTTTCTTTCACGGGCGTGGAAGTAGACGGCAACATTCGAGTCGGAAAAACCCCTCTCGTTATGAAAAACTGCGTTGTGACTGGCTATATCGGTGCCTATGAATCGGATGGCGTCAACCTTCAGGAATGCACTGCGGCCAAAGGATTGGATCTTGGTAAATCCACCGGAACCATAGTGGGAGGAAGCTACCCGGGTGAAGAGGTGGAATGGGAGCCCGGAAATATCGGCTACCGCGGCATTAACATCAGTGATGAGTCCAATGTCAATCTGATAGACGTGACCACGGAGATGGTTGAATTCTATCAAGCACAGGGCAGTGTGAACAATGCCGTTCTGACCGGCCATAAATTCGGCACTGAGGATGAGAGTCTTAACGGGCAGTCAGTGCGCATTCACGGTGGCAGCGATGTGCAGCTTGCCGGGGTGAAGGGCCAGGGCGAGCTTGACACCAGCGGCTCGAAGGTGATTGTCTCGGGAAGTGAGTTTGGCGGAATTTCGGTCAGCGAATCCGATGGAGACCTCGCTTCAAATATCACGATCAAGGATACGAAGCTGACAAGTTACGGCTTCTACTACAAGGATCCGAAGGGTACCATGGTGATCGAGAGCGGCAACTTTTATGGAGAGTACGGCAACTTGTTTGAGGCTCCGGAGGTAAAGGTGACCATAAAGGGCGGAACCTTTGAAGTGGGAGAAGTGGGCCCCGCCATCGGCGTCATCGGCGACAATATCCCGGTACTTAAGAATATGCTCGGAAGTGGATGCAAATACCTTCTTGCAGACGACGACAATAAAGAAGCATTGGATGATGATTACGTTTATGTAGAAGGCGGGAATTTCACGACTCTGAAGTCCGGCAAGGTGATCGTACAGTCCTTTGTACAGCCGGCGGCGATGTATCGTCTGTACAATCCAAACTCAGGAGAGCATTTCTTTACCGCAAGCAAGGAAGAGTATGACTCACTTGGCTCTCTCGGGTGGAAACAGGAGGGCGATGCCTGGATAGCACCGGATATGAGCGAAACACCGGTATACCGCCTGTATAACGACAATAATCGGGATTCGGCTGGAAATGTGAACGGCTACCACCACTATACCACCAGCGCGGCGGAGCGTGACAATCTGGTGTCCCTGGGCTGGAAGGATGAAGGCATCGGCTGGTATTCGGATGACAACGAGACTACGCCGCTGTACAGGGTTTACAATCCCAATGCCAAGGGGGATCAGGAACCCGGCGGCCATCACTATACCAGTGATGCTGCGGAGAGGGATTACCTTGTCAGCCTTGGTTGGAACGACGAAGGAACCGGCTGGTACGGAATGTAATTTTGGACCCCCGACGGGGTTAGTGGTCCATGATCATAAAAGGCGCGGAAACGAAAGTTTCCGCGCCTGTTTTTTTGAGCGATGTATATTGTTTTTGGGAATTCTGTGATACGATATCTGCTGAAAGCGGTCAACTCCTTCAAGGTGGAGGAAAAACATGAAGAAAAAGAAACTGTTGTCAGTTTTTCTTTCGGCGGCATTATGCTTAAGCTTATTTAATGCTCCTTTGCTTGTTTCGCAGGCTGAGGAATACAGTTCTGACGACCTTTATGGCAAGCCGTGGGTCACATCCGTTATGCAGGGAAACCTCCCGGAAGAGAGACCTGATGTGAAGGACGACCTGTACACTTATTATACCTACGATTTTCTTGAAGCTCATCAGGATACGCCTTGTATTGCATCAGATGTTTACGCCGGCGAAATGAAGGAATCGATCCTGAAAGTGCTTTCTGACAGTTCAAAGACCGGTCATGATCTTGAGCAGATGCGGATCTTTTTTAACCAGGCTTTGGATACGGAGACTCTGAAGGAAGTGGGGCTCTCCCAGGTGCAGCCCTATCTTGACCGTATTGAGGCAGTTACGTCGATAGAGGAGATGAACAGTTTGCTTACAGCCTCTGATTTCCCTTTCAGTCCGTTTTTGGTGCCCGTAATAGCTGCAAAAGACAAACGTGATATTAACATCGTAGCTGTTTTTCCAAATCTTTTGTTCATGGATCCGCTCTTTGATGGCGGGCGATATTATCAGGATTCGGAAGATCCCAATAAGCAGGAAATAATTGAAAATGCCCGGTACAATAAAAGCTTTAATACTCTTTTGGATCTGTATGCCCAGGGAATTT
>JAEELB010000021.1 GCA_016288705.1 Lachnospiraceae bacterium | reverse complement strand
CTGTTCTCGGAATGGAGTTACGGCTTCAGACCAAACAGAAGCTGCGAAATGGCAATCAGACAACTGCTTATTTACCTGAACGAGGGTTACGAGTGGATAGTAGATATCGACTTGGAGAAATTCTTTGACAACGTACCACAGGACAAGCTCATGAGTCTTGTCCATAACATCATCAATGATGGAGATACAGAGTCGCTAATCCGTAAGTACCTCAAAGCAGGAGTCATGACGCCACAGGGATATGAGGAAACAAAACTCGGAACCCCACAGGGCGGAAACCTGTCACCGCTACTATCAAACATCATGCTGAATGAACTGGACAAAGAACTGGAAGCAAGACAACTTCGGTTTACAAGATACGCTGACGACTGCGTTATAGCTGTCAGGAGCGAAGCGAGTGCGAAGCGTGTAATGCGGACAGTGACGGACTGGATACAGAGGAAACTTGGGTTAAAGGTTAACATGACCAAGACCCATATCACAAGACCGCAGAAGCTGAAATATCTGGGCTTCGGTTTCTATAAGGAAGGCAAGGCTAACGAATGGAAGTGCAGACCGCATCAAGACTCGGTGGCTAAGCTTAAGCGAAAGCTTAAAGAACTGACTTGTAGAAAAATGCCTGGAACAGTCACAGGTAAGATTGCGAAAATCAATCAGGTGACAAGAGGGTGGATAAACTACTTTGCCCTTGGCTCCATGAAAACAGCGATGGCTGAAATTGACGCACATCTAAGAACGAGGCTTCGGGTAATTATCTGGAAGCAATGGAAAGTACCAAAGAAACGTCAATGGGGATTGCAGAAATTAGGCGTAAACAAAGACCTTGCACGACTCACATCGTATTGTGGTGACCGATATCAATGGGTCGTTACAAAGACTTGTGTAGTCAGGGCAATCTCCAAGGTAGTATTTGCAAAAGCAGGACTTGTAAGCTGCCTCGATTACTATAATGAGCGTCATGCTTTGAAGTTATGTTGAACCGCCGTATGCCGAACGGCACGTATGGTGGTGTGAGAGGGGGATTAAATTCCCCCTACTCGATTGGGTCTTTTTTCAATCGAAGAGCGAATCGAAACCTTTCTTCGCCTCGTCAAGTTCTTTAAGGTCTTCGCTGTAATCCCTTTCTTCACCGGCTCTGAGGGATTCAGTTATCCGGACTACCGGCGTCAGCATGGGTGTCAGGGACAGGTTTGCAAGAGCGCCTTTAAGCTTGTGAGCCAATTCAAAGGCGGTCTTAAGGTCTCCCGAATCGATGCTGGGTCTGAGCTCCGTAAACGCTTCCTCGTCCGGGACCTTTTTCACCAGCATGAGGTACAGATCTTCCTTACCGGCGCATCTTCTGACTCCCTCATCGGGATCCGCTCCGTATTCCCGCAGACTCTCTACTGAGACCATATCAACCCTCCTTTATAAACTGTTCGAATTCCCCGCTTGGGACCGGTTTTGAAAAATAATAACCCTGTATCATCTGGCATCCCTTCTCCTTGAGGATGTCCAGCTGTTCCTTTGTCTCCACGCCTTCGGCGATGATGGGGACCTTCAGAAATCTGGCGATGTCTATCACCAGTTCCATCATGTGAAGGCCTTTTTCGCTCTCAGCCATATTCATGATGAAACTCATATCCGCCTTCAGGATGTCGATGGGGATCGTGGCGATCATGCTCAGGGATGAATATCCGCTTCCGAAATCGTCCATTTCTATCACGAACCCTTTATTTCTCAGTTCCTCCACGATATGGATGAGTTTTTCGGTATCATCGGAATAAGCCGATTCCGTGATCTCGAGATGGAGATCACGGTAGTCTATGCCTGATTCCTCCGCGATGCTGCAGAGAGAGGATACCAGGCCTTCATACTGGATGTCGATGCGGCTCACATTTACGGAAATGGGTATCGACCTGCCGAACCTGTCCTTCCATTCCTTTACCTGCTGCGCCGCAAGTCTCCATACATGAGTGTCCAGGACCTGGATCATCCCGTTTTCCTCGAAGAGGGAGATGAAACTGTCGGGATAGATGGTCCCGTATTCCGGATGCTCCCAGCGGACCAGGGCTTCGGCCCCTTTAAGCACCGGCTTTTCCCCGGTGATATCGTACTTCGGCTGGTAGATCACCTTGATCTCGTCGTTGATGATGCCGTTTGCTATGTCACGTATCATCTTTTCTTCAAAGAGCTGTTTCTCCCGCATTTCGGAGTTGTAGTAGGCGATGGTCTCGCTGGCGTTCTCCTCTATAGTGGTGCTGGCCATGCGGGCTCTTTCGAAGAACATTTCCAGATTGTCTTCCTCCTCCAGATCCTCGCAGTTCACACCCACTCTTATCCTTGCGGTGTAGACATCGGGATCTTTTTTGAAGGTGGCGTAGAGCGTTTCCACCAGTCCCTCATAGGAATCCTGCTCGGGAACGTAGAGATAGAAATTGTCTCCCTCGCTCCTGCAGGCGAAGCCGCCCTTTTCCTCCGTATATCTGGTCAGTCCCAGCGCCAGGCTCCGCAGCGCGCTTTCACCGGAACTTATCCCGTAAAGCTCGTTGTAGAGGTGGAAGTGCTTCATGTTCACTGCCAGGGCGTGCATCCTCCTCTCGGGGTGGAACTTGTTCTGCATGGCCGCGTATTCAAAGAAATAACTCTTGGTGAGGAGCCCCGTCAGTTCATCCCTCTCCGTGGACTGGATGAGCTTTCTGTTTTCATACAGGGCGATGATACGCTTTACCCGGGCCAGGATCTTTTCCGGCATGTCGTAAGGCTTTTTAATGAAATCCGCAGCGCCCTTCTGAAGGGATTCGATCTCGGCGGATTCCTCCGAGGTGAGGACTATGATGGGGATCTCTTTCAAGATCACGTTGACCCGCATCAGTTCTATTACTTCAAAGCCGTCCATTATGGGCATCATGAGATCCAGCAGCACGAGAGATATGAGAGGCCCCTGGGATTCCATGATCTCAAGGGCCTGTTCCCCGTTTTCGGCGAACAGGACGTTATAATGATCCTCCAGAATGCCGCCCAGTATGACCCGGTTGATCTCTTCGTCGTCAACCACAAGGACTGTGCGCTTTATATTCCCTAAAAATTCGAGATCTTCTTCCATAACCGTCTCCTTTCACTGCCGACGACAATTTATTTTACTACAACCCGTCCCTTTTGCCAACAGTCACTGCTCCCTTCCTTTCGACAAAACCGCTTATCTGTGGTATTCTTATACATAGTTTTCCCGGAAGGACGACTCATGGTGCGCCGGGGTGGAGAAGGAACGCGGCAATGAAGAACTCAAACAGCAGAAACTGGATGATCTATGGATGGGCGCTTGCCTTTGAATGCGCCTGCGGATGGGGAGCTTTCGTCATGCCCGGCACCGTTTTCCTGCCTCAGGCAGGCCCTCTGGGCGCAACCCTGGGAATAATATTCGCATCTGTTTTCATAGGTCTCATCGGAGTGAGCCTTTCATACATGGTCAGGAGGTTCCCGGAAGAGACGGGGATCCACGCCTACATAGGAAAGCTGCTTGGAAGCGATCACGGCTTCCTGTCTGCCTGGGCTGTCATCCTGGCATATCTCTCGATCCTCTGGGCTAACGCTACCGCTGTCATACTGCTGATACGTTATCTCGCAGGGGGTGTATTCCAAACGGGGTTTCATTATCAGGTGGCGGGATATGACGTGTATTTCGGAGAGATCCTGTTTACGCTTGGGCTTATCATCATTTCGGGCCTGATATCGATCTCCGGGAACCGGATCGTAAAGGGCGTATTTATCGCTCTGGCAGTTATCCATATCCTGATCGTCATCTGTCTGTTCCTGGGCGTCCTGCTGTTCGGGAAACACACTGCCCCCGGGAGCTTCTCCTTTGCTCCTGCCGGTCTGTCCGGCTTTGCCCAGGTCTTCAACATCACAATGCTCGCCCCCTGGATGTTCGTAGGTTTTGAAGCGGTCACTTACGTGATGAATCAGGACAGAAAGGATCCGGGACGAAAAGGGTACATCATTCTGGCTTCCATCTTCACGGGCTTTGTGAATTATCTGCTGCTCTCTCTCATTCCGGTGTTTTCGCTGCCGGAGAGCTATACAATGTGGTTCCGTTATGTTTCCGACGCGGGCAGCGCGGAGGGGCTGCCGGCGCTGCCGGTCTTTTATAGTGTGTACTGCGCTATGGGAACAGCGGGGCTAAGGCTCCTGTCCCTGGCAGTGCTCTGCTCCGTGCTTGCAAGCCTCATAGGACTGTACCGGGTGACCGCCCGGATGTTCCTGTCCCTGTCGGGCGAAGGCCTGATGCCAAAGGCTGTGGGAAGGACGGACCGCCACGGTCAGCCGGTTGTGGCTGCGATCCTGATCATTATAGTATCGGCCGTGATCCCCTTCTTCGGCAGGACAGCCATCGGATGGATAGTGGACGTGACCACCATCTCCGCCACCATCGTATATATCTATGTGACCATAGGGAGCTTGCGGCTCTCATGGAATGAAAGAGGAAAGCACCGGATCATCGGCATGATTTCCATCGTCGGCATGGTCTTTGCCATGATCTCCTTCCTGTTCCTCCTGATCCCCAACATCATATCGGAAAATAAACTGGCCACGGAGTCCTATTTTATCCTGGCCATTTGGAGCGTGGTAGGGTATGTCTACTACTGGTTCGTCCTCACCCGGGATGAGAAGCATATCTACGGCAGATCCACCGTGACCTGGATGCTCCAGCTGTTCCTGATCTTCTTCTCTACCGAGATGTGGATCCGTCAGCGAAGCCTTGACAGGGTCGGGAGCCTTGAAGAGAGCGATAAACTTTACGTGAGCAGGATCTTTTCCGCAAATGCGGTGATGCAGATGGTGGTGGTGGTTTCCATCCTCCTCTTCATGTTCTCCATGTTCTCCACCATGCTGAAGCGGCAGAGGGAAGCAGACAAAAAGGCCCTGGAGTCCGAGGCCAGAAGCAGGGCCAAGACCTCCTTTCTGTTCAACGTATCCCACGACATCCGTACCCCCATGAACGCCATCCTGGGCTTTGCCGATCTGGCTCTCCTGGATACGGGGGACAGGGAAAAGATGAACGAATACCTTGGTAAGATCCGGTCCTCCGGAACACACCTTCTTGCCCTGATAAATGATGTCCTGGAGATGAGCCGTATCGAAAGCGGCAGGATCGAATTGAAGGATGAGGTGGTGAATCTGGAGGAACTCATGGATAATCTGGACTCCATCATGCGGGGTCAGGCGGATGTAAAATACCAGACCCTCACCGTATCCTCGGAGGGTCTTTTCCACAGATACATCCATACCGACAGGCTCCGTCTCGACCAGGTGCTGCTGAATCTGACTTCAAATGCGGTGAAATACACCCAGTCCGGAGGCCGGATAGATATCACGGCGGAAGAACTTGACGAGAAGGCCGGTGGCGCGGTCTACCGGTTCAGTGTAAAGGATAACGGCATGGGCATGAGCGAGGAATTTGCCGCAAAGGTTTTTGAAGCCTTTGAGAGGGACAAGGATGCGGAGGCTCTGGGCATACAGGGCACCGGACTCGGCATGGCCATCACCAAGAGGATAGTGGATCTCATGGAAGGCGAGATCCGGGTGGACACGAAACTGGATGAAGGGACCGTGTTTACCATGGAGGTGTGGTTCCGGTTTGCAGATGAAGAGGAGATCAAAAACTACGGGGAGAACCCCTTTGATCCCGCCGGCGTCAGCTTTGAAGGAAAGAGGGTGCTCCTGGCTGACGATGTGGAGATAAACAGGGAGATCGCGGTGGCTGTTCTTGAGATGATGGATCTTAAGGTTGAGACCGCCTGCGACGGCATGGAGACGGTGGAGAAGGTGCTGTCCCATCCCGCGGGATTTTACGATGCGGTGCTGATGGATATCCAGATGCCGAGAATGAACGGCTATGAGGCCGCCATGGCCATCCGTGAGATCTCCGATCAGGAGAAGGCTTCCGTGCCTCTCATCGCCATGACTGCCAACGCTTTTGATGAGGATATCAGAAACGCCCTCGAATCCGGGATGAACGGACATGTGGCAAAGCCCATTGACCGTGAGAAGCTTGCCCATGAACTCGCTCTCGCATTTTCGAAGGGGAAAGGATGAAACATGCTTCAGGATGATCTGTTCAGAAAGAAGAGCATAGATACAGTGTCCTCGCCGGAACAGCTGGACGATTATATAAGGGTCGTTTCTCCCGGGATATGGCTGGTGGTCGCAGGGATCGCGCTGGTGATCCTGGGCGCGGCAATCTGGGCTGTCTTCGGCACTGTCCCCGTTGAAGATCCCCAGGGAGTATCCGAGGTGGTGCATCCCATCACTCTCATTTTTTAGCGCGTTGAAGATTCGGCCGGGCTTGACATGGTATGAAAACTCAGAAGATCAGACAACCAATCAGGAAGGGACGGGCCCGCGTGCCTGTGGTGATGCAGCTGGAAGCTCTGGAATGCGGAGCGGCATGCCTCACCATGGTGCTCGCCTATTACGGTAAATGGATCCCTCTGGAACAGATACGCACCGATTGCGGCGTGTCCAGGGACGGCTCCAACGCCGGCAATATCCTGAAAGCTGCCAGAAGTCACGGACTTGAGGCAACAGGCTACAGGCTTGAGCCGGAAGACCTGAGGGAAGAGGGCTCATTTCCCTGCATAATACACTGGAACTTCAATCATTTCGTGGTGTGTACCGGCTTTAAGGGAAACATGGCGTGCCTGAACGATCCCGCAAGGGGCTCGGTCATGGTGACCATGGAGGAGTTCGACCGGGCATTTACCGGAGTGTGCCTCATATTTGAACCGGGACCTTCCTTTGTACCCGGAGGAAAGAGAAAGAGTATACTGGGATTTGCCATGGAGAGGCTGAAGTCCGCGGTCCCTGCGGTGATATTTGTGGCGATCCTCCTTTTTCTTTCCGGACTGCTTTCCCTTGTGTCTCCGGGGCTTAACAGGGTATTCATGGACAGACTCCTCACGGGACAGTCACCTTCCCTCGTGAGGCCGTTTTTCATTTTTCTCTTCTGCTTCTCAATGCTTCAGGTGATCCTTCAATGGATAGAGGCTGTATATTCCCTAAGGATCAACGGGAAGCTTTCGGTGGTTGGAGGAGCCGGGTATATGTGGAAAGTCCTCTCCCTTCCCATGGAGTTCTTTTCCCAGAGGATGGCGGGGGATATCCAGCAGAGGCAGGACTCCAACGAGAATGTCGCCGGCACCCTCATGGAAACGGTGGCGCCTCTCTTTATCAACACGGTGATGATGCTGTTCTATTTCATCGTGATGCTCCGTTACTCCGTTGTCCTGGCTTTCATAGGGCTTTTGTCCGTGGTCATAAATATCATAATGTCCCGCGTCATCTCGGGAAAACGGATCAACATCACCAGAGTGCAGCTCCGGGATGAAGGGAAGCTGAGGAGCGCCGCGATTTCCGGCATAGAAATGATAGAGACCATAAAGGCCAGCGGCGCCGAAAACGGTTTTTTCCACAGATGGGCGGGCTATCAGGCCAGCGTCAACACCCAGAGGATGAAGTATGAAAGGATAGATCAGGTGCTGGGACTTGTGCCTCTCATGGTGAATTCCGCCACCGAAGCGGTGATCGTCTGTATGGGCATATATCTGGTGATGAACGGACGGTTCACTGTCGGCATGGTCTATGCTTTTCAGGGCTTTCTGCTCTCGTTTTCCCAGCCTGCCATGATGCTCATCGACGCCGGACAGACCATTCAGGAGATGCGCACCCAGATGGAGAGGATAGAGGATGTGATGAAATATCCTTCGGACCTCCGGGCTGAAGAGAAGATAAACGAGCCCGTCGAATACGACAAGCTTTCCGGAAATCTCGAACTGAAAAATGTGACCTTCGGTTATTCAAAGCTTGCGGAGCCTCTGATAAAAGACTTTGATCTGTCCCTGAAGACCGGGGACAGGGTGGCCATAGTAGGGCCATCGGGCTGCGGCAAATCCACTGTGTCAAAGCTCATATCGGGCTTATATAAACCCTGGAGCGGGGAGATCCTTTTCGACGGAAAGCCAATAGATTCCATCGACAGGAGCATTTTTACCGGATCCCTGGCGGTGGTTGATCAGGATCTGATCATTTTTGAGGATACCATAGCCAATAATATCCGGATGTGGGACGGGTCCATCGAGGACTTTGAGGTGATCATGGCTGCCAGGGACGCCCACATTCACGAGGATATAATGCAGAGGGAGGGCGGCTACGGTTACAGGATCAGCGACGGCGGAAGGGATTTTTCCGGCGGACAGAGACAGAGGCTTGAGATAGCCAGGATCCTGGCCCAGGATCCCACCATCATAATCATGGATGAAGCCACAAGCGCTCTGGATGCGAAGACTGAGTATGAGGTGGTGAAGTCCATAAAGGAAAGAGGTATCACCTGCATCATTGTGGCTCACCGGCTGTCCACCATAAGAGACTGTGATGAGATAATAGTGATGGACCGGGGCAGGATCATAGAGCGGGGCACGCATGATGAACTGTATGCGAAAAACGGGTATTACAGGAAACTGGTGAGCAGCGAATAAGGGAGGACAGAGAGATAGGCTGGTTTGATGAACAGATAAGGGAGAGGAAAAGGGCCGACGATGAAGTCATCGCCGATTCCTTTATAAACCTTGCCGGTTCCGTTATGGGATCGCGGGTCTCCATGGCTCTCAAGGATGAAAGGCTGATCGCCGAGAACGCCCTGGGCGAGATATTCAGGTTTTTCCATATAAAGCCTAAGGATGTCCCTGATGAGGTAAAGGATCCCGAGGAGAGGCTGGAGTATATGACAAGGCCTTACGGGATAATGCGCCGTGAGGTGAAGCTCACCGGAAACTGGCACGAGGACGCGTGGGGCCCCATGCTGGGCGCGAGAAAGTCCGACGGAAGCCCTGTGGCATTTATTCCCGGAAAAAGGACAGGATATACCTGCCTGGATCCGAGGACAAATCAGAGAGTCAGGATCACAGCCCGTAACCTCGGAGATTATGAGGAGGAGGCGGTGGTATTTTACAAACCGCTGCCCCTGAGGGAACTTAAGAAAAGGGATCTGGCCGCCTATATCGGCGGTCTGATCTCGGGACGCGATATCTTTATGATACTCATGGCTTCAGCCGTGGCTGCCCTTTTGGGAATGATCTCCCCCTGGCTTTACAAGCAGCTCTTCTCCGGCGTCATCATGTCGGGAAGCCTGTCCGTGCTCGTGAGTACCGCCATATTCCTTATATTTGCCGGTATTTCCACTCAGCTGTTCACGGCTGTCAGAAATATCTTCGTGTCCGGGGTTTCGGGGAAGATCTCGGTCTCGGTGGAATCCGCCTTCATGATGCGCCTTTTGTCGCTTCCCGCAGGCTTTTTCAAGGATTACAGCCCGGGTGAACTGTACTCCAGAATGGATTATGTGAATCTGCTGTGCGAAATGCTCGTGTCCTCGGTGTTTTCCACCGCTCTTACAGGGGCCTTTTCACTGGTGTACGTGGTGCAGATCTTCAGATACGCTCCTCCTCTCGCTGCTGCGGCCCTCATCATCATCGTCCTTATGACTCTTTTGTCCGCGATCTCCACTGTGATCAGGACCGGGATCAGCAGGGAAAGGATGGAAGTGATGTCGAAGGAAAGAGGGATGTCCTACGCCATGATATCGGGCATACAGAAGATCCGTCTCTCCGGAGCCGAAAAGAGGGCCTTCGCCCGATGGGGAAACCTGTACGCAAAGGAATCCGCCCTCAGTTACGATCCGCCTTTATTTGTCAAGGTGGACGCCGTGACAGTCACTGCGGTCTCCCTTCTGGGGATGGCACTTCTCCAATATCTGGCCGTGATAAACGGCGTTTCACAGTCCGATTTTTATGCGTTCAATACGGCCTACGGGCTCACAAGCGGCGCTTTTATGGCTTTTTCCGGCATTACCCTTCAGATCGCCCAGATCGGTCCGGTGCTCGGGATGATAAAACCCATCCTTGAGGCACAGCCCGAGCTTTCCGAGAATAAGAAGGTGGTGGACAGACTGTCGGGAGGAGTGGAAGTGTCCAACGTTTCTTTCCGGTACCGCGACGATATGCCTTTGGTCCTGGACAATATCTCTCTTAAGATCAGCCCCGGCCAGTATGTCGCGCTGGTGGGACAGACAGGCTGCGGCAAGTCCACTCTCATGAGGGTGCTCCTGGGGTTTGAAAAGCCTCAGAGGGGAAGCGTTTATTACGACGGAAGGGATCTGAACTCCCTGGATCTGAAATCCCTCAGGAGAAAGATAGGTACTGTGCTGCAGAACGGAAAGCTTTTCCAGGGAAGCATCTATGATAACATCTCCGTCTCAGCCCCGGGGCTTACCCTGGACGAGGCCTGGGAGGCGGCGGACCTGGCCGGAATGAAGGAGGATATACAGAACATGCCCATGGGGATGTTCACCGTGATCCAGGAGGGAGGCGGAGGCATTTCCGGAGGACAGAGACAGAGGCTCATGATCGCCAGAGCCATAGCTCCCAAGCCCAGGATACTCATGTTTGACGAGGCCACCAGCGCTCTCGACAATATCACCCAGAAGAGGGTCTCCGACTCCCTGAACGATCTCAATTGCACCAGGATAGTCATCGCCCACAGACTGTCCACCATCAGGGAGTGCGACCGGATCATAGTCCTGGATGGCGGAAGGATAATCGAGGACGGAAAATACGAGGAACTCATAGCCAAAGGAGGATTCTTTGCAGAGCTCGTGGAGCGCCAGATGGAGAGCCCGGACAGGCTGATCGGCAACAGCACTCTTTTCTGACGCGGCCGGGGAGCCCTTGCGGACCGGGCGTGGATATCGGTTGCCCGCAGTGCTGTAAAGAATTATAATATGATGTCAGGGTCAAAAGCTCATAAGGCGATCATGCTT
>JAEELB010000281.1 GCA_016288705.1 Lachnospiraceae bacterium | reverse complement strand
TACTGATCCTCGCTGCCGCCGCCGTTGATCTTTGTGGGGGTCATCACGAATTTGGTCAGGTTCCAGGTCTCATTTGTGCCCTGTTCCACATCATAAGATCTGGCGGTTATGTTCTGCCCCACTTTTACCTGGACCGTCTGCTCCAAGCCACGGCCCACCTTTGCCAGACTTGTATTGCCCTGATCCAGCACTTCCACGCCGCCGTGGGAGTCCGCAACTATGCGGAGGGGAACGGTGAGCTGTTCGTATACCGGACGCACATAGAACTTTGCGCCGGAATAATCCATTGCCTTGTAGGCTTCTCTCACGAAATTCATGTCAAGCTTTAGCTGCATGGCTTCCCGGTCAAAGCAGGAAGAACTCAGGTCATACCAGGTGCCGTTTGAACTCCCGTCCTTTGACACCTGCAGGCCCTTGAGGTAGGCGTAGCTCATGGTGTTATTTGACTTGAAAGCCACGGTGGAATAACCGTATACGCTCCTTGATGTCTCGTCTTTATCGAAGGTAAAGAACCCGGGGGACTCGGTATGTCCGGGTAAGGGACCGGACTGGACGATGGTGACATTGTACTTTCTGAAATCCAGATGGAACCCGGATACTTCCAGATTCATGCCGTTCCAGGCCTTGCTGGTCTTCTTTACGCCGAAGCAGAATGGCTCATCGCTTTTCTTTTTTTCTTCATTACCGTCGAATTTCTTTGAATAATTCAGATAATCATTGTTGTAGTCTGTTTTGTGATCGACATCACCCGCGCTGCCGTCCACAAGGCTCACATGGCTCCAGTTGGCGCTCTCGTTCTTTCCGTCGTTCTGGTCGCCTTCCGCAGCCAGCACGTAGTCCTGACTGTCGCTCCAGCCGTAATCGCAATCCTTGAAAGCGATATAGACCTTGTTGCAGGTGGAGCCCTCCCAGTCATTGTGCAGCCATTTGAAGGATATTTTTTCCATAAGGACCGGATGGAGCTTTGCATTCAGGACTGCAAAGCCCGCCTGACCGGTGGCGCTGCAGGTATCGTCCGGGACTTCCAGATGCAGCACACCGCCGGAGGTGATCTCCGCCACATAATCGTCCGCTTCGTTATTGTGCTTTGAAAGATCGAAGTTATTTGTGTTCAGGGACACGTCAAAGTAACTGTCATACTGGGTTCCGTCCAGACCGAAGGGATTGTCGGGATCCGACTTGGAATAATCGGTGCCCACGGCTTCCAGAAGCTCGTCCCCATGGGCATCCTTGTAGTCCCTGAGAGACAGCGCCGCCGTGGTCCTGTCTCCCAGGACCGCACCCACGGGATCCTTCAATGTAAATAAGAGCTCATCCGGGCTGCTCTTCGTAAGGTTTCCGAGAGACAGCCTGACGGTCCTCTCATCCATGCCCGGCATGAACACTGCCTTCCCGCTCTGGATGCGCTTGCCGGAGCGCTCATCCGAAACCTGATAATCCACGGAACTCACCTTGTAGAGCCCGTCCTGTCTGCTCAGCGCCACTGTAAAGGTCCTGTCCTCCGAAAGAGAAGTCTCCTCCGAAGAAACGGTAATAACAGCCTGTTCGTCAGGCTCGTCGTCATGTATGGTCACGGCAGCCGAGTTCTCCCCGGTCTGCCAGGGTATCTTGTCCTCCTGCTCCGTATCTATCCTGATCTCAAACACCCGGTCCCCGTCGGAGACCTTATTATCAACGGGGTATACAAAGATCTCTTTTATCCGTTCGCCTTCCCCAAAGACCACATCCCCCTCGGTGCCGGGTATCATGAGATCCAAAAGTCTGGCATTCCTGTCGGCGGATGCCTGCTGGTCCTCATCCATGTCCACGACTTTGAGATCCAGGGGAGATCCCTGGCCGGAGAACCGGCTGACGTTGTCGTTCAGACCCGCAAGAGGGGATTCCGCCCCGGTTTCCGCGCCGGGCTCAGCCTTTGCGGCGGGAGCCGTCTCCACGGACCCGGAGGACTGCGCATCTGTTCCCCGGGGAGTTCCTGCGGACGCGGGCGACTGTGCGTCCCTCTGAGTATCTGATCCCTGAGGCGTTCCCGCGGATCCGGGAGCCTCAGCATCTCCCTGCGCCTCCGCTTCCTCCTGCAGAAGGGAAATGATCTCTTCCGCGGCCTCATCTCCGTAAGCCTCCTTAAGTCCTTCGGGATCAGGCAGGTCATTCCCGGACTCCTCATCAGTGAACTGGTAGAGGATGGGCCTGGAGTCCTCATTTTTCTCGATGGGCTTTGAGAAGAAGCCGTCATCAAGCCTTACGGTGTAATCCTTTCCGTATTCGGCGGAATAGTCGGCAAGTTTGATATGGACCTTCTTCGTGCCCTCCGCGCCGCCGTGTCTTACCAGAAATACGGTGAGAGGGTCCTTATTTGTCTCCTCCACCTCGGCGTTCAGGGTCGCAAAACTGAATATCCCGTTGGGATATTCCGCAGAAAGTTCCGGACTCTCCTTTGCGAGGCTTTCCTCTATGGCCTTCTTCATATCCTCCCGCATTCTTGCGGTCTCGGAGGGAGCCGCTGCGGCCGGAAGAGATCCAGCCGGCATGGATGTGGCGATGAGTGCTGACAGCACAAGCGCCGAGGTAAGTCTTTTGATCAGTTTTTTCACTTTTCTATCCCCCTTATAATGGTTTTCACTTTAATCCCTTTGCCCCTTCATGCGGGGATTCCACCGGCCGGGCTACTCCTCGTCCCTATTCAGCTTTTTGATCACAAAATGGGTGATCAAAAGGAGCGCGCAGCCAACGGAACTCTGCAGGAACGATGCGGCGGCGGAGAAGGAAAAGTTCGCCTGCTGCATCAGGGCTTTGTAAACATATACATCCAGCGTCTGTGTGACCCCCTGAAGGGAGTCGGAGTCGAGAGGCACCTGATAGAAAAGGCCGAAATCCGAGTTCAGGATGCTCCCTATCTGCAATATGAAGATGGTAATGATGGTGGGGCGGAGCATGGGAAGAGTAATGTTCACGGTCTTTGCCCAGAGGCCCGCTCCGTCAAGAGTGGCGCTTTCATAAAGGCTCCGGTCAATTGCGGTTATGGCGCACAGGTAGATCATCATGGAGTAGCCCGCATTCTTCCACAATCCCGTCCCTATCAGTATGGCCCGCCAATATTGGGGAGACTGGTACCATTGTATCCCGGACTGACCGAGGGCCCTGAGGATATGGTTGATCTGTCCCTCGTCCGTGGCCAGAAATCCGTACAGGCAGTAACCCACTATCACCCAGGACAGGAAGAAGGGCAGAAGCAGCACCATCTGTATCAGTCCCGGAAGAGCTTTGCCGTGCACCTCTGTCAGGAATACGGCCAGGATCACGGGGATCAGTATGCCCGCCACAAGGAAGATCACATTGTAGAACAGGGTATTGAAAAGGATCTTCGACAACTGGGAGGATCTGATGAGAAATGAAAAATTGTCAAATCCCGCCCAGGGGCTGTTGATGAACAGGTTTTTAAAGAGTCCCTGTCCCGGTTTGGGCGTGAAACGTTTGAAAGCAAAGGCTACTCCGAACATGGGAAGGTAACTGAAAAGAGCGTACCACAGGATCGCGGGGAGGCACAGCAACAGCAGGGAGCGCCTCTCCTTTCTGAAGCCCTTATGTGGACGGTATTTCTTATCGTTTTTCACCGGTTCGTCTCCCAGACCTTTTCTTTCTCATACTGCAGTCATTCTGCAAGGTGTTTGTCCAGCTTGTCCTGCACATCCTGAAGGAGCTCGTCAAAGCCTGCTGCCTCCATGCGCTTTTTCATCTCCGGCACCGCCACATCCGGATCGCTGGTACCCGTAATGAGCTCGGACTTATAATCGTTGAAGATCGCAGTCACCGCTGTAATGATATCTTCTTTGGAAGCCGGGTCGTAGGCAAACCCCTTTGTGGAGCTGTATATCCCGTCCTCCCTGTACCCTTCATAAACCTTCTTCCACTGATCCGGATCCCCCAGAAAATCAGTGCTCACGGATTCCACGGAGGCGTTGACCACGGATCCCGTCTGATACAGCTTTGTGTTGTATCTGTCGATCCCAGCGGGAAGCCGGAGCACAGTGCCGTTGTCCAGATACCTGAAATGCTTCCCCTCTATACCGTAGCCCAGGATATCCCGGAACTTCCTGTCTGTTCCGATAAGCTCCAGATACCGGAGGCACGCCTTTGCGTGCTCCTCATCGCAGCCGGCGCAGATGGCGAACATGGCTCCCTGCTCGCTTGAACGGGAGAGGTATGGCCCGTCGTAAATGGATGTCTTCACATTGAATCCCCAGTCGGCGGGATTCGAATATCCGAGATAACCTTTCCAGGCCACTCCGGCTCTAACAGGGAAAGATTTGTCGGAGGCCGTGGAATCAATGGTGGCCGCATCGGGATGTATGTAACCCTTCTGATACCACTTGTGGAGCAGTCTGTACCTGTCCATCAGTTCTTCGCACTCCCAAAGAGGAATGGCTTTCGGGTGCTCCTGACCGTAGGGTATCACAATGACCGGATCCACTATGCGTTCAAGAAAATTGTAGAACCCGGCCAGCCCGCCTTTGTCCATGGCCAGAGGATATTTTCCCGGGTAGTCTTCCTTGTACGTAGCCAGGTATGGCTCAAGATCGGCAAAGGACATGGTCTCCGGGATCTTCATCCCCTTCTCGCCCTCGAAATAATCCGAATTGAACCGGAACAGGTTCTCCGCCCCCATATCCTTCAATGTGGGGATACCGTATATCCTGCCATTGACCTTCGCGCAGTCCCAGTAATCCCCGACAGCCTCGTACAAAGCGGGGGTTTCGGTCCTGACGAGATCCGTTATGTCATAGTACAGCCCGGCCGGGGCGTTTTTGTCGAACTGATTGAGCCAGGCGCAGGTGT
>JAEELB010000280.1 GCA_016288705.1 Lachnospiraceae bacterium | reverse complement strand
TGACACTCCTAAACCTCAAACGAACAGGAAAAAGCCTGCGGAGCCGGAGAAGGCCGCAGCGAATCCGAAAGGAAATCAAAACACAAAGCTCATGCAGGAAGTGACGCAGGCCATGAAAAAGGCCGGGTATCACAATTCCGAGGCCGTTGCTGTCTCACGGATCGCCGCTCAGTTTTACGGCGACGAGCACATGCTGTCCGAGGTGCATAATGCCCTGAGAGAACGATACACGGATTATCTGGAAGTGTATGCGACGGTCAAACCGGTATTGTCAGTTTATTCAGATGACAAGCAGTCAAAGAACAGTACTCCGGCCGTGCCATCCGGGGACAAGCCGGCGACAAATTCAGATGACAAGCAGTCAAAGAACAGTACCCCTGCAGTATCAGCCAAGGACAAGACAGCTACAAATTCAGAGGTCCAGAAAGCCCTGAGCAAGGCGGGCTTTTCAGGCGATATCAGCAATTTCACTGCATCGACGGCTGTTAAGAATCTCGGAGTGAAGAACGGAAAACAGCAGACCTACAGGGCTATCATATCGGAATACGGACAGAAAAAGGGCCTTGCCATATACAACTGCATAAAGAAGTATATATAGGCTCATTTGCGGTTACGGACAGAACTGAACTGAAAAGTAACCCTGCAGCGGAGATCGCGGGAATCATTCCCGAAAAAACAGGGAGACACACACGAAACGGGGTGTTTTGACCGATCTGCAGGAGCGATCAAGGATGGTATAGTGAATGGAAATAACGGATAAGCGGATCGATGCCGGAAAGGCGTTTGACTGGGGAAGGACTTCGGAGGAGTATGCAAAATACCGTGACATCTATCCGAAAGAGTTTTACCGGAAGATAACAGACAGAGGACTTTGTATCAAGGGACAAAAGGTGCTCGACCTCGGAACGGGTACGGGGGTGCTTCCCCGTAATATGTATCAATACGGTGCGAAGTGGACGGGTACTGACATATCTCCCGAGCAGATCGAACAGGCGAAGTTATTATCTGAAGCGGAAAATAAGAACATCGAATATCTGGCTGTTTCTACAGAGGATATAGATCTTCCGAAGGAAAGCTTTGATGTGATCACGGCCTGCCAGTGCTTTTGGTATTTTGATCATGAACGGGTCATGCCGAAACTGGCAGAGCTGCTAAAGCCGGAAGGGAAGCTGGTGATCCTTTTCATGGCATGGCTGCCCTACGAGGACAGGATCGCAGGTATGAGTGAGGAACTTGTGCTTAAGTACAACCCGAAATGGTCGGGCGCAGGTGAAACGAGGCATCCCATTTGTATTCCGGATGCGGTATATGAGCATTTTGAGATGGTGGATCATGAGGAATATGATCTGATGGTGCCGTTTACGAAAGAATCCTGGCACGGAAGGATGAGAGCCTGCCGGGGCGTGGGCGCATCATTAACAGAAGAAGAACTTGAAAAATGGGATTCGGAGCACAGAAAACTGCTGGATGAAACAGCTCCCGAACAGTTTGATGTTCTGCATTATGCAGCTTTGGCAATATTGAACAAGAAATTATCATGAGTAAGCAAAAAGATGAAAAGACAAATGTGTGCCGCGTGCTTGATTCAAAGAAGATAGAGTATGCGCTTCACACCTATGAGCCGGATGCGACCATGAGCGGCGAAGAGATAGCGGTAACTCTGGGCGAGGATCCGGAGAAGGTATTTAAAACGCTGGTAACGCAGGGGAAGTCCGGGGCTTATTATGTGTTCGTGGTGCCCGTGAAAGCTGAGCTGGATCTGAAGAAGGCTGCAAAGGCTTCCGGGGAAAAAGCGGTGAGCATGATCAGGCAGAAGGATCTTCTTCCGCTTACAGGATATGTTCACGGAGGTTGTTCTCCTGTCGGAATGAGAAAGCAGTTCCCGACATTTATCCATGAGTCGGCATCCGGGTTTGAGCGGATATTTGTAAGCGCCGGTAAGGTGGGGTTCCAGATAGAGCTTTCACCGGCAGATCTGATCAGCGTAACCGGCTGCGTTCCGGCGGATATTGTGTAGAGACCGGACTTCAGAGTGTGCCGGGTGTCACGTTGGATACAAGCAGGTACCGGAAAAGAAAGACATTGAAAAAGTAAAATGAGTAATATCATATGGGTGTTTTTTGCCATTTCGTTCGTGTATCTGATCATAAGGGATGAGCCGTTTACGATCCTGGAACGCCGGATACTGCCGGAACGGAAGAGTCTTTTTGGCTTGCTATTTTGCCTGGTTTTCTATAATATGTTCAATAGTAAGGCGTTGTGAGGAGAAGGGATCATCTGTTTTCCCTGAAGAGTTTTATCTGACTGACAAAGATATGCTGAAACGGAATGAAAAACTTATCAGGACGAAACTCCTTAAGTACCTGGCACCCGCTATCATGACCAATCTGGCGCTGCAGGTCGGGAATGTAGTGGACACGATCCTGGTCGGCAATATCCTGGGGACCAATGCGATGTCTGCCGTGCAGATCAGCGGGACGATATTGCTGGTCATCCAGATCCCGGGCTGGATGCTCGGGGTCGGTGGCAGCATTGTTGTGGGAAACTGCCTGGGAAAGAGGGATCTGGAGGGCGCTTCAAAGGTCTTTTCATCCTGCCTGTTTGCCGTGTTTGTCTGCGATGCATTGATAATGCTGTGTTCGCTTCTGGCGGAACCGATCGCGATGCTGCTCACCGCAGGTAAGGGTGTCCTTACAGCGGATGTGACCAGCGTGATCCGGGTGATGTTTCTCGGAACGCCCATAGTCGGTATCTGTCTGTTCATGATGAATATCATGGCAGTGGATAATAATCCGGTGATGTCGACTGTCTATGTGGCCATCTCCAATGTGGTCAATCTCATCTTTGACTATGTGCTGCTCTCATTTACCGATATGGGACCTGCCGCCTCCTTTGTCTCTTCGATACTGGGCTATGGTCTGGCCCTGGTGGTCATTCCTGCATATGTGCGTTCGCCCAAGAGGATGCTGAAGCTTACAAATCCGGTAAAGGATACCCTGACTTACTTCAGACTTGCATTTATCACAGGCGTTCCTGCCTGCCTTTCGATCATCTGTGAGATGGCGAGAAACAGCGTTATGAATGTGATGATATTGAGATTCATAGGTGAAAGCGGCGTCGCCATCTACACTGTCTGTCTCAATGTCATCCTGATCGTGGAATTGTTCCTCGGGGGGATCATCGGCGCCATGGAGAAGATAGGCGGCGTGATCTATGGGGAGAAAGATTATTACGGGCTTCGTTCCATAACCAGGAATATCTTGATGTATTCCTATACGCTGCTTGCGGTGCTAATGCTTTTATTGTATATTTTTGCCAGGCAGGCAGCCGGAATGTTTGGGATCAATGATGAAGCTCTCCTCTCACAGGCGAAGTTCGCTCTGCGCATCTTTTTTCTGGCGCTTCCCGGATATGTGTTCAACCGCTTTTTCATCTCATACTATTCGACTACTGAACACAGCGGCTATGCTAACCTGATCACGATACTGGAATACTGCGGGGTCCTGCTTCCGGCTGTGTTCATCTTCTCCAGGATCGCCATGATGACGGAGAAGAACACACTGGACTTCATGATGTGCGGCCTGGTGGCAGGGGAACTCCTCACGGCACTCATTACGGTACTGACAGTGAAGCTCCGCAACAGGGGCCAGGGGATATTGCTGCTGCCGGAGAGAGAGGAAGAAGTTCTGGATTTTTCTGTGGCTCCGGATCTGAAGGAAGCTTCCCTGATCCCGCATGAGATCATCGGCTTCTGTGAGGACAAGGTGGAATGGACGCAGGCTAACAAGATGGCGGTGGCCGCGGAAGAGATGGCTGTAAACACCATACGATACGGCGGCAGGAGCCTGAAGAGCATAGATGTCATGTTGTCTGTCTCCAAAGATGAACTCGTGCTCCGGCAGCGCGATGACGGCATACCCTTCGATCCCACATGCTATTCGTTTGACAGTGAACAGTATGAGTACGATGGGATCGAGGCGATCCGTGCCCTGACAGACAAGATAACATATTTACGCACTCTGGATCTGAACAACACCACATTGGAGATCAGTATGCAGAAATGAGGTAAAAAATGGATACTTTCAGAGAGGTTTTTGAGGCAAATGTGCGTTATCATCTGAACAGCACCGCCGTGCAGGATCCCGGGACCGGGGTCAGCCTGACGTACGGAGAACTGGATGACCGGGCTGCAAGACTGGCAGCAAAGCTTAAGGAAGACGGTGTCGAAAAAGGTGATGTGATCGCTGTCGTGCTGCCACACAGCATCGATACTGTGGTTTCCATTCTGGCAGCGGTGAAGCTTGGGGCAGCTTTTGCCCCGTTAAACGGGTCATACCCGGCAGACAGGCTTGAGTATATATATAATGACTGCAGGGCAAAGGTGGTGGTCACTCCTGATTACATGGAGGATGTGGCCGCTCATTCCCCTGTCGAGGAAACCGCGGACCTTGCCCCTGAGGACGCGGCGCTTCTCATCTATACCTCGGGATCCACGGGAAATCCGAAGGGCGTCCTGATCGATCACCGCACCCTTTTGGACAGCGCAAACAGGACCATACAGTTCGCCGGGTACACCGGATCCGACGTGATCGGACTGGGAGCCCCGTTCTTCTTCATAGCGGGAACACTGTTCCTGTTTTGCGGACTGACTCTCGGAACCGTCATGGTCCTGACCCCCGTATCCGCAATGCGAAATCCCATAGAACTTTCAAAAGTCCTGGCTCAGTATCAGGTGACCGCGATCTTTATAAGTCCCAAAATGCTGCGCTTTTTCAGGCCTGCTCCCAACTCGCGTCTTCGCGTGGTGCTTACCGCCGGGGAACGTCTGAGCGGGATATACTCGGAAGATTTTCAGATCATAAACGCTTACGGACTTTCCGAATCCTGCGCAAGCGCGCTGGGCTTCTATCTCGATAAGGCTTATGACAATACGCCCATCGGAAAGCCCATGGGAGATATCAAAGCCTATATCCTGGATGAGGAGGGGAAGGAGGCCGAGGAAGGAGAACTCTGTCTGACCGGTCTCTTTGCGCGCTGTTACCTCAATCGCCCGGAAGAGAGCGAAAAGACATTCATAAAGAATCCCTTCCTGGAGAGGGACGGTAATCCCGTGATGCTGAAGACCGGCGATATGGCCCGTATCCTGCCTGACGGGAATTTCATTTTCCTCAACCGGAAGGACTGGATGGTCAAGATCAACGGCCAGCGCGTGGAGCCCGGTGAGATCGAGGCGGAACTCCGCAGGACTCCGGGGATCCTGGATGCGGCCGTGAAGGATTTTTCAGACGATCTGAACACATATCTCGCCGCCTATTATGTATCGGAAAATGAGATCACGGAGGAAGAACTGCGGCAGAGTCTGGCCGTAAAACTGCCGGCATATATGATCCCCGCATTTTTCGTCCGGCTTGAGAGCCTGCCGGTCAACGACAGCGGCAAGGTGGACCGGAAGGCGCTGCCCAGGCCGGAACAGAAGCCTGAAAAAGAAAACGCGGATGCCACCCGCAGGCTGACGACTCTGGAACAGGAGCTGCTGGATATCTGCGCAGAGGTGCTCGGCGGCAGGAGGCCGGAGGTGGATGCTCCGCTGACCGACGCGGGCCTTACCTCCGTATCCACCGTACAGCTTATGACCCTGCTTGAAAATAAGTACGGCTACAGCCCGGATGTGTCCGAACTGGTGCGGAATAAGAGTATCCTGGATATTGAAAATGCGCTGGTGGCTCACTGGCGCGAAGGCGGACGAGCGCAGACAGATGCGGACTCCCCGGAAGAGGAAGTGCTCAGAGCGCCGCTCACACAGACCCAGCTGGGCATCTATCTGGAGTGCGCGATGGACGAGACCAGCGACAAATATAACCTTCCGATGCTTCTGAAGGTGGGGACGGACACGGATGAGGAACGCCTTGCCGCGGCGATACGGACCGCAGTGGAAGCGCACCCGGCCATGAAGAGTTCGATCGAGTCCGATAAGGATAATGGCGCGGTGATGGTCGCACATCCCGACCTTGAATGGGATCTCCCCATAGAAAGATCAGATCTCGACGATGCGGAATTGGAGGCTGATCTGGCAGGCGACAGGATCGTATTTAATCTGAGACATGCTCCGCTGTTCCGGTTCAGGATCATTCGCAGCAGGAAGTCCGTATATCTGTACGTGGTGTTCCATCACATCCTGATGGACGGAACCTCCACGGCCGTGCTGATGGAAGACATAGAAAAAGCCTATCAGGGCTGTGCGCCTGAAAAGGAACGGTATTCTTCCCTTCAGCTGTGCCTGGACGAGAAGAAGCGCCGCAACAGCGGGGAACTTCCCACGGCAAAGGCGGTGTATGAAGGGATATTCAGTGGCGTCAGCATTGACTCGCTGCCCGACCCGGAGAAATCCGCCGACAGGGAGGGAACGGGTAAGGCGGCTTTCGCAAAGAGCGTGATCACGGGTCTTTCGGAAGAGGATGTGACCGCCTTCTGCAAGGCTGACCGGGTGACGGAAAATGCGCTGTTCACATCTGCTTTTGCCCTGCTGCTCGCACGGATGGGCGGCTGTGATGAAGCGCTGTTCGCATCCATCTATAACGGCAGGACGCGGGTGGAGACCATGCGCATCATGGGCATGCTGGTCAAGACCTATCCCATCTATGTGGCCTGTGATAACGCCTGCAGGACATCGGACTTTATCCTTTCCGTCCAGAAGAGGATACAGGAGCTGACAGCCAATGATCTGTATTCCTTTGCGGAGGCGGTCCGGGATTTCGGCGTGAATGCGGATATCATTTTTGCATATCAGGGAGATTTCCTTACCGATTTCACTCTGGCAGGACAGACTGCAGAGCAGATAGACCTTCCGTTTGAGGATGCCATGGAGCCCCTGAGTGTGGATGTGTGGAAGAAGGATGGGGCTTACTCGATTTCCTTTGAGTACCGCGAGGATATGTATACCGAAAGCCAGATCCATTGGATGGCCGATATTTACGGGATGCTGGTCCGCGGCCTGCTGAGCTGCGAGACACTGGAGCAGATCCCCATGATCTCCGCTGAGGCTGACGCTTTCCTTCGGGAAATAAACGATACGGAGGTGAACGTTCCCTTCCGTCCGGTCCGCTGTCTGATGGAGGAGGCGGCCGCAGAGCATCCGGATCGTTTGGCTGTTATCACGCCGACTGCCAGGGTGACTTACCGTGAGCTTAATGAGAGCGCTAACCGGATCGCCCATGCTCTCATGGATCTCGGCGCTTCAGGGAGGATCGTGGCTCTGATCCAGCCAAGGAGTGAGAAGGTGTACATGGTCCGGCAGGGGATCCTGAAGGCCGGAGCCGCATTTTTGTCAATCACACCTGATTATCCCGATGACAGGATAACGGCAATGATGGAGGATTCCGAAGCGGCGGTACTGGTCGCTACTGAGGATCTGGTTAAAGAACGGGGGAACTTCTTTAACAGTCTTGCCTGTAAGGTGGTTACAGTGGAGGGGCTTCTGCAGGATGAGAGAACGGATAACCCCGATCAGAGCGTGCAAAAGGACGATCTGGCATACTGCATATTTACTTCCGGATCTACAGGAAGGCCCAAGGGAGTGATGCTTACCCAGGGCAATCTGCTGAACTTCCTCGATGCAAATGAGAAGAACCCGGAGATCCTGGGGTACACTGAACGGGGACATGTTTCCCTGGCAATTGCGGCGATCACCTTTGATGTATCCATCATGGAGGAGTTCATCCCTCTCTCTCACGGCCTGACGATATGTATGGCCACGGAAGAGGAGATACACAACCCGATCGCGCTGGCAAAGCTTATGGTAGATGCAAAGGTGGATGTCATGTCCTGCACGCCTTCCTTCCTGTCCAACTGCATCAGCCTTTCGGTGATGAAGGAAGCCTTCGCAAACATCGTTTCCTACGACATGGGCGCGGAAGCTTTTCCGGCGGCGCTTTTTGACAAGATACGGTCCGCCAGCCCCAAGGCTTTGATCATGAACGGCTACGGGCCTACGGAAGCTACCGTCAGCTGCACGATGGATCCCGTGACGGATCCGGGGCTTATCACCATAGGCCGTCCCGCTTCGAATGTTCGCGCATACATAATCGACGGAAAGGGCGGCATACTTCCTCCGCTTCTTCCCGGAGAACTGGTCATTGCCGGAGACGGCGTGGGCAGGGGCTATGTCGGGATGAGTGAACTGACGGCGGAAAAGTTCATCACTCTGGACGGATACCGCGCATACCGCACCGGGGACATCGCCGCATGGACTTCCGACGGCAGGCTCAGGTTCCACGGCAGAGCGGACAATCAGGTGAAGCTGCGCGGCCTCAGGATCGAACTGGATGAGATAGAGAATGCGATCAACGCCGTTCCCGGGGTAATGACCAGCATCGTCATCATGACCGGACCGGAGAACAACCAGTTCCTGGCAGGCTATTACACGGCAAGCAATGACATTTCTCCCCAGGAGGTCCGTGAGGAGATCAAAAAGTCGCTGACAGCCTATATGGTTCCGGGCGTACTGACCCGGCTGGATGAAATGCCGCTGACGGCCAATGGCAAGATCGATAAAAAGAAGCTGCCGAAGGTAGAGAATGCGCCGGAGCATAATGATTACGAAGCCCCTGCAAACGAGACTGAGAAATACTTCTGCGATCTGTTCCGGGAAGTGCTGGGCGTAGACGGGATAGGGGCGACGGACGATTTCTTTGCCTGCGGCGGAACATCCCTTTCGGCGACCAGCATCATGATCAGGGCTTCGGAGGATAACTATCCTTTGACTTACGGAGACGTGTTCAAATACAAAACACCCCGTGAGCTTGCGGCCCGGTTCTCCAAAACCGGGGGAGAAGAAAAACAGTCGTCCCCCGGCGTCTCAGACGTATTTGAGGACTATGATTACACTGCGATCAACGAGCTGCTGTCACGGAATACGATCGGATCATTTTCGGCTTCGGAGAGCCGTCCCATCGGCAATATCCTGCTGACGGGAGCCACCGGCTATATGGGCATCCATATCCTGGAGGAATTCCTGAAAAACGAAAAAGGAAAGGTCTGGTGTCTCGTCAGGAAAGGAAAATATAAGAGCGGTCTCGAACGCCTGCGGTACAGCATGTACTATTATTTCCAGGACCATCTGTCGGGAATGGAGGACCGGATCGAGGTGATAGACGGTGATGTGACCGATTATAAGTTCTTTGAGAGCATGGAGAAACTGCCCATCGATACCGTGTTCCACTGCGCCGCGAATGTCAAGCATTTTTCATCCGGCACTGATATCGAAGACATCAATGTGGGCGGGACACAGAATGCGCTGAGATTCTGTCTCGCGACAGGCGCGCGGCTGATCCATTTCTCCACCACCTCCGTTGGCGGTTTTCTGAAGGGTTCAGATCCGGAGGAAGTGAAGAAACTGGATGAACAGAGCCTGTATTTCGGACAGGTCACGGACAATCAGTATCTCAGCTCAAAACTTCTGTCGGAACGGATAGTTTTGGAGGCCGTCGCCGAAAAGGGAGCGGATGCCAAGGTGATCCGTGTGGGCGCACTGTCAGCCAGGGAGTCGGACGGAGAGTTCCAGATCAATTTCCTGACTAATTCTGCCATGGGACAGCTCAGGAGCTATGCGATCTTGAAGTCATTCCCTTATTCCGACATAAATCAGGATATGCGCTTCGGCCCGATCGATGCCAGTGCGAGAAGCTTCATGTATCTGGCAAGGGCACCGAAGGAATGCTGTCTGTTCCACGCCGTTAATAACCACAGCACCCCGGCGATCGATGTCATCCGGGTCATGCAGGAGTGCGGTATCGAGATCGAACTGGTGGAAGACGATGTATTCCTCCAAAGGCTGCAGGAGGCGGATCAGGATCCGGGGAAGGCAGCGATCCTCTCCAGTATCCTCGCGTACAAGGATGTCGCCGGCGATATGGTGCCCGTGGTGGAAAAATGTGAATATACAAACCAGATACTGGCGCGCTCCGGATTTTTCTGGAATACCCCGGACGAAACATATATCCGTAAATTTATTGAAGATATCGCTGGCATGGCATTCTTTGATGAGAACAATCTGTACAGATGATCGGGGGATGGCGTCGAAGTTAAGTCGAAGAAAATAAGACTGAACAAGGAGGAATGGATCTGTCATGACTATCACAAAAACGGAAAGCGGAAATGAGGTTACACTTACACTGGAAGGCTCTCTGGATGCGATGACGGCACCTGAGCTGCAAAAAGTAATTGAAGATCTGGATGAAAAAAGCACAAGCATGGTTGTCGATTTGGGAAAACTTCAGTATATTTCCTCTGCCGGGATCAGGCAGCTGGTCGCAGCCTATAAAGCGATGAATGGTCATATCGTCATAAAGAACGCTTCTGTTGAGCTTATGGATATCTTTAATGTCACCGGGATCGACAGAATGATCAAATTTGAATGAGAGAGCTCTATCGTGCGGATGAAAGAACGGACGGAGGAGAAGGCCGTGTATCATCGCCGTGTTTCTCTTCATACCAAACTGAGCATATTGATCGTTTCCATCATACTTGCAGTATCTGCCGGGCTGATGATCACAGGCTACAGTACATACTGCCGGAAGGTGGACGAATTCTGCTTTGCCAGAGTTACAGAGGCCGCTGCATATGCATCCCGGAACGGTGGGACATATATAGAGGATATCTGGAATGCGATCAATACTGATGAATTCAGGCGGGTCAGGGAGCAGGCGATCAATGAAAATAATGACGCTGTCATAGGCGAGTGGCTGAGAGAACAGCCCCGTATAGGCGCGGACGGATCTGCAGTGCCAAACTCCAGTCTTTACGATCAATATGAAAGACTGGCCCAGTCATATGAAAAAGCAAAGGAACTGTTCCACGAAACTGATATTTACATTCAGCATATAGAAAACGGTATCACCTATACCATCGTAGATCCTGAGGAGAGTCTGCTCTGTATCGGAGCCGAGGAGGAAATACTGCCGGAATTTGCCTGTTATGGAGATAATGAGAGCATACCTCCCACAGTATACCGCTCAGAAGGCGAATGGCTGTGTACAGCCTGCGAGCCGATCTTAAACCGGCGTACGGACCAGGTGGTGGGAATGGCCTGCGTTGACCTGAATATGAACGATGTGATGCGGGAGCGTCACTGGTTTCTGGTGAACTGTGCCGTATTTGTCCTGATCGAGATGTTGGTTGGCATTCTGGCCGGTACGCTTTTGATGAGGCAATTCGTGACACGCCCCATCAAGCTTCTGGCAGGAGCGGCAAGGGAATTTGGAAGCATCAAAGAGGTCTATACTAAGGACGATGTAATACAGCTTCCGATCCGCTCCAATGATGAGATCGGCGACCTGTATCATGAGTTTCAGTCCATGCAGGACCATATCGTTGAGAATACGGAAAAACTGACAACGATCACCGCACAGAAGGAGCGCATAGAGATCGAACTCCGAATGGCGGCCCAGATCCAGGCCTCCATGCTGCCTTCCGAGTTTCCTGCATTTCCGGACCGAAAGGAGTTTGATCTTTTTGCCCGCATGGATCCCGCAAGGGAGACCGGCGGGGATTTTTATGATTTCTTTTTCGTGGATGATGACCATCTGTACCTCACGATGGCGGATGTATCAGGAAAAGGGATGCCGGCCGCGCTGTTTATGATACTGTGCAAGATCACCCTGGCCGAGCATGCCAGGATGGGGAAGTCTCCGGCCCGGATCCTTGAGGATGCCAATGCTGATATCTGCGCCAATAACAGGGAGCAGATGTTTGTGACGGTATGGCTGGGGATCTTGGAGATCTCTACCGGGATCCTGCGCTATGCGGATGCAGGGCATGAAAAAATGCTGCTGAGAAGGGATGGGAGATGGGAGCTCATTCCCAAGGCTTTAAGCGGTATCCCTGCAGGCCTGGTCTCTGAGATGCCGGACGGTTCAGAGCTTTTTCCCGAGCAG
>JAEELB010000279.1 GCA_016288705.1 Lachnospiraceae bacterium | reverse complement strand
GGTTTCCGGGGTGACCCTGTCTTCACAGGTTCTTATCAAATCGGGAAACAGCATACAGCTGACCCCGGAGGTAGAGCCGGAGGATGCCTTTAACAGATTTGTGACCTGGAAATCATCAGACACCAGCATAGCCACGGTGAGCGAAAACGGCCTGGTGACGGGAATACGGGGCGGCAGCGCCTATGTGACGGTGACCACCAAAGACCGCTCCCGAACCGCTACCTGCAACGTTATCGTGAAACAGTCTGTTGGTGGAGTGAAGCTCACATCCCCTAAGGATGAGATAGTGCCTGGTGAAAGTATTGACCTTTGGTGGGAGGTGCAGCCAGCTGATGCTGAAGATAAATCTGTAGCCTTCATTTCATCAGCTAAGGAGATTGCATCCGTAGACGATTCCGGCAGGGTGACGGGAATTAAAGATGGGTCTGCCGTTATAACTGTCACTACAAGTGACGGTGGCTATACGGCTTCCTGTAATGTGCTGGTGAAGACCCCGCCTAAGACTGTTTACAACCTGATCCCCGGAGAGGTCCAGCGCCTGAGGCTGAACACGGAGGGTCGGTACACATACGGCGCCAGGTGGACGCTGAGATTTAACAACGCCGAGTCGAAGGGCTGCGTGTCATTGAAGAATGGCATTGTCACCGCAAAGAACCTGAAGAAGAGCGCAAAGGACGGGAAGGCTCAGGCCACGGTGACGGCAGAATACTGCGGGATGACCACGGTATTCAAAATAACCGTAAACGGTAATCTCCCTTCGTTTGACGAGGACCCCGACAACAAGCTCAAGGCGACGAAGACGGTCAAGGCAGAGGTTCCTGCGCCGGAGAAAGGAAGCGATGGAAAACTTCGGGCTGATGCCGCGACTATGACAGGAGACGGGGGAGAATCTGTCGGCGCTGCTTCAGGGGCCGCAAAGAAGAAGGCGTATTCCGCTTCTGTCAGCATCCCGAAGAACTACAGGAGTTCCGAATACAATATAACAGGAACCGTAAAGGCATTAAAAGAACGTGGCAATACTTTTGTAGAAAGTGAAGGCATGAAGATCTGCACTGTCGGAGAGGCGCAGTACAGCAATGCGGACAGGGCCAAAGCCGCAAAGGCGACTTTTGAGATAACACCTTTGGATGCAGGGGCGGCATATATCGTCTGGACTGTCAGGAAAAACGGTTCGACAGAGAAACTGACGGAGACTGTTACCAAGGTGCTTGTTAAGAAGCCCACAACCATGCTGTCATTGTCGCAGAACGCTGATCCCGGATCCGTGCCCGATTCGGATGGCGTTTATACCATGAGCCTCACCGTCGGAGAGGGCAGGAGGCTCATTGTCACCGGCACAGAGGGCAACACGGATCCCAGAGACCTTTCCTTCAAGGTGAAGGGCAAGGGTATAAAGGTGTCGAAGTCCGGATACGTAGTGGCTACGGCACCGGATATACAGGGAACCACCATCACAGTGAAGTCCGGAAAGATTACTGACACCATAAAACTCAATGTATCCGCTGACCACAAAGATGCTTTTATTGCCCTCAACAAGACCTCCGTAAACGTGAAGGTACCGAAGGCCCCTAAGGCAGGCTCGAAGGCAAAGCCCAAACTCGGGACCGTAACTCTGAAGCCTAAGATGTCAGTGAAAAGCACGGCAATTCCTGAACTCGAATGGACCATCACGGATGAAGTCCACAAGGGAATCTCGGTAGATAAGAACGGCGTAGTATCCGTAGACAGCACCGCCTCCCCGGGCTGCTATGAGGTCAAGGCATCACCCAGGGATGCAGGCTCATCATATAACGATGTCAGTTGCGAACTGATAATTAAGTGACTTGCTGCGGTACCTCTTTGCAAAAGTTATCGCAACAAAAATCGGAGCACTGCCAGTTGTTGAGGCAATGATACATTCGTTCATGTGAGATCGTGGTGTTTCTCTTTTGGCGCACCTGACAGGACAATCACAAGGGAGTTTTCATGTTTATCAAAGTGTGAGCGGATACTGAACGGGACAATAAGGGTTTGTTCCGCTTGATAAAGAAGATTTTAAGTTAAAGAAATATCAGGTTTGAGAGAGGATACACACTCAGGGGCCGATGTCAATATTTGACTTTACGGATTCAACGGGTGAAATGGCAAAGAAAGCAGAAGTTGACAGAGGGGATGTGCAGTTTTTTGCTCATCCCTTTGTTTATTATCCTCTCATAGAGTCAATTAATGGTTGAGTATGCATGGTTCAGGAGGTGCTTATGCAGTTTTATAAGATTGAAATGACGATCAATACAAAAGGTGGTGAAGCAGTAGATACTCCCAAAGATAGAGTGGGGAGAAGGTTGGCCAACAGGGATTTGGGCAATGCGATATCTGTCATCTGCGGGAGATTCAGCGAAAAGATTCTTGACAAAGGTTATTTCTTTATCAGCGATGCATCTTATGGTGAATGTGTTTTTGGATTAGTGCTGCGTGATTACCTGAATGTTGATGATTTTGTAGAGAGTTTTGTGAAGAAGGGAAAACTTGAGGTTGAGAATATTGAGATCAGAGAAACTACGCTCCACGAGTTTGCGCAGTTGTTGAGTTGCGGCGAAAGAAATAGCTATGTGCATGATGAATACGAGATCTTAAGGGAATTCGAACTGGAGGATCTGGTACATACCGGGCCGAGAGGAATGCGTCTTGATTTCGAAGAAAGAATTCTTCGCGAACGTAATAAGGACGCGGTATACCTTGCTGCAAAAAACTATTTTGCGAAGGATACTTTTGTCCCGGAGCTGAATCGTATTTATGCCGGAACTCCAAAGAAGAAAGCATACGGGCATCCTGTAGACTATATGATCGAAAGTGATGATGAAAGAACGCAGGAAGGCATCACACAGTTACTTATTCAGGCTTTATATGATGTTGGGAGGATTGAGAATCGGCGATACTGTGAATTGGAACTATGCCCTGAGGAACACTATTCCAAGAAAACAGTAGAATCTCTGTTCAAAACTTGTACTGGCGGCACTATGGTAGTAAGTATTTATGGGACTGTAAATCCGGATGATGATCGCGCGGATGGTAGTCTTTATTTCCTGGAGGAATTATGCAAGATCATCAGACGCCATTGCTGTGATGTATTAACGATCATTCAACTCCCCAGAGAATGTACTGCACTTAGGATGAAGATATTTGAAACCATAGGAGATTGCACCTTTGTGGAAATAAAAGAGGAGCTGGCAATTGATAAAACCGCGATCACATATCTTAAAGAACGTGCCAGAGACAGAGGAGTAAGAACTGACAAGGGGTTGATGGCAAGAGTGGAAAAGGGGCATGGATATTTGGTCCCTGAACTGAATGCTATCTTTGATGAATGGTACAGTAAAAAACTTAAAACGACCGTATACAGTCAGTATAGAAATATCGCTGAAGCAAAGACGGAAGTTAAAGACAGCAAGCCTAAAGGAAGTGCATACGAAGAACTGGAATCTATGATCGGACTGGATTCTGCAAAAAAGATGATCCATCAGGCTCTTGATAGTTATAAAGCACAGAAACTGTTTCGGGAGAAGGGTTTGTCCGAGGACACCTTCTGTAACCATATGATCTTTACCGGTAATCCCGGCACGGCTAAAACGTCTGTTGCGAGATTATTTGCAAGGATCCTTAAGGATAACGATGTAATCTCAAAAGGGCAGATCGTTGAGGTGGGAAGAGCTGATCTGGTCGGTAAATATGTTGGGTGGACCGCGCCTACGGTTAAGAGAAAGTTTAAGGAGGCTCTGGGCGGAATCCTGTTTATCGATGAAGCCTATTCTCTTGTTGATGACCGTGATGGATTGTATGGTGATGAAGCAATTAACACCATCGTTCAGGAAATGGAGAATCACAGAGATGAACTAATTGTGATATTCGCAGGATATCCCGACAAGATGGAAGGCTTCCTTGATAAGAACCCGGGGCTTAGATCCCGGATCGCACATCACATTCACTTTGAAGATTACAATACAGATGAGCTTTGCCGGATAGCGGATCATATCGCATCTCAGAAGGGTTTGGTCATTGATGAAGGAGCGATGGAGCGGATTAAAGGTATCATGGAAGAAGCATGTACTCAGTCCGATTTTGGAAATGGGCGATACGTGAGAAATGTGATTGAGAAAGCAAGAATGGCACAAAGCAGCAGACTTGTACATATGGATTTTGATTCTATATCCCAGGATGACGTGAAGACAATCCGTGCTGAGGATATTCAGACTCCTGTAAAAACGGAAAAGCCGGTAAACAAAATCGGGTTCGCTGTATGATGCATGGTCAAACAGCATGACACGGGTGTCATAACAGGTTGAAAAAATCCTGTTTTAGCACTATGATTAAAGCGCAGCTGTATTTATGCGATGGTCAAAGTACTTCCTTAATTAAGAGAGGTATGCAAATAACGGGGGTAAACGAAAGGAGTAGTCATCTTAGAGCGAGCAAATGCAAACTTTATACTACAGGTTGATTGAATGGGATCGGGTGCCACAATATAATTGTTGTATAAGGTGGATTTTGTCCACATGAACGGATATAAAAGATGTGATGGTGGGTTGAGAAAATGAAAGTTGAAAAAAGACATTATACGAAGGTTATACATTAGTGTCTTCGTTCCTGTTTTGGAGATTTGTATGAAGATATACGCAATAAGTGATATTCATGGATACATAGACGAACTGAATGCAGCGCTCTCCTATATTGATCTTGATGATGAGAATACAGTACTTGTCTTTCTCGGCGATTATATTCATGGTCATGACAGTTACGCTGTTTTGGACAGAGTCATAGAACTACAGGAAAAATATGGCTTCGAGAAGATTGTTACACTCATGGGTAATCACGAAGAGGCAGTTGATGAAGCCAGAAGCACGATATCTGAAGGCGATGATGTCGTTCGCGAGGATGTGGACGATATTCCTTACCGCAAGTGGATACATTCTCTAAGGAAACTCTATAAGACAGAGAAGCAGATCTTTGTACATGCCGGTATAGATGAAGAGGCAGAAGATCTGTGGGAAGTGGGCACTCCTGATTTTACTTTCTTCGAGAAGTACCCACCAGAGACCGGACATTTTTATATGGATATCATCGCCGGGCATACAGGAACGGAAACGATTTCGGGCAATCCGACCTTTCACGGAGTATTCTACGACGGAGAATCCCATTACTATATTGACGGATCCGTTTGGAAGAGCGGGGTTATACCAGTGTTGATGTATGATACGGACACTGACAGGTATTACGAGATCACGGATAAGGGGAAGAAGATTGTAACTGCATATTCAGTTAACGAATAACGGCTTGAGTATACTCATGAAAGAGTTGATCTATGGGTTAACATTGAAGCATTAATGTTCAATTGTATTTTCTTTACGTTTGAATCCGTAACTGCCAACGTTCTGTAGACATAGAAATATGTTGAAATCCATGGAACAGGTTAGGGCGCTAAACCGGTTGGTCTGAAGTGATCCTCATGGCTGTGTTGCAGGCATTTTTTTGTGTGGAATGACAAATACAGAATGTGGCATGGCGGCACGGCACGGATACGCTTTTGATGACCGGACCTCCGTCGGATGAGCGGTAACCTTCGATATATGACTGCAGATCTACGGCGGTCACCATCGGTTCGATCATCACGGAGTGGTGGTTATGCTATAATATCCGGAAGAAAATACCATCCGGATCCAAATGGACCGGGAGGGTAGCAAATTCATTTGAACAATCAGCTTCCTGATGGAATGATTGGATCTGAAAAGATATGAAAGGAGCGGACAGAACATGAAAGTAGCAGTGACTTATGAGAATGGAGAGGTATTCCAGCATTTTGGAAGGACACCGCAGTTCAAGATTTATGAGATTGAAAACGGTGAAGTGAAATCTTCACAGGTGATCGATACAGGAGAGACCGGACATGGTGCCCTGGCAGGATTCTTGCAGGAGGCAGGCGCCAATGTAATGATCTGCGGCGGAATAGGCGGAGGAGCAATCAATGCCATGGCAGAATCCGACATCAAGGTGTATGCCGGGGCATCCGGAAACGCAGATGAGGTCATTAAATC
>JAEELB010000278.1 GCA_016288705.1 Lachnospiraceae bacterium | reverse complement strand
TCACGATGGCGGATGTATCAGGAAAAGGGATGCCGGCCGCGCTGTTTATGATACTGTGCAAGATCACCCTGGCCGAACATGCCAGGATGGGGAAGTCTCCGGCCCGGATCCTTGAGGATGCCAATGCTGATATATGCGCCAATAACAGGGAACAGATGTTTGTGACGGTGTGGCTGGGGATCCTGGAGATCTCTACCGGGATCCTGCGCTATGCGGATGCGGGGCATGAAAAAATGCTGCTGAGAAGGGATGGGAGATGGGAGCTCATTCCCAAGGCTTTAAGCGGTATCCCTGCAGGCCTGGTCTCTGAGATGCCGGACGGTTCAGAGCTTTTTCCCGAGCAGATGCTGACGCTTCACAGCGGAGACGTGCTGGTCCAGTATACGGACGGCGTCACGGAAGCAGAGCACGGAGATCAACGGTTCGGGGAGGAACGGCTGTTAGCGGCAGTCAACGATGCTCCGTCAACAGAGCCCGAACAGCTGCTCAACCATATCAGACAGCAGATCGATCTCTTTGCGGGACAGGAGCCGCAGTTTGATGACATCACCATGATGGGACTGAAGTATCGATGAGATGACCCGCGGGTTTCATTATCCGTAGAAAGGATGGGAAGGATCATGGCCGGATCTTCAAAGAACAACAGGGAACTGTATGAGAAAGCGAATCCGGTATTCAATACGGCAAAAATGACCCTGTTTCAACTGGCACAGCAGGGAAATCCTCATGCCGCCGGGATATCCGAAAAGTTGGGACTGACGGAGGATACACAGAAAAGCCGGTCCTTCAGCATGAGTCCCGAGGAAGAGCTGACCTTCCGGATCATCCTGGAGACACGATACAATATGATGGGAAGCCTGGCGCAGGATTCGGGATTCCCCGTACTCGTTGACCTGCCATGCGGATATACGCCGCGGGCCATAGAAACAGCGGAACAGAACAGATCATATATCGGACTGGATCTGCCGCCCGTCATAGAGGAGATCAGCGGCATTATCCTGTCAATGATCAGCAGTGAAAAGAAAAAACTTGTCCGTTTCTCTCCCGTTGACGCAACAAACGGCGGATCACTGGAAAAAGCGCTGGAAGACGTGAAGGAAAACATCTGCATCAATACTGAGGGCCTGCTGATGTATTTTAATGATGCGGAGACCCATTCTTTCCTGCAGAATATCAGAAGACTGCTGAATATCCATGGCGGATGCTGGATCACGGCGGATCCCGAGATCATGTCGGAACATCTAAGGATCCGGAGTGGCATCCACCCCGGAGATTCCGGTCATGACACGTATCATATCCTCAATGAGAAAGCAGATGTGAATGTTATAACGAATGGTCTTATGGTCCGCTACGGGCATGAGAAGGAGGATGTGGAAAAAGCGAAGGCCACACTCTCGGAGCATGGTTTGAAAGCAGAACGGATCCGGATCCGCGATCACCTCGCTGCTGTTAATGCTTTTTCCTCCCTGACGTCTGAGCAGGGAAGAGCTGTCCTGAAGGCTGTGGAAGATGTTTCCTTTTGGAAGGTCGTTTCCGCCGGATCGGCAGAGAACAACGCTGAGGCGGATCACCGCTTCACGATCCTCACAGAGCTGACGGATGGGGTGCTCGGCTTACGTCTGACCGGCCGCCTGGATTCACTGACCGCTCCGCAATTACTGGCGGAGTACGAGGAGCAGAGCGCATCCGGCGTCATCAGAAAAGTGGAGATCGACTGCCGGGCCCTGGACTACATTTCCTCTGCCGGACTGCGTGTCCTGCTGATCCTGCAGAAGGGCTGTAAAGAAGGAGTGAGCCTCACAGGCACGAATGACTTTGTGTCCGATATTCTCAATAAGACCGGTTTCGGTGAGATCCTGGGCGTTTAGTATTTATCAGTCATAATACACACATCTGTATGTGAAGTTGTTTGGATTGTCCAGTTCCACGGACATAAGTTCCGTCCCTGTGGCAAAATCGTATACGGACATGCACTGCGCGTCTTTTTCGGAATGGCCGAAGCCAAGCACATATAGTTCCCCGCTTATATGCTGCGCCGATCCACAGGCAGACGAAAACTTATCCCAGAGATAATATGATCTCACAAGCTCAGCGGTCTTGTTTTCCCTGTTGAGCTTGTAGGAGAGTACGCTTGTCCTTTGGGTCTTATTGCCGTTATTGAAAACCGTGACAAAATCCCCGTCCACCGTCACATAGTGCTGACACGAAGATTTCTGCTCCTCGGAAAGCGAGAACTCATCTCCTGACCCTGAAAGCTTCCAGAGTATCTGATCCGTCTTTTTGGTGCGGTCAAGGCAGAGAATGGACGAGAGATGTCTGAAGGAGCATAGGAGATTGCCGTTATCATCGAGCCGCATTGCGTTGAAATGCACGATGTCCGGCACATCTGTTTCCCTGTTTGCAAAATCATTTGCGGTCTCATCACCATCAGTCACTACCAGCGGATATAGTTCCGGATAGTCTGTGCTCTTAAAATCCCACACGACTTCCCCATTCTTCACCTCCTGAAGATATGAACAGACGACTCCGGATCCCTCTGGGTAGTCGGGATGATTGTAGACAGTGTCCTTGATGTATCCCGAAAGGATATAATGATCGAGGTCTATCATCAGGAAATCGTGCCCGTCAAGAGGAGCGCCCTTTTCTACGGTATCTGATGCTTCGAAGGTGATGCGCTTTATCTCGTTGAAGTTCTCATCCATGATCACGCGCTCGCCCGGCGCGTATCCTTTAAAGCCGTAGTTGTCGTACTTTGCGTTCTGATCGTGATAACTGTAATAGGTCTTGCCGTTTACCACGTGCTTCTTGAAATCCCACAAACCGGTATGGGCGTCCTCAGAAGGCTGTTCCTCATGCTTTGACCAGACCACGTTTCCTTTGCCGTCAAGCATGATGATATTCCTGGTGTAGACAAATGAAAGGAAGAAATTTCCCTTCAGATCCGTCTCTCCCTTCACCTTATATCCGGGAAGCCCCTCCGCGACCACCGCTTTCCCCGGGGCGGGATCGCTTCCGCAGGCGCACAGCATCCCCGTGAGCATGACTGCAAGGATAAGGACTGCCGGTTTTCTTATGACCATTTTTTCCCTCACTTTCCAGGATTCCTCACTCCGTTCGGGATGTCATCCTTTTTCTTTCCGGGGCTGCATCCCTTGTCATTCCGGGACAGCAGCCGGAGAATTAATATCAATATTGGTGGAAAACTATGCACGCCTATTGTACCTGAATGCCTTTCCTGTTTCAACACAGCACAGCACTCTTTTTCCGCCGTTACGATGGCCGAAGCCAGCCGGAACACATTGATATTTCAGGACGATCTTTTGTTGATACAGACTCCCGGATACAGTACAATTGAATAAGGTCTTTGCATGACAGACGGTCGGGCGCGGTTGCAACGCCTTCCCGGTTTAGGAGGTAAAAGACGTGCGGTCGTTGCCGGATTGATGGCGAAATGCCGGTAGTTGTTTTTGTATGAAGCGAGGAGAAACACTGATGAGAAAGAGTATCAGAAAGGCGATTTCAATAATGCTCGCAGCGGCTTTCATGCTGCCCGGGGCAGGAACGGTAAGGGCGGCTGGGCCTAATACAGAATATGACGTAAACGCAGAACCATTTATTCAAGACTTCCTCTCCGACACCGGAGCAGGTGACGTATCAAACATCCATAACCCTCGCACTTCGGATGGTGTCTCCACCTGGGACTGCATCTGGTTCGGAAATTACTGGCAGGAGGACACCAACGGGGACGGGAAGTGCTACTCAAAGGATTACACCTCCGGGGACACGACATATAAGGCGGATAGCAAGCAGCCCATCAAATGGCGTGTCCTGGACATAGATTCCAACGGGGACGCTCTTCTCCTTGCGGATAAGCTGATAGATATAGTTCAGTATAATGAAACCTATCCCGATGTCACCTGGGAGACCTGTACCATGAGGTCATATCTGAACGGATATGACGGCTCAAAGAATGTCTGTAACAAGGATTTTTCAGGCGATA
>JAEELB010000277.1 GCA_016288705.1 Lachnospiraceae bacterium | reverse complement strand
CTCCGGGAGCCATCGGAATAGGCCCCGGAGCACTTGCAGCGGAGGCGAATACTGAAGATGCCGTCACTGTCTACCTGGGGACTTATAAGGGGGATTCGATTCCCTGGCGGGTCATCGGCTATGACGGGAATGGGGCGGTGCGAGACTCTTCGGGGTGCCTGACCCTTTTTTCGGAAGAATTCCTGGGGGAATACTGGTTCGGCAAAGATGTATCGAACGGGAATCAAGGCCTTTACAACGGCTCCAGACTGGAGGAAAGGCTGGGTGATATCTTTGGGAAAGGCTTTTCCGAAACCGAGCAGAATGCAGTAAAGACGCGTACCCTTAAGGGTTATTTGCTTCCCGGTGAAGCTTGGCTTGAATGGGATCCTGACGGCGTATACGCAGATACAAAATATGTGGATGCGAAACTCTGGCCCCTTTCCCTTTATGAGGTGGCGACCTCGTATGAAGAGATTAATTGGTCCAATCCGAATCCGAATCCGGTGGATCCGGAACTGAAGAAGAGTCCTGAGAGTGAGACACCTGATCGATACTGGCTCCGGACAACCTATAAGAGCCAACATACCGAATTTCCTCATACTGTGGATCGGGAGGGAAATATCAGTTTTGCTCTGGCATATCCTGATACAAACCAGGTACCTGATGGTATTCCACTCGGTATCCGTCCTGCTTTCTGGGTGGATCTTTCCAGTATCCTCCTGATCTCCGAGGCGGAGGGCGGCAAAACGGTTCAGACTGAGGGAAAAATGGAGAAGTTGGAAAAAAAGAATGAAACCGGCGAGTGGAAGCTGACCCTGCTGGATGATGACCGGAAAGGCTTTTCCGTCAGGGAAACCAGGATTGCGGCAAGGCCCGGGGGCACCATCTCTTTTGCCGTGAAAGGTGCCGGAGAAGTCCGTGATGACGAATATGTATCCGTTCTGCTTTGCAGTGAAACCGGGGATCCGGTCTTTTACGGCAGTGTGAAATCCTCCGGAGCGGAGGAGAACAGGGTGACCTTTACCCTTCCGGAGGATCTTTCTAATGGGGAATATGAGCTGAAGGTGTTCAGTGAACGTAAAAACGGGGATAAGAAGACGGATTATGCCAGTCCTTTCCGGAAGGTGAGCCTGAAAGTGACGGAAGCCGAAAACATTCCACCTGCAATGGCGGGGTCGGAGATCCTGGCAGTGGATATGAATACTATATATGCCCCTACGGTCTATGTGGGAGCGGATGAGGCGAAGCCGATCCCCTGGCGGGTCATTGGTTATGAGGGGAAGGGAGTCGCAGCGGACTCGGGGTGCCTGACCCTTTTTTCGGGCTGTTTTCTCGGATGGACACAGTTCGATAATGCCATGGCAGGAAAAAGATACGAGGACTCCAGCCTGCAGAAGGCCATGGACGCTGCCTCCGGGAACATCCTTTCGGAAATCGAGGGGAGGGCCGTGAATATACGAACCCTTAAGGGAGGTAGCTACTGGGAGGATTATAAAAGTGATTGTGTGGACGGACCAGAGGTGAAAGCGGTTTTCTGGCCCCTGTCCGCCTGGGAGGCGGGGGAAGACGAAGAGAATCCGGATCCTGTGGACAAAGAGATCTTAAGGAGTAATTTCCCATCGGCATCGCCGAAGGAAGGGGAACCTGTAAGATTCTGGCTTCGGACCCCCGCTGATAATGTTTTTACAGGGGAATACTTGTGGACAGTGAACGATAGCGGGGGATTCGATGGTTGTTATTACGAAGAGTTGGCCGGCATCCGCCCTGCTTTCTGGCTGAAGCTTTCCGATATCCTTCTGATCTCCGAGGCGGAGGAGGGTAAGACGGAAAAGAAGGGGACTTTGGAAAAGATCGGAAAAAATCAGAACGGGGAGTGGAAGCTGACCCTGAAGGACAGTGATCGGACGGATTTTAAGGTGACAGACTCCGAAGCAGAGGCCGAGGCAGGGGGGAGTGTCACTCTGCAGATAGAGGGAGCTTCTACCGGGGAGTCAGAATATGTTTCGGCGCTTCTGAAAAGCACAGATGGAAAGATCCTGGCCTATGGCAGTGTTCCGTCTCCGGATGGCGGCAAGGGACAGGTGACCTTTGCACTGCCCAGGGATCTGACCGCCGGGAACTATCTGCTGCAGGTATTCAGCGAGAGGAAGAACGGAAAACAGAGAACGGATCAAGCCAGCGACTTCGTTGATGTAAAGCTTACCATAACGCCTCCTCCTGAGAAAAAGGCTGTCACGGGGGTGAAACTCAGTGCTCCTAAGGAGGAGATCAGACCTGGGGAGACCCTTAATCTTTCCTGGGAGATCAGTCCTGCCGATGCGGATGATAAGAATGTGTCCTTCCGATCCTCATCCCCGGAGACTGCATCGGTTGACGAAAATGGAAAGGTGACAGGACTGAAGGACGGGACTGCCGTGATCACTGTGAAGACTAATGATGGGGGATTTGAGGCTTCCTGTAATATTTCTGTAAAGACCCCGAAAGATCCCACCAACCCCATGGATCCTGACGATCCCAGGATTCTCATTGATAAGACGGTGAAGACGGAGTACATGCTGCTCCCGGGAGAGACGCAGCGCCTGAGACTGAACGATCAGAAAAGACATGTTTGCGATGTGGCCTGGAACATAGAAAAGGCGGAGCCTAAGGGCTGCATCACCTTAAAGAACGGGGTTGTCACCGCAAAAGAGATGAAGAAAGGCGTGATGGAGGCCAGTGCCACGGTAAAAGCCTCGTATTGCGGGCAGGAGATCGTTTTTCACATCACCGTAAACGGAAAACAGCCTGATATAACTGAGGATAAGAAGAATCCTCTGAAGTCGCCGAAGACCCTGAAAACGGAGGTGATCTCAAAGGACAGCAAAAAGATGCTTCCCAAGGTCTCCGTAAGCATCCCGAAGAGTTTCCGGAACCCCGATTATTCCCTTACAGGTACCGTAGTGTCCGGAGGCGCACTGGCATCTGGAAACGCCGCGGTATGCACGGTGGGTACTCCAGAATACAATAAGGAGGATCGGGAGAAGGCTTCCAAAGCCGTCTTTACCATAACCCCTGTGGATGTGGGAGCGGTCTGGATTCGCTGGTCCATGAAGGACGAAAAGGACAGCGTTCTATCGGAAGCCCTTACCAGGGTAATTGTGAAAAAACCTTTGACATCCCTTTCGATTGTGGAGTTTGACGCTTCGGGGAATACGAAACCCCTTTCGGAGCTGAAGCTTTCCGCAGGAGAGGGCAGGAGACTTGCGGTCCTGGAAACAGAAGGGAACACGGATACAAGGGCCTTGTCCTTTTCGGTGAAGGAAAAGGGCATAAGGGTTTCCAAATCGGGGTTTGTGACGGCGGTGATCCCGGGAAGCACAGCCACCGTCACCGTGAAATCCGGAAAAGTCAGCACCTCGGTGAAGGTCACGGCAGAACCCAGGGAGGGCGCGTATCTCACCCTGAATAAAACCTCGGTCAATGGAAAGATCCCGAAAACCGGCGCGAAGCCTAAAACTGTGAAACTAAAAGTAAAAATGTCCGAGAAAAGAGCGGAGGTGCCGGCGGTTTCCTGGAGCGTTAAGGACGGGCCGAAGAACGGGATCACCGCAGAGAACGGCGTGGTGACCATAGAAAGCACGGCACAGCCCGGATGCTATGAGATAGTCGGAACGCCCCCTGAAGGTTCGGGTTTGAATACGGTGGTCTGTGAGCTGATCCTTGTTCCATGACCTGCCATATCAAAAGGCTTTTACGCAGCCGGGGTACGCCGGGGAAGAGGGATCAAAAAAACTCTTGACAACCGGATGAAGATCCTGTCTTTGACAGTGTTTTGATGAAAAAAGTCCCGCAAGCCGCTTCCTAAGCGGATTTCGGGACTTTAAAATATTTCACGGTTGCACGTTACACTATCTGTTTGATGAGATCTGTTCCGGCACAGAGCTCTATGTTGAATTTGGCAGAATCCTCTTTCTCTGCTTCGCTCATTAAACGAACCTGTTCCTTAGCCCAGTCCTTGGCATCTGTCACGCCATAAGTTTCGCAGATATACTTTTCGGAACCAAAGGATTTGACGATCTGAGTTTTGTTTTTTCCGTTGATACGGACTGTTCTAACAGCCCTGTAGGTAATAGAGTACTTACCAGTTGTCCATCCGAGTCGCATAGTCCACCCCTGATTTCATTATAGTGGAATGTGATGGGACGTGCTAGTATAAATTTCAAATTTGACAGAAAAATAAAGCCATTGCTGGCTTTGTAGATGATAGAACTAAGTCGCTGCGCGACGGCCTGCCAAGGCTGAGGCGCAGCGTTTTACTTTTTCAAAAAGGCAGTAGATAGTGACTCTGAAATAGAGTATTGTTTAAGTTACCACGCCTAAACACACTAGTACTGCCATGAAAAGATTATCACTTATCAATGCTTCATACAAGCACTTTCGTTGTGCACGTTTACCTCCGTGGTTGGCGGATTCTATCTACTATTTTTGACTACGGAGGTTATTTATGTACGAAGACATAATCGAAAAACTGAATAAAGAATGCGAGATCAGAAATCTGTCTCCGAGAACAAGTTTCATGTATGTATTCCACGCAAAGAAATTTCTTGAATGGATCGGGACCAAATCGTTAAATGATCTGACTCTTGTAGATGTCCGCAACTATATTTTGGAACGTAAGCGAGGCGGAGCTTGTGCGGCTTATTGCAACTCTATGAGTTCAGCCTTGTCTTTCTTCTACAGACACATACTTCATATACCCTGGGATCTGGATATCATTCCCCGCATGAAGATTGACTGGAACCTTCCGAAGACACTGTCCCGCGAACAGATAGAAAAGCTTATCGATACTGCAAACAACATACGGAACAAAGCAATCATCGCTCTTATTTATTCATCTGGTCTCAGAGCCGGAGAAGTTGCACGGCTTGCTCCAGGCGACATTCACATGAGCACGATGCAGGTTCATGTGCGGAACAGCAAGAACCGCGGGGATCATTGGACTGTACTGTCCGAGAGGACGCTTGAACTTCTGAAACAGTATTGGCATTCATACCCCCAGCCTCGGGATGTGTTGTTTGTTTCATTGAGGAATCCTCATCACCCTCTGAAGGTTGGCGGAATTGAGATCATGATGAAGAGAGTCGGGCTTGAGGCCGGTATAGATTTTCACCCTCATACCCTCCGTCACTCTTTTGCTACGCATCTGATCGAGAACAACACCAGCCGTGAGTTTGTGCAGACGATGTTGGGGCACAGGTCGTCCTCTTCCACAGAGGTTTATATACATGTCTCCAATAAAGCAATCATGGGAGTCAAAAGTCCTTTGGATCTTCCTCAGAAAAAGAAGCCGTGGAGGAAGAAAAAGAATGACTGACGCTGAAAACATCACCATTCAAAATGTATTTGAACGGTTCCTGCCCATGATCGCTGACAGATCCTTTTCGAACGAGCAGTTTAACGCTATTCGTTGTATCAGAAACTGTCGCACTGCAGAGATGGGGGCGCATGTCAGCGAATGTGAATCCTGTCATGCCACTTTCATCCATTATAATTCATGTAAGAACCGGCATTGCCCCATGTGTCAGGGCATGGATGTAGATGAATGGATCGATCTTCGTCGGGAAGATGTATTGGATGCACCTTATTTCCATACAGTCTTCTCTATCCCAAGTCAACTTTATCCTTTGGTGTACGCTAATCAGAAGCTTCTGTATGATGCTCTGTATCATGCGGCAAACAAGACCCTTGCAGAATTATCCGGTGACCCGAAACATTTCGGTGCAAGGATAGGTTATATCTGTATCCTTCATACATGGGGATCACAGCTTAATTATCATCCTCATCTTCATACGATAGTCCTTGGCGGCGGTCTGGATGAAAAGAATCACTGGAAGGATAAGGGGAAAAACTTCTTCCTTCCGGTAAGGGCCATGTCGGCTGTTTTTAAGAAATACTATCTTGACGAGCTCAAAGAGCTCCGCAAAGACGATAAGCTTGTCTATACCGGCAGCACCGCCGGTCTTAGGAATTCATACTCTTTCAAAGAACTTCTGAATTCATTGTATGATACCGACTGGATCGTATATACCAAAGAGACTTTTGCCGGGGCACATGAAGTCTTCAAATATCTCGGCAAGTACACTCACAGGAT
>JAEELB010000276.1 GCA_016288705.1 Lachnospiraceae bacterium | reverse complement strand
TGATTATTCCGGGCTCCTCAGAGCCACCTGTCCGGACTTTGAGAGCCACCATTCCGGAGAATGAGAGCCACTGATTCCGGAGTTTAGGAGCCACTTTAAGGCTCCTAAACCATATATTCCTTTATACTGTACTGGCACGCTTAGGCGTGACTACAGATAAAGGAGGGTCAAATCTATGACCAAGTATCGTGAGATTCTTAGGCTTAAAAGCCTGGGATTCAGCGACCGAAACATTGCACGAAGCTGCAGTGTTTCACGCAACACGGTCAGGCGCGTGATCGACAGGGCTGATGAGCTTAGCATCTCATGGCCACTCGATTTCGGCATGACCGACGGTGCGCTCGAGGAACTCCTGTTCCCGAGCGACAAATCGGCGACAGACAGACGTCTGCCCGATTACAGCTACATCCGCAAAGAACTTTTGCGGAACGGTGTCACCAAAAAGCTTCTGTGGATAGAATACTGTGAGGAATGCCGGCAGGCTGGCGAAGAGCCTCTCATGTATTCCCAGTTCTGCGAGTACATACGCAGGGATGAGCAGAAACGCCGTGCAACCATGCACATCCCCAGAAAGCCGGGTGAACAGATCGAGGTCGACTGGGCGGGAGATCCCGCACACATCATCGATCCGGACACCGGTGAGATCACCGGCTGCTGGCTGTTCGTTGGTGTTTTGACCTACAGCCAGTATACCTATGTCGAAGCCTTCATGAACGAGCGGACCGGGAACTGGATCAGGGCCCACGTCCACATGTTCGAATTCTTCGGCGGTGTAACACCGATGCTCGTGGCCGACAACTGCACGACAGCTGTCGATCACGGAAAGAGCGACTGGTATACACCAGTGCTCAATACGACGTATCACGAAATGGCGGAGCACTATAACATTGCGATCCTGCCGGCCCGCGTGCGTCGTCCCAAGGACAAACCGAATGTAGAAGGTTCCGTAGGCAAGATATCCACCTGGATCACCGCCGCCTTACGGAATGAGCAGTTCTTTTCGCTGGCCGAGTTGAACTCGGCGATCCGGAAGAAGCTCGACTCCTACAATGCCAGACAGTTCCAGAAAAAGGAATGCAGCAGGCTCAGTCTGTTTCTTGGGGAAGAACAGCCATTACTGGCACCTTTGCCTGCTACACCCTTCGAACCGGCTGAGTGGAAGAAAGCCACCGTCCAGTTCAACTATCACATCGCAGTAGACGGTATGTACTACTCCGTGCCTCATCAGTATATCAAAGATAAGGTTGATGTGCGGGTAACAGACACAACTATTGAAGTTTTTTACAATCACGACCGGATCGCTTCCCATCGCCGGCTCCACGGCAGGAGCGGCCAGTATTCCACGATCATGGAGCATATGCCCGATGATCACCAGAAATATCTGGAGTGGAACGGCGACCGTTTCCGCAGATGGGCGGATCAGATCGGGCCGAACACACGAAAGGTGGTCGATGCGATCCTTACCTCCGGCAGGGTCGAACAGCAGTCATACAGAAGCTGTATGGGACTGCTGAGGCTGGCGGACAAGCATACGCCGCAGCGCCTTGAAAAGGTCTGTGAACGTGCTTTGTCCTACAGCGGTAAGCCCAGCTACAAAAGTATCAAAAATCTACTTGCTGTCATGAAGCAGGAGCCGGAAGCCGGTCTTTCTTCAGACGCAGATGTTCAGACAAAACCGCGCGGCATAACCAGAGGCACCAGATACTACGGAGGTAAAAGATCATGACCAACGAAAGCACCATAAACAAACTTATTGAAATGCGCCTTACCGCTATGGCCGACGCTTTCCGTATCCAGAAGGATGACCCTTCCATGAAGGAAGTCCCCTTCGATGACCGTCTGGGTATGCTCGTCGATATCGAGTATACCAGCCGGAAAAACAACCGACTCAAAAGGCTCATCCGTAAAGCTGAGTTCGAACAGCCTGACGCTTCCGTCGCCGCGATCGATTATCACTCCGGAAGGAAGCTCAACAAAGCGCTGATCGAACGCATGGCGAACTGTGAGTATATCACAGAGTACCGGAACATCTTCATCACCGGAGCGACCGGCAGTGGGAAAACTTACATGGCCTGTGCCTTCGGCATGGAAGCCTGCAAGCAGTACTACACGGTCCAGTATGTTCGCCTTCCGGACCTGCTCCTTGACCTGCAGGCAGCCCGGGATAATGGTAACTTTCCCGCTGTTCTTAAGAAGTACACCAAGCCGATCCTGCTGATCATCGATGAATGGCTGCTCCTGAAGCTTACCGACCCGGAAGCTAGGAACCTGTTTGAACTGATCCATAAACGGCGGAAGAGATCTTCCACGATCTTCTGCTCCCAGTTCCGGGAGGAAGAATGGTATCAGCAGATCTGCGGCGGCGAGAGTACTCTTGCCGATGCGATCATGGATCGTATCTCCTACGATTCCTACAAGATCGACATCGAGAGCGCCGATCCATCCAAAGACATCTCCATGAGAGAGGTCTATGGATTGGATCCTGAAAAAGCAAGGTAACCAGTAGTCAAACGGGGTGGCTCCGAAAGTCCGGACAGGTGGCTCTGCCACCACCGGACAGGCGGCTCCGCCGCCCCGTAATATTCAATATGGTCATGACCAGCGTAAGGGCCGTTGCCAGAAGCGACTTGAACCTTCCTTTGACGTCTCCCCTCATCTTCGCGTCCTCCTTTCCTCTTTCGGCACAAAACGCGCATTTTCCTTCTATTTCATCCGGTACGGAAGAAATACCTCCTACGATCATTCAAACAGATAGAATAAGCCGATTATTATGATATCACACGGATTGTCACAGAATCAACACAGATTGATCGGAAAAACGAGCGAGGCGGGAATATCGGAACCGGTCGTCTTACAGAAGGCTCAGATACCACCCCGTGACCATGGGTCCGAAAAGCATGCTCAGATAGGTGGACAGGGCGATGGAAGGCCCGAAAGGGATCTTGTTTTTCTTTAACAGGAAAGCGAAAGCAAGTCCCACAAGGCATGACAATATCAGGTTGAAAAGGGAGGATGCCACCCCGAGGAAAAGGCCTGCGGCAAAGAACAGCTTAATATCCCCGCCTCCCAGGCTTTCCTTTCCGAGGAGTCTGTCAAAAATGAGTGAGAGGAGCAGAATGCCCCCTGCAACGGAAACCCCGCCGATGATCCCGTCAGTCAGATACCGGACCCAGGCCTGTCCGGTCAGAGCCTTCAGCAGGACCGAAACGGCCCACCATATAATGAGGGCGATAATGAAACCATCCGGTATCTCATAACTCTCAAGATCGGTGAGCGACAGTCCCATGAGTATCACGGCTGCTCCGCACACCGTCATGGTTGACAGGGAAAGGCCGAACCTGATGAAGGCAAAAAGGAACAGAAGTCCCATCAGCACTTCCGCGATCAGATATCTGGGGGATATCTTTTCTCCGCAGTATCTGCATCTGCCCCGCAGAAAGACATAACTGAACACGGGCACCAGATCCGAAGGCGACAGCTCATGCCCGCAATTCACACACCTGCTCCTGCCCCTGACGGGATCCTCACCTTTAACGACCCTGTAGGACAGACAGTTGATGAAGCTTCCGAAAACAGTCCCCAGAAGGAAGATGATCACCCCGGAGTATAATGCCAACGGCAAAGACAGGCTCGCCATCACATGTAATTATACATGGTGAACATGGGCAGATAGATGGATATGACAATGAATCCCGCAAAGATCGCAAGCCCCACCATCATCGTAGGCTCGATCTTCGCAATGGCAGAGGCTGTTGCCACGTCGGTTTCATTGTCATAAAACTCCCCTATGACATCAAGGGTGGAATCAAGTTCACCCGTCTGCTCTCCTATGGTGCACATGTCCTGAAGGGTCGCGGGAAGGTGCTCGCATCTCTTCACGCACTCCCCGAAGGGCACGCCCTGTTCGACCTGATCCTTTATCCCTCCCACTTCCTTTCTCAGGATGTAATTATCCATGGTGCGGGAGGTGATATCCACGGCGTTATTTACGGTAAGGCCTGAGGCCAGGAGCATGGCCATGGTGTTAGCAAACTGCGCGGCCCCGGAAAGAGTGTGTATCTTTCCGAAAAAGGGATTTTTGAGCTGAATGACGGCATGGACCTCCTTTCCTTTCTCTGTCAGGAGGAACAGGGATCTGGCCAGGAAAAACACCGCGATAACGGCCACCATCACCATCCAGTATTTTACAAAGAAGTCGGACATGCCGATCATGATCTTCGTCATGATGGGAAGCTCTCCTCCCAGATCCTTGAATGTGCTGCCCATGGCCGGCATAACGAACATCATGACGATGAAAAGAACGATGACGGCCACGATGAGCACGAATATGGGATAGCCCAATGCGCTCTTTATCTTTCCGGCATTCTTGTACGCTTTTTCGTAATACTCGGACATCTCGTCAAAGGAGTGTTCAAGATTTCCGGATTCCTCACCGGCTCTCATGGTCTCGATGAATGTGGGCGGGAGTTCCGGTCCGTTACGGTGGAGACTTGAAGCCAGCCCGTTTCCTTCGGCCACGTCCTCTGCGGTCTTCGTGATTATCCTCTTAAGCATCTTGTCCTCGGTCTGATTGCCTATGAGTTCAAGGCATCTGGCAATGGGGACTCCGGCTTTCAGAGTAATGGCTATCTGCTTGCAGGCGATGGAAAGACTTTTCAGATTGATCTTTCTGGGTCCGCCGATCTCCATGTTGAGACCGGTACTTCCCTTTGCCTGCACCTCGGCAATATGCGTGACTACCGGATAATCATTTCTGATCTTCTGTATAGCCGCAAACTCGTCCGTCGCCTGGATAACGCCCCTTGCTTCCCTGCCGTTTGGCATCTGGGCGCGGTATTCAAATGTTTTCAAATCTACGCCTCCCTTGAGATCCGGTTGATATCAATGCAAGTAAAGATGCACAACAAATCATTGTAATTATCAAAAAAACTTATGTCAATCCTGTCCCGGTTTCGTATCCTTCCTCCTGTCCGACTCGATCAGCCGCTTAAGAGCCTCCACCGCAAGACAGATCACAGGCTCGGTGTCATGAACCTGTTCGTTTGAAAGCCCTGCCTTTGCCCTCTCCTGATTGGCTATGACCAGATAACAGGACCCTACCCTCACCCTCAAAAAGGCGCCTGCAATGAACAGTGCAGCCCCTTCCATCTCACTGGCCAGGCACCCCATACGGAGATAAGCGTCCCAGCTGTTCTGAAGAACATAGGAAACAGGCATGAGATCCGGCTCATGCTGACCGTAAAATGAATCCTTGCACTGCACCACTCCCACATGAGCCCTGAGTCCCAGTTTTTCCGCGGTGTGGGAAAGGGCGGAAAGCACCTCATAATCGGGCACGGCAGGATATTCAAGAGGCGCAAATTCACGGCTGGTCCCTTCCATCCTCACAGCGCCGTTCGCGATCACAATGTCTCCCCCCTTCACGTCCTTTCTCATACCGCCGCAGGTTCCCACGCGTATATAGGTGTGGGCGCCGCACTTCGTCAGTTCCTCTATGGCTATGGAAGCAGAAGGCCCCCCGATGCCGGTGGATGTGACGCTCACCTTTTCCCCGCACAGTTCACCGGTGTAAGTGGTAAATTCCCTGACATCAGCCACCAGTTCCGCATTCTCAAGGTGATCCGCGATCAGTTTACATCTTTTCGGGTCTCCCGGAAGCAGCACATATTTCCCGACGTCTCCGGGGCCCAAACCCACATGGTACTGTTTTCCCGATCCTTCCGCGTAATCTATCATCCTGTCCTCCTCTCCGCTGCAGCAAACCCTGCCTTAAGGCATTTACTCTCCTTTAGGCAGATCAAACCACATGATCAGTACGTTCCTGTCACCTCTCCTCTCGTAATACATTTTTTTGGAATACTTACGGGCGAGCATGATACCCATCCCCCCTGTGTCCAGTTCCTCAAATTTTTTCTTTTTCACCGCATGGTCAACGGGATCAAAGGGCACCCCGTTATCCCTGAAACAGACGGTATAACCCTCTCCCGTCCGGTAACACGCGAAGGAAACTTTGTCCGCATTCGAATACATCGCAATATTGTCAAACACTTCTTCACAGGCCATGATGATGCTCCTGGTATTCTCGGAATCCCCGAGAGCTCCCAGAATATATTCCCGTATAATGGAAAAGGATGGTATCTCAGGCCTGATCACTCCGCTTTCGTCATTATCCCTGTGCCTCACCAGGGACACGCAGGTCATATCGTCAAACTGTTCGGAATCCTTTGAAAAATCCCAGACCGTTGACAATATCCCTTTCACCAGAGGAGTAGCGCCCAGGAATCCTCCTGTCCCGGAGAGTTTTTCCCGAACGCACTCCAAAAACGCCTCTTCGCCGAACTGGTTATTATCCTTATCAACGGCGTCTGTCATCCCGTCGGTATAGAGGATGATACCGTCCCCGCTGTCAAGGCGGATCTCTGCATCCTCTATCTCAACATCCTCAAACAGTCCCAGAGCCATGCCGCTGTCCATATCCATCCAGCGCGCTCCGCTTTTTATGAGAATTGGGCTGTTATGTCCCGCGTTTGCATATGAAAGCACTCCCGTCTCGGTATCATATATAGCGGCAAACACCGTAGCAAACATCCCTTCGGGATTGGAGAAGCACAGTTCCCTGTTGGCCCTCCTGAGGCATTCCGCAAGTCCTCTGCCTGTAAGAATGTTCTCCCTGATCAGCGTCTTGACCATGGACATGAAGATCGCTGCGGAAACTCCTTTTCCGGAAATATCTCCGATCACTATGCTGATCCTGTTCTCATCGAGAGGAATGACCTCGTAAAAATCCCCTCCCACCTGTTTTGCAGGCTGCGCATAACCGTATATTTCGGCGTCTTTGCTGAAATAGCACTGCTCCGCGGGCACCATCCCCTCCTGTATATTTCTTGCGATATCCAGCTGGGTCTGATTCTGTGTCTTTTCCCTGGTAAGTCCCTCAATATCAAGTACAAATCCGGAGATATCCTCCGCCATCTTGTCAAAGGAATCTTCTATATCGGTCATCTCGTCTTCAAAATACGAAGACTTGTTGCGAGCGGAGGCCGCGCTGTTCCTGTCTTCGACAAATCTTTTCATCCTGTGGGACAGTTCGTTTATGGGGCGTATCACGGAATGCCTTATAAAGAGAAGGGAAAGCAGATAGGTAAAGGATATCATTATCAATCCGATCAGGAGAGAATGTCTGAGATTGTGCAGAGCCATTTTCCTGATCTTATTCATGCTGTAATCAACTCCCAGTAAAGCCTCTATGGAACCGCTGCTTCCCCGAACAGGAATGACATACATACACACCGGGCCGTATCTGTTGTTCACAAACTGATAATCCCCATCCATGTCCTCTTCGAGAACATCTATCTCCACATCATAAAGCGGTCTCTCGGAGACTGCGCCGAAAGTGCCGTATTCCTCATTCATTTTCCTGTCATCCTCATCATCCGCCGCAGCGCAGACGAGGTAATGTATCTTTTCATCTTCATCAACGACATACAGATACATGTATCTGAGATCGGATCTGATACATATGTCGCGGAAATACTCGTGAACACGTTCACGCAGCTCCGGGTCATTTTTCATTTCTATCACATCATCGCTGCTGCCTATGATATCAACCGCCGCAAATGCCGCGTTCTCAGCCATCTCCTTTGCCTCATCGGCAGCGTATCTGATATAGAACAGCCTGATCAGGAAAAACGTAAAGATGTAAGTGACAAGAAGCGCAACCACAAAAAGTATGGCGATCCTGGACAAAATATTGAGCCTGGGTTTTCCTGAACTCTTTTTCATGACTTTTCTCCTTTTTTCAGTTTCTTAAGTGTATCTTTTTCCTGCCGGGCGGGTGACATTATTAATGTCTTTCGGATCCGATCCCTCCTGCTGTTCCAACACGTCCGGGACCCGGGTGGGATAATTGTCCGTTACGGGTACTTCATCGTGATCCGCGGGCTCGTTGACAACGATCTGAGGCATTGCGATCCTGATGTTATTTCTTTCAAACATCATTTTCAGTTCGCGGTTCAATTCCCTGTTGATCCAGCCGTAATATAATCCTTTGGCGTAAATTGCAAACTCCAGGGCCACTCCGTTATCGGTAAATCTCTGGATGCCCCTGTATTCGGGCCCCAGAAGATTCTCGTCCCCGGTGAGTTCAACCAATCTCCGATGCATGTCCTTCAGTTCCTTAAAGATTATGCTCTCCACCCGCGCAAGGGGCTCATTAAAATCGATGTAGATCGAAACGGTCATCCTGTCCCTTTCATTGGCAGGGACGTTCACATAGTTCTTAAACTCGCTGTTCCTGACTACCATCACCTCCGAGAACCGGATGATCTGGGTAGTCCTGATCCCTACGCTGAGGATCGCGCCGTATCTGTCGTTGAAGTGGACAAATTCTCCCGCCGTAACGGTTCCCTCAAAAACCATAAATATCCCGGCAAAGATGTCGGCAACGATACTCTGACAGGCAATGGAGATGATCACGGAGACCACCCCTGCGGAGATCGAAAAGGCCACGCCCATATTCACTCCGAAGATCGAGAGGCAGTAGAAAATACCCGTGATGAAGGAGGCGTATTTTATAAAGCTGTTAAGCAGATGACAAATGGTCTCAACATGAGGTCCTGAGGCCCTTGCCACGTAAAACAGCAGTTTATGGATGACACAGGAAACGGCAATGATGGTGATGACAGCGATCCCGCTCCTTGTGAGAGTGATCACATCTATACCGCCGTTCCACCGCGGAGAGAGCACATAGTACCAGATGGAATCGTCGTCAATAGAGTTAAAGAACCATTGCTGAATGATGATCAGCAGGACAATAGCCAGAATGATGCCGCGGACCACGGATCTGAGCTTTCCGGAGGCATCCTTGTCTGACCAGGAAGCACTGTCATCCGGCCATCTGACCTCAAAATACGGTTTTCCGGAATCAAGAAGACTGCTGAACATGGCAAGAAAATCATCGACGGCAAAGCTGTCCTTATCAATGGTCCCCTTTGTATGCGCTTTCCCTTCAGCGTGCCGCTCTTCCTCAAGGGCATTTCCAGGCTGCACGAAAACGATCAGCATTAAGAACATGGAAATAAAGGCTGTCACGACAGTCAGGATGGCCGGAATTATATTGTCAGGTCCTATCCGGTCCTTCTCCCTCATAACCAGGCAGATATCATCCCATATCCTTTCGGAGCGGGCATAATACTCTCTTTCCCGTATGGTCTGGATGCCGCTGTAATCCGGGCGGAGCACCTCATCCTTAAAACCGGCTTCCTCAAGGGTCAGGTTGGTATAGTCTTCTTTGAGGTTAATATCCTCCTCTCCGAGGAGATAATAAGTATAACTGTTATAGCGCCGGTCGTGATCCGTGTCCTCCACCGAAAATGAATCAAACTGACCTTCCGCTTCGGAATCCTCTCTTTTTTCGATCAGGGCGGCATTTTTAAACTTGCCGGTCTCCGTGTCGATCAGGGCAAGAAACGACCCTTCGCTCAGACATCCCTGACGGATGATATTGTCAAAACCGATATCATGCTGGATATCCTTCAGTTTTGTCAGATCCATTTCGATCCGGACAAAACCGTCCGGCGCTCCCATGTCATCCCTAAGGGATGCGCCTATATACTGCATGAAGCTGTCCGAAACATTGTCATAACAGGGTTCCAGGACCATGCTGTACCTGCCGTTGAGGAGGGGATACAGATCGGAATCCTGTGTGATCTGTTTCTCGATAAAGGGAGAATTTGTCAGTTTCGGCCTGCCGTTCTCATCATAGACGGAAATATGATCTATCCCCAGGCCTTCGGAGATCCTGTCCAGAACTTCTGTCCGCAGAGGACGCTCCGCAAAACCGATCATGGTTTTTGCCATCAGGCATTTTTTCAGGTATTCCTTATCGGAATAGGTTTTTCTCATCTCCTCAAAGGTATCTATGGCTTCGATCTTTGAGGAGATATAATCCGTCTTTGTCTCGCAGTCCCTGTATTTTTCCGCGAACATATCCAGAAGCCCGATCCAGACTGACAGAAACAGTATCAGCAGAAGGGAAATGATCATGCCCAAAAGGAGCTTTCCGGAAGGATGCCTGTATAATGAAGGATCGCCTTCTTTCAAGGCATCGGTCAGTGTAAAGAGCAAAAAGGACATCACAAGTCCGGTAAAAAGGGCCAGAACGATCATAAGGTTTATAACGATATTCCGCACATCGTAAAGGATCTCTTCTTCCGGGAGCAGGGCGAGCAAATACATCTTGTCATATCTGACCCTTGTTCCGTACATGATCCGGTCTCCGATCCGGATCTTATGCACCTGATCCGGCTTGCCGAAGAGCTCCCTGAAGGCTTCGTAATCAAGAGCGCCGCCCTCATATCTTATGTCCAGATCCTCCAGGGGACTGCCGGTCCCGTAACTGAAAGAGAGCACTTCGTCGTTTTCAGGGTCCACCGCCAAAAGACAGCCGCTCTCTCCGATGATCACATTCGAAAGCTTTCTGGACCAGTTGTTCAGGAATTCCAGATCCCTTTCCGTGTCCGTGTATCCGTCTTTTATCTTTACGAGCCACCGGTCGCCGGACTTTACGGAATACACGTCCCCGGAAGCGGTTCCGTCCTCATCTTTAAACCCGTCATTGTAAACGGGTTTTTCATTTTCGTCATAGACGGCTATGGCTTCGATACCTCCGGCCGCCTTAAATTCCTTCAGGAAGGCTTCCGCGTTTTCTATCTCCTCAACATCCTCCAGCGCCATGGCAAGGCCGTTTAACCTGGCTTCATGGTTGGTCCTGATCTCACCCTTCGTATAATCATCGTTTTCTATAAAGGACGGGACAACATCGGAGATGCTCCTGACGGAAAATAAAAACTCCCTGATACTGTTTTTTTTGCATATCGCGAACGCAGCGCTGCTGCTCACAAAATAAAACGGGACCAGACTGACCAGCCATATGAAAATGATGATAAAGCGCTTTTTCCTGACAGTCACTGATACTACTCCAATCGTATGTCTTTTTTCGGATCACGGACCGGTCTGCGTTCGTCACACTGCTGTTTCACTTAAAGCTTCCTGCGGGATCCATTATATCATTCATCATCCCTGAGCCGCAAATGATCATCCGGTCTCCCGAAAACAAACCCTCCCGCAACACTCTGCCCCGTTTTGCCATGTAGGGTCTGCGCGGTTGCAGCAGTCGAAAAAAGCAGGGTCAGTCGGGGATTGTTTCCCGACTGACCCTGGTTCACTCTGTGTTCTTTCAGATCACTGCAGAATGTTCCGAAAACGATGTATCAGATCCGGGGCTCACGAAGAGAACAGGATCTCGACAAGTTCATTGTTTTTAAATTTCAGAGTGATGGGAAGTCCGCTCTTTCCTTTGAGGAAATCATTGATAAGATCCATTTTGTCGAAGAAAGAACTCTCTCTTGTCTCATCCTGCACTTCCACGCACTTGCAGGAATCCGACACATTTATGACATAGGTCTGCTTCGGATATGAGGGTGACGGACTGTTCACAAATTCGGAAAGCGCCGTAGTGATGGTCATGGTCTTTCCGTCTGCGGACAGCTCGCCTTCGTATTCGGCGTCGGTAACATACTCTCCATCCGCAATAGCGACGCCTTCTCCTTCGTCACCTTCACTGCCGGAAGAAGCTGTCCCCGAAAGATCTATTGCCGCGCCTTCAAAATTCGTACCTTTAAGAGTCTTGGGATCTATCTCATACCAGTCGACGGTCGCCACGTGATCGTCCATCTTCTCGTACAGATGAATATACAGATTTCCGTTTTCCATCACCTGATCAAGTTCGGCAACCGGCGCTCCGCTGTATTTTTTTGCCAGTTCAACGATCTCGTCGTTGCTCAGTTTGCCGGCATCCGCCGCTTTTTCTGCGGGCTTCTGTACTTCCGCCGTCTCCACCGGCTCTTCCACAAACGTCTCAAACACTTCGGTTTCCGCATACATCAGAGTATCTTCATACTCTTCGGATCCCTCGTCGAGGAGATACTCTCCCGTTTCCTCCGGCATGGGCGCAGCCGCTTCCTCATTTCCGCCGCATCCTGCCATGGCAACCGCTCCAAGCATCAGTGTGAGCATGCAGGCAGCCATACGTCTGATATTCTTTTTCATCTCATTATCCTCCCGTTTTTCTTATCAGACAACGTGTTCCGTCATCTGATATACGATACTTCGGATCACAGCTCAGGCGTTATCCGTCGTCTCTTCGACCAAAACCGTGACCGCAGCAAATAAAAACCAATGATATTAAAACATTACCAAGGTGGTAAAGTCAAGAGAACTGAAGGGCGATCAAATGGAAAAATGCGAGATCCCGGTAAAAACAGCAAAGAGTATCAGGCTTCGAATTTATAGCCCATTCCCCAGATGGTCTTTATGAGGTCCCCCTTCTCCCCCATCTTTGAGCGGAGCTTCTTTACATGGGTGTCTATTGTGCGGGCGTCGCCGTAGTAATCATAATCCCAGACATGGTTCAGTATCTTGTCACGGGACAGGGCTATGCCCTTATTTTCCAGAAAATAAGTGAGGAGTTCAAACTCCTTGAATGACAGATCCACAGGCTCACCGTCTATCAGGACGCTGTGGGCGGCGCGGTCTATCCTGACTCCGCCGGCTTCAAGTATGTCCTCCTCTGAAAGGCTGCCGCTCCTCTTGAGAATGGCCTCTACCCTCGCCACCAGGATCTTGGGGCTGAAGGGCTTTGAAATATACTCATCGGCTCCGCTGTCAAACCCCATGAGTTCATCCCTCTCGTCACCCCTGGCAGTGAGCATGATGACAGGGACCTGGGAGTACTGACGGATCTCTTTAAGGGTCTGAAAACCGTCCATCTTAGGCATCATCACATCCAGGATGATAAGAGCTATGTCCTTTTCGGAAAAGAAGATGTCCACGGCCTTTTGACCGTCTTCCGCTTCAAGCACGAAAAAACCGTCCCTTGTGAGGAAATCATTTACAAGCTTCCTCATACGGGGTTCATCGTCTACGACCAGTATCTTGATCTTCTCCATAGTCAGTCTCCGTCCGCCTGCATTCCGGCCTGCTCCATTCCGAGGGCTCTCTCCTTTTCCCGGACGGCGCTCTCTCTTTCGTTGAGTTCCTCTTCCCACTCGGAATACTGATTCACCAGGTTTTCTTTGTAATTCAGGATATTGGGGTTATCGGAATGAAGGGCTATGTAAAACATCGCAGCCACCATCAAAAGGAGTATCACATTGAATACCACCGATACGGAAAATGAGTTTCTGGCCCTCTTCAGCTCCGCAGGAACAGCCTGGAGGGCTTTTGCATCCCTGACCAGTTTCTTCTGTTCAGCGGCAGCTTCGGAAGAGTATGTCACATAAGTGACCACGGGAGGAACATCCTCTTCGGAAGCTCCGTTCTTCAGGATGTAGTTTCTGAAGCCCTTGAGATACTCGAGGCCCACGGGGGTCCTGAAGATCCTGCCGTTGTTCGTGCGGGAATAGAGATCCATGAGCTGGGAAAGATTGTACTTTCCCAGGCTCTTCTGGATCGTAGTGATCTTTTCCTTTTCTTCCCGGGCAAGATCCGCATCCCTGAGGGATCCGAAGGTGTATCCAAAGGCGGAGAGATTGTCTTCTGCCATTTTAACTGTCTCCTCAGGCTGCTGCCGCGCCTGCCGGCGCCTTCTCTTTCTTGAGGAAGAGGAAGGCGGATGCCGCGCCCAGTCCTATGACCAGGATCCATTTAAGGCTCAGTGGATCTCCGGTCTGGGGAGTCACGTCCATAAGCCTGGCGTCCAGGTTCTGGGTATCGGCGTAGAGCACATAGGGTGAGAAGTGCATTGCCGTAAAGGTCACAACAGGCGTACCGTTTACGGAATTGAACTTGGTCCCCAGGGTCTCAAGGGTCCCGTCTGCGGGAGCCACGGCGCCTGCCATGTTGTTACCGCCATACTGCTTCAGATCGTTGGGCAGAGGGAGGGTCAGGTCAACCGTGATGCCGTCGGTGTTTTCCAGTTTATGCTCTCCGCTGGCATCATACAGGGACAGGTCGAAGGGCCAGTCCACAATGCGCCCTGAATCCAGGCAGTCATCCCCGTATTTCCATTTAAGTGCGTTCTCCGCGGCAAAGGTGGCTTCGTTGGTCTGGCTCACCCTGACTATTATGCTCTGATCCGTGCCATGCACCACGGCGGAGGCCAGGCCTACATTGTCTATGCCGGGCTTGGATACGATGACCTGGGCCGTGTTCACGTTGGGGTTCACGGGCGTGACCATGGAGGTAGGAGTCGCCGCGGGACCTCTGGAGCCTCCGCCGGTCGAGCCGCCCCCTGTCGAACCGCCTGTGGGTACAGCCGCGGGAGTCACTGCGTTCCTGTTGGCATTGATGGAACTGGTGTAGACCGCAGTAACAGTCACATCCGATGAAGGCATGGTGAACGTGGTCGAAGCCGAGGTCTCATTGGCAAGCTTGATATCCCCGGAATCCACCTGCCACTTCTGGAACGCCATCCCGGTCTCGGGCGCGTTGGCTATGATGGTGACCGTCTTTCCGCTCTCATATTCCGCAGTGCTCTTGGAGCCGTCCACAGTGCCCTTATTTACGGTGACCTTGTACTTCTTTACAGTGCTCCCGCTGGAGGAAGACTTCTTGCTGCCGGATGAATCCTTGCCTTCCTTCAGATAGCAGAGTATCTTTGTGTCGTCAATGACCTCGTATACCGGCGCTCCGGGGGAGCCTGCTGCGGTGAAGTACTTTCCGGAATCCTGATCCGGCTCGTACACGATGTAGCGGGGATAATACTTGGCCGTCCCGCTGGAGTTGTAATAGAACGCCAGATCGTTATTTGACAGCGTGACCGAAGATCCGTCCTTGGGCTTGGGCTTCGTTACGGTCCTGAGCACCGCCTGCATGTCGTAGGTCCTGAAGATGATGGTATAGTGGTCGGATTCAGGCGTGGGCGGCGTAGGCTCGGGATCGTCTCCCTCACTGTTGGGTTCATGGGTCGAAGCCGTAATGGTCATGCCGTTTACAATGATGATCTGCGCCGTCAGGGAATAATACTTCCCTGTGGTGGACGCGTGCCAGGACTTTGTCCCCGCAGGCACCTGATAACCCAGGAACTGCACCTCGTTTGAAGGTATGATGGTCCCGGACTTCTGATAGGTGTGCTTGAAGGGATAGCCTGTGGTGTTGTTCCCGGTGCCGTCCGAGAAGGTGACCTCGTAGGCATCCGTCGAACCTCCGATGAAGAAGGTCATGCTGCTGCCCTCTTCGGTTGCGTCTATCTCGATCCTCTTGCTTATGTTGATGGGTTCCTTCTCACGGTTATCCGATTTGGGCTGGGGCTCGGCGGAAACGGGGCTGTAAGTCAGAGTCCACTCCGCTCCTTCGGGGATCTCGGAAAAGTAATCGGTACCGTTGGCCGCATCATATTCCTTTATAAGTTCGGTCAGGGTAGGCTTCCGCCCCAGCTTCACGTTCATATTGAAGTTGATGATAGCGCCGCTCTTGGCCCCGGTGAATTGGATATAAACGGTGCGGTAATCCTCCTTCTCGATCCCCTTCAGTATGGTGTCGCCGTAGAGCCTCAGATTCCATTTGTCGGAATCGAGAGCCCCTGCCTGTTCGGGAATGTCTGCGCCTACTCTCTCCACATCCTCGGGGTCAACGGACGACCTGACAAAATAGTTCTTCAGGTCTTCATAGTACTTCACCATGGCGGGACTGACCTTTCCGTCCTGGGCAGCCTTGTCTATCTCTGCTTTCACGAGAGCCTGGGCCTGGTTCAGGGACAGGTCGTAGAACCAGTTCCCGTCGCCGTCCATCTGCATGTCGTCCTGGTCGATGGCGATCACGGCGAGGACCGTGGTCTTCTCCGGATCCATATCCTCAAGGGTTATGGTTATTCCGGTATTGGGATAGAGGCCTATGTGTCTTCCCGTCTCCGAGTCGATAAGGTCGTTCCAGGCGTAGGATGCGGGGGATGAATTGTCAAAGTCTGCCCCCGTCACCGTAACGCCGTCGTCCGCCACCTTCAGATAGGTATCCGGGAGCACGAACCAGTTATGAGCGGGCTTATAATCCTTATTTGTAAGACCGCCCTCGATGGAATAATCATCGAATCTGGTGGTGTTGCTGGGCACGTAGAAGCTCACGCCGAAGTCCCCGTTGAATGCGTAGTTCAGAACCCTGTTGAGGCCTGAGGGGAACTTGACATCCTTGCTCTTGCCCTGGGTAAAGCGGCCCAGGTTCGGGCAGTCCGAAAATGCAAAGGCAGGGATCGTGGTAATGTTTGTCTTTGACAGGTTAACGCTGTTCACATTGGGACAGTCCTCATAAGCCCCCTCCATGATGGCCTTGATAGTGCTGTTCCCTGACAGATCGATCCCTCCCGCCGAACCGGGAACGCCCGCATACAGGGTCGATCCGTCCGCGCTCATAAGGGCGTTAAGCTTTGCATCAAGCTTGAAGTTTGAATTGCCCGCAAGGGAAATGCCGCCCGTATTCAGGTCGTAACACCCTCTGAACACTCCGAAGCCCTTGTGGTAATTCGGGGCGTCGCTGTCGCCCACTTCGGTAAGATCACCCAGTTCAAGCGTGGTCAGGTTTTCGCAGGAATCAAAGGCGTAAGGAGGGAGATACTTAAGTCCTCTCGCGGTTATCCTTGTCAGGTCGTCATTTCCTCTTCCGTATTGTGAATCGCCGCTTTTGTCGCTGGCGTCCTCATAGTAACCGCTGAAGAGTCCGGGCTGGATATCCCTGTTCTTCCTGCCCTGCCACGGCCAGCTGTAATCCACCGGAGGCCTGCCTTTCCAGTTGATCTCTGTTGAACGCTCTGTGGGAGTGAGTCCCACTCCGTCGGCGGAAAGAGTGGATGCCACGGATATATCTCTGTACATCTTCCACTCATCGGGAGTGTAGCTCACGGTGTTTCCTCCCTTATCCTTGTAGGAAAGGGTCTTCGTTCCGTTGGAAAGGAATGACGGATCAGTATATATGGAGGTATCGGGGTTCAGGTAGGCAGTGGCGTCACCTCCTCCCACATCGCTGTTATTATCTATGAATTCCGCCACATCTATGGAGCTGATGGCGTCAGGTATGTTGAGTTCGCTGCACTCCTTGATGAGCGAATACTCCGTGTCGTTGATGGATCCGTTCTGCTCCCAGGGGTTTGTGGACGGGATCCCGAGGACCTTTTCCACTATGCTGTAAGGATGTTTCAGGAAATAAGGGTCGGGAGAGGTGACCCCCGAAGCCTGAGCCATCACGTCATCCTTTGTGGGCATGGTACCTGCCGTTTCATCCCAGTTCTTCTGCCATTCCGCATACTTTTCATCGATATGCTTCAGCACTTCCACAGGGAATTCATCACAGAAGGCCTCATTTATCCAAGGACCGTAGGATCCGCTGTCGCCTGCAACATTATAATCAAAATCGAATTTGGTAACGGTGTTTATCCTTCCGTTTTCGGAATATCCCACAAGGTAATTCTCCAGGAACCGCTCTCTTCCGTTCTTTCCGATATTGCCCCCGGATCCGTTCAGGTAATAGTCATACCACCATTCCGTCATCTCATCCGCATATTCCCGGTCAAGCTCAAAGACCTTGGGATAATCCACCAGGGTCATGCCGGCAGAGTCCGAATCATAGATGGTGACCAGGCCCATATCGGAGGAATTGTTCCCACGGTAACAGATGTGAGTGGGGGAGGCTTTCTTGTTTATGGTCTTTCCTTCGGCAGCGTAGGCAAAAGGCCCGTACGAGGAATCGATCCTGCCGTTTATCAGAAGTCCGTCCGCGGCGTCGCCGATGAAGAAGGCTTCATCGCCCACGGCAACGTTTCCTTCACGTTTGGCGAAATCTATCTGGTTCACGTAATCGGTGCCCTTGAACGCGCCGGCTCCGATCTCTCCCACCGATGAGGGCACCTTCACCTTCGTGACCTTATTCGTAAGAGACAGCATGGAAGTATCTATGACGCATTTCGTTCCGTCGCCTATCCTGACTATGGGATAGGAAGCAACGCTGGAAGGGATGGCAAGAGTCATATCCGGATCCGAACCCGAGGGAGCGATATGGGGAACTCCGCTCTTCTGTGAGGAATGGCTTGTGCGCTGGAACACCAGGGAGAGGGTTGCGTCCGCTTCTCCCCTGTCAAACTGCAGGACCAGGTTGTCATTCTCAATGCTGAGCGCTTCGTACACATCCGACCCCAGCATCTTATAGGGGATGCTGTTTCCGTTATGGTCTTCCGCCATCCACATATCCTCTCTCTGCATGGCGGGCTTTGTTCCGCTGCTGAACTCAGGCCCTTCGACGTAGAATAAAGGATTCTCCACATCATAGAAGGTATAGGGGTTCAGGCAGATATAGCCCGTTCCCTGCGGGAACAGTACCCGGCCCAGATTTGTGCAGTCTATGAAGGTGGAAACGGGCAGACGGGTGGCGCTGGTGCCGTAGTTCTCCGGCATGAGCGCTTCAGTCAGGTTCTGCCTTCCCGCAAGGATCCATTCCCTGAAGTCAACCTTCGGAGGAAAATCGATGGCCATGGGGCTGTCAGGAGCGGTCACACGTTCCGGGTCGGCCTCAGACCGGTTGATCGCGAAGGCGCAGTCACCGATGGACCAGTTCACGGGGGAGGTCTCCTCAAACAGGACAGAGCCTATGCCGTAATCGTCATAAAAAGCGTAATCACCGATCTCAAAGTTTTCCTTTTTCTTCAGGGTGAAATCGACGGTTTTGAAGCCGCCGTTTATGAGCCTCGCAAATGATCCTGCCCCCAGACTGTCAAGGCTGTCCACGAAAGTGAAGCCGCTTATGTTCGTCCCGTAAAACGCCTCCGCTCCCACCATGGTGAGCAGGGATATACTGCCGGGGTCAGCCTTCACCAGTCTGGTACAGTTTCTGAAGGCCGCGTTTCCGAGGCGCTTAACGTCCTTAAGATCCACCTCCTGCAAAACGCTTGAATTTGCAAAGGCGTAGTCTCCGATGTACTCAAAGCCCACAAGGTGGAGCTTGTCTATACCGCTGGTGTTGTAGAAGGCGTAATCGCCTATGGCGACGATATTCGTGCCCTCGCTGTTGTCATAGACAAATCCGTAGGTGGGAACGCCTTCATAGGATTCATAATAATCGTTCAGATAGTCCGTTTTGTAACCGCCCAGCACGACTCCTCCGTTGGGGGAAAGAAGAGTCTGATCGGAGACGTTCATTCCCGTGGACTTGGGTGAGTACAGGACATTCACCGTCTTGTAGCTGCTGCTGCCCTTAGGAGTCTTTTCAACCTCCTTCATAGTCAGGCCTGAGCCGTATTTGATGGGAGTCTTTTTCTCATATCCCAGATAAAAGTCCAGATACCAGTTGTTGCGGCAGTCGGCGCTGGAAAGGCTCTGGGCGGATACTTCGATAAAACTGTCCGCCTGATAAGCGCTCTTCGGCACGGTGGGATCGATGCTGGCCGCATCATCATAGGCCGAATAATAGCCCACAAGCGTGCGGAAGGTCTCGTTATAATACCGCTGGACAAAATTGGCGGACACGGTGCTGTCGGTGGGAACGTTCTGGAAGACCGTTTCCGCAGTGGGACGGTTGCTCAGCACCCAGACATCGTAATTGAAGAGATAGGTTTTGTTACTCTGGATAATGGCGTCGGTCACATAGTTCGCGCTTAACGAATTATCAAAATCGCTGTCGATGAACTGTGTGGGGAAGTTGCTGGAATCAACGGTCACCTCCCCGCGGACCTTTGAGGAGTTATAATCGCAGATCACGCCGCCGATACCGGAAGCCACGTAATAGTCGAAATTGTAACTCATCTTGTTTTCTGCATCTATCTTGTAGGACTGATGCACGTCGCTTTTGTTCCTGTCCTGATGGTAAAGGGAAAGCGCTGCGTCGTTTACCTTCTTGTAGTAGGTTCCGGCACTGTAGGAAGAGTCCTTCTCTTCATTTCCGTCTTCACCGTAAACGGGAGTTCCCGAAGTAGTCCTGTCGTCTTCAACCTTGTAAGGATAATCGCCGGCGAGGGAGTACTCGGTATACTCTGCCTCTCCTCCGGCAGCCCTCAATGAATTCCCGGGTATGGCTGCCACCACGATTGCCGACACAGCAAGGACGCCTGCGGTGGAGAGCCGGATGGTGCGCCTGATCTTAAGAGGCATCTTTGAGAAAGGATTTTTGATATTGGAAAAGACCCGCCGGGTGCTTCCTGCCTTTTGCGGCTTTCCGTTCCCGCCTGACCCGGATACTTTTTCAGCACGGGCAGAAGCTTTTCTGTCGCCTCTTCTGCCCCTTCCGGCAGAAATCGTGGAAGTGTCGGAAGCAGCATCAAACGCTTCCGATATGTCCTCTTCCTCTCTGAGTCCTCTGTGTTCGGGGTATCTGTGTCCTGAAGTATTGCGGGAATAACCGCGGTCGGACGCGCCTCTGCCGGCGTATGACCCGCGGCCTCCGGATCCCGTGCCGGAACCGTAAGAAACAGAACCCCTGACGTCCCGGGCGCTCTGTCCGCTCCCTGACCGGGTCCTGCCGGATGAATATTCACTTTCCGTATCTACAGCTGCCCGACCTCTTGCCGAGCTCTCGATCCTTCGTCTCGCTGCGGCTGCGCGTCTCGCAGCCTCTTCTTTCCTTCTCTGGTCCTCTCTCCTGTCGTGAAGCAGTTTCAGCTTCTCTTCGTCAGAGAGTCTGCCATAGCCGTTTCCTCCGCTGCCATTTCCATTCGTTCCGCTCATAGTTTAACCTCCGGTTTTTCCTTGAATCCGGGTATAGCTCCGGGCATGCCGGAACCGAGTTACCTGCCGCCTCGGCGGCGTATAGAACCTCTGCGTGGGAAAAGATCCCCGCAGGTATGCTTTGAAGCCCGTCGCGGCTAATAAGCCACGCAGGCAAGCACATCGCTATCATTATCATCCAAAGAGCAGAATTCATTCTATCCTAAACGCTTCCTCCGCGGAACAGGGCGTTTCAGTCACCTGCTCCGCAAGCATGTTGCACAAACCCTATATCAATTTATTATATCGGCAGTTTTCCGGAATTGTTTACCCTTTCAAAATCCCGTCGATCTGTGATAGACGAGATCATTTAAAATAGTCTGATTGAATACAGTAAAATCATCCTCCTCAGCTGATCGCATTCGTAAACTGGTGCCAATAGGAGGTGATGTAATCACCGTCCACCTCTCCCCTGAGGAATCGCCTGATCTCTTCAAATTCATCCATGATTTCCACAGCGCGGTACCCTATTTCCCTGTTTTTAGGGTCGAAAAAAGTCATGTTGATCAGTTTTCTGATCAGGCCAAGATAGTCCTCCCCTCTGTCCTCTGCAGCCTCTCCGGAAAGATATCTTTCCCTTGCATCCACCAGTCTGGTAACCTCGCCGTCGATATTTGAAAGCTGCTCCAGAAAGCTCAGCCTGTTCCAATTTTCCTGCGTCATGTCATATTCCTCCGCTTTCCCAGAAAAAAGTCACACGGGTGCCACCTCAGCCTCATTTTTCCGTGGCGGGCTATACCACCCATTCTTTAAGGATGTCGGTCAGTTCATCGATCACGCCCTGATCTGTCAAAAATCGTCCTCTTCCTATGCCCAACATGCGGTTCCGTTCAATATTTGGATGCGCCTGCCACTCAAGATGCACTTTCAGGTTTTCAACATCATCTATCACTATGTTCCCACCAAAAATGTCATTATCATCGGAACCCGCACCATACAATTCAAGTTCCATATCGTAATGCATCTCCTCACCGACATCCACCAGCCTCTTCTTTCTGTCTATGCAGAACTTGATCAAAGCACCGGGATAACCGTTGTTTTCACCCACAAGCTCTCTTAACGGCTTTTTTTCCGTAAGTATCATATCTTGCCTCCTGCCCGAAAATCACTGATCTTCACAGACATCACGGTACCATATATGCCGCAGTTTTTCCACTTTCCTTTTCAAATCCCCTGCAGTATATCGCCAATAATATGAAAGCAGGCATCACACCGGCACCTTTGCGATGCCCTTTTCCATAAGCCTCCGGAAGGACCTTAAAATGCCATATTTCGCGTGGGGCCAGGTGAGGCCGCCCTGGAAATAAACGGTGTAAGGCTCCTTTATGGGGCCGTCGGCGGAAAGCTCTATGGAGGATCCGGACACAAATGTGCCTGCTGCCATTATCACCTTTGAATCATACCCGGGCATGTCCCAGGGTTCCGGTCTCACAAAAGAGTCCACGGGAGACGCTTCCTGTATGCCCTCGCAGAAGCCGATGACGCCCTCCGGATCATGGAAAGTCACAGCCTGTATGATATCGTGGCGTTCGGTATCCGCACCGGGATAAACCTCAAAACCCGCCCCCTCATAAAGCGCCGCTGCAAATATGGCTCCCTTCAGGGCGGAGGCCGTGACCACGGGTGAGAGGAACAGCCCCTGATACATGCCGGAAAGCTGGCCCAGGGATGCTCCCACCTCCTTTAAAAGCCCTGGAGAAGTGAGTCTGGCCGCGGCATTTTCGACGCATTCGCACTTTCCCGCTATGTAACCGCCGGAGGGCACGAGCCCGCCCCCGGGATTCTTTATGAGAGACCCCACCAGGATGTCTGCCTTCGGTTCCTCCCTCTCCGTAAATTCGCCGTAACAATTATCCACCATGATCATGGCTTCCGGCTTTATACCGCGGATAATCTCTATCAGTTCATTTATCTGCGTCACCGAAAATGAGGGCCTTGTCTGATAGCCCTTGGACCTCTGGACAGTGACCAACTTCGTCCTGTCGTTCAGGGCTTCCCTGATGCCTTCATAGTCAAAGCTTCCGTCCTCTTTAAGATCGACCTGCCTGTATGTGATCCCGTATTCTTTGAGGGAACCCCTGGATTCCCTTATGCCTATCACCTCTTCCAGAGTGTCATAGGGTTTTCCCACCGGGGAAAGCAGTTCATCCCCCGGCCTCAGATTTCCCATGAGGGCAACAGCCAGAGCGTGGGTACCGCAGGTGATCTGGGGTCTCACAAGAGCGTCCTCCGTCCCGAAGAGATCCGCATAGACCCTTTCAAGAGTATCCCTTCCCAGATCGTTGTAGCCGTAACCCGTGGTGCCGAGGAGACAGGCCTCCGACACCCGGTTCTCCCTGAAGGCTTTCATTACCCTGAGTTGGTTATACTCCGCAGTCTCATCTATACGGGAAAACCTGTCTTCAAGACCTGACAGCACCTTTTCCGAATATTCGAGAAGCTCCCGGCTGATGCCGAGTTCTCCGTAGAGTTCATTAATATCTTTCAAGTATCTCCTCCCATTGCAGATCCTTCATCGGGATATTTCAGTCATCTACTCACCGAAACCCGCTATCAGTTCACCGGTATCTTTCAAGTATCTCCCCGCCGGAACTGACCCTGACCGCATCCTTTTCCCGGTTGAGCCAGGTGATCTGTCTCTTTGCAAAATGTCTGGTGGCGGTCTTTATTTCCTCCGCCGTGTCTTTAAGGGGCCTATTTCCGAGGATATGGGAGATCATCTGCCTGTAACCGATGGCCTGCATGGACACCATATCGGGCGTGCAGCCCATGTTCAGGAGTCCCCTCACCTCTTCCTCCAGCCCCTCCTCTATCATCCGGTCCACCCTTATGTCCGTCCTCTCGTAAATAAGGGCCCTTTCCGGAACTATCGCATAATAGCTCAGGTCGTAGGGGGATGTGTTTTCTCTCTGCTCCCGGTTGTGAATGGAGATCCTCTCTCCTGTCTCATAATAATACTGAAGAGCCCTCAGGACCCGCTTTCTGTTGTTTTTGTGTATGACCTCCGCGGATTCCGGGTCCACCCGGGAAAGCAGCCCGTACAGGCTGTCGGAGTCCATTTCCTGAAGATATCCGTTTTCACCCGTATCCGCCTCCCCGGCCCTGCCTGCTTCAGTGCTCACACTCCCGGCAGCACTTCCGGTTTCCGCGCCCAAGGATCCTCCGGAATTTCCGTTATCCGCAGGCCCTCCGGTCCCGAAATCTATGTCGTAAATAAGTCCCTGGGCGTAAAACGGGGTTCCTCCCACTACCACCGGGATCTTTCCTCTCTCATAGATCCCTTCTATGGCGGGAACTGCCATCTCCTTATATCTGGCTGCGCTCATGGCTTCCCGGGGATCTGCCACATCTATCATATGATGGGGCACGCCTTTCATTTCATCCCGGGTGATCTTGGCAGTGCCTATATCCATGTGCCGGTAGACCTGGGCCGAATCGCAGGACACCACTTCCCCTCCGATACGCAGCGCCAGTTCCACTGCGCATTCCGACTTTCCGGAAGCGGTGGTGCCGCCTATGAATATGAGAGGACGCTTATCTTTCATTTTCGTTTTGCTTTTTTCATGAAACAAAGCCCTGTCAATCCTGTATCCTCTTGAACCTTCGTTCCAGCTCCGTCTCGGTTATCTCCACTATGGTGGGTCTCCCGTGGGGACAGTGGTACGGCTCTTCCAGGGTCACCAGTTCATTCAGGAGAGCCTCGGCTTTGTCAAAGGTCATGACCGTGTTTCCTTTGACTGCGGCCTTGCAGGCCATGGTGGCTATGCGGAGCCTGACGGAAGCTATCTCCCTGTCCGCCTTGCCCCTCGACTTCAGTTCATCCAATATCTCGGAGAGCATTTCCCCCGGATCGAAACCGAAGAGTTCCGCGGGAACGCTCCTCAGGGCGTAGGTCTCACCGCCCAGCGGATCGGTCTCAAACCCCATCTTTTCAAGTTCCTCCCGGTAGGTCTCAAGAGTGTCCGACTGTCCCGGGGTGAGATTTACGGTGAAAGGCGGATTGATCATCTGTGTGTACACTTCTCCCGACAGGAGCTGCGCTCTGATCCTCTCAAACATCACCTTTTCGTGGGCGGCGTGCTGGTCCATCACCAGGAGTTTCTTTCCGTATTCAATGAACCAGTAGGTTCCGAAGGCCTGGCCGATGAGCTTCATGGCCGGTCTCGCTTCTCCGGAAAGGATCTTCGGACTCCCGTCCCCGTCTTCCCCCGGCAGTTCAAAGGACGACTGCTCGCCGGTTATTTCGCGGAATGCAGGCGTTCGATCTGTATTTGTATTCGCGGGAGTTGGACCGGATCCGGACCCGGTTCCTGCGGATCCCGAAGTGTCGGACACGCCATCCTCAAAGGGCTCATTTTTTTCGGGAGCCGCCGCTTCGTATGGCTCAACTGAAGGCGGATCCTCTGCGGGCGCGTTTCCCGAAGCTTCAGCTCTCCCGGGTGTCTCATACGCAGAAACCTCGTCTGAACGCATATCCGCTGCCGGCCTGTCATCTGCGGATGCATCTGCTCCGGGTCTGTCCCTTCCGGCCTCGTCTCTTACCGGCTCATCTTCCTCCTCATCGAAGAGGGTCCCTCTTTCGGGAACCGTGTTCCCTGCGCTTTCCTTCTGCAGGCCGGGGATCGCCTTCGCTTCCCTGATATCCACCGCGGGAGGCGCTTCTTTTGTCTTCCCGTCGCTGTCCGGCACCCGCTCCGTTCCCCTGTAGGCTGCGGCAGTGCCTTCCCGGATCAGTTCATAAATGGCCGGCTCATCCGGGAGTCTCACCGTAAGCTTTGAAGGGTGCACGTTCACATCCACCCGGTCCGTGTCAATGGCAAAATAAAGGAAGCACACGGGAAACCTGTGCTGCATAAAGAATCCGGTGCCCCCCTCTTCAAGAGCTTTTGAAAAGACCTTTGACAGAACAGTCCTGTCGTTTATGAAGAAGTACTCCATCTCCCTGTTGGAGCGGCTTTCTGACGGAGCCCCGAGAAAGCCCGTCACCCTGACTCCCAGTTCATCATCGCCGAACCCGACGGGGATAAGGCCTTTTGACACTTCCTTTCCGAAGATGCGGTAAACCGTCTCCTTAAGGTTATCATTTCCCGATGTTTGGAACACGGCCCTACTGTCCTGGAGATATGAGACCGACACGTCGGGCCTCGACAGGGCGAGCTTCACCATGGTGTCGTACACCTGATTGCCCTCGCTCCTCACACTCTTCAGGAACTTCCTTCGGGCGGGAACGTTGTAGAACAGATCTCTCACGATCACCGTGGTCCCCTGAGGAGAACCTATCTCTTCCGGTTCCGAAAGGACGCCGCCTTCAGCGGTGACCCTGACTCCGGAAAGCGCCGGAGCGCACTTGGTAACAAGCTCCATTCTGGATACGGCAGCTATGCTGGAAAGGGCTTCTCCCCTAAAGCCCATTGTGGAGATAAATGAAAGATCGTCGGAATTCTTTATCTTGCTGGTGGCGTGCCGCTCAAAGGCCGTGAGCACCTCACCCTGCTCAATCCCGCAGCCGTCGTCCGACACCCTTATCAGGCTCCTGCCACCGTCCTTTATCTGGACGGTAACGCGTTTTGCTCCCGCGTCAAAGGAGTTTTCCACCAGTTCCTTCACCACCGACCGCGGGTTCTCCACCACCTCACCCGCGGCGATCCTGTCTATCGTTTCCTTGTCAAGAAGTCTGATCATGTCCTGAACCTGTTCATCGCCTCATTCTGCAGCCGGTAAAGGGTGTTCATGGCGTCCATGGGCGTAAGGGAAGTGATATCTATCTCCGTGAGTTCCTTCACTATATCGGAGTCCGTCGCCGCGTCAAAGAATGTCATCTGTCCCGGCACGGCCTCCGCATTCTTCTTTCTCTCGGCCTTCATGGCCTTGGGGTCTCCCTTTGCCAGTTCCAGATCGGAAAGCTTCTCCGTGATGTCATTTTCGGAAAGCCTGGACAGAAGCTCCCTCGCCCTGTCCGTCACCAGATCGGGGACTCCCGCAAGCTTCGCCACCTGGATGCCGTAGCTCCTGTCGGCGCTGCCTTTCATTATCTTTCTCAGGAAAATGATCTCGTCTCCCTTTTCCTTTACCGCCACCCGGTAGTTATTTACATTGTCGATCTTGCCCTCAAGCTCGGTCAGCTCGTGATAATGGGTCGCAAATAAGGTCCTGGCCCCCAGAAGGCGCCGGCTGCTGATATGCTCCACCACCGCCCAGGCTATGGACAGCCCGTCGTAGGTCGAGGTCCCGCGCCCGATCTCGTCAAGTATCAGCAGGCTCTTTGAAGTGGCGTTCCTGAGAATGTTCGCTACCTCCGACATCTCCACCATGAAAGTGGATCTGCCGGTGGACAGGTCGTCTGACGCCCCCACCCTTGTAAATATGCGGTCCACCAGCCCTATCCTGGCGCTCTTTGCGGGGACGGGGGAACCGATCTGGGCCATCAGGACGATCAGGGCGGTCTGCCTCATATATGTGGATTTTCCCGCCATGTTGGGGCCGGTTATCACCGCCACACAGTGCTTTTTATTATCCAGAAGGGTGTCGTTGGGGATGAACATCTCCTGTCCGGTCATCTGTTCCACAACGGGATGTCTTCCCTCTCTGATGTCAATAAAACCGTCGTCCGTGATCTCGGGCATGACGTAATTATTTTTCTCTCCCACGTAGGACAGGTCCGTCATCACGTCAAGGGAGGACAGCATCTCCGCCGCCCTCTGTATCCTCAATGTCTCGTCGCTTACCTTCTTTCTGATCTCCGTGAAGAGCTCGTATTCTCTGGCAAAGAGCTTTTCTTCCGCCCCCAGGATCTTGTCCTCCAGCTGCTTCAGGGGTTCATTGATGTATCTCTCGCTTCCCACAAGGGTCTGTTTTCTCACGTAATCGGCAGGGACCTTGTCCTTGAAGGAATTGCTCACCTCAATATAGTATCCGAAGACGGAGTTGAACCTGATCTTCAGGTTCTTTATGCCTGTCTTTTCCTTTTCGGATTCCTCAAGCTCCATGAGCCATTTCTTGCCGTCGGTGCCCGCTGCCCTGTATTCGTCCACGGCGCTGTCGTAGCCGTCCTTGATGATGCCGCCCTCGTGGACCAGTATGGGGGGCTCGTCCTTTATCGCCCTGTCGATCAGAGAGCTCAGATCCTCGAGTGTATCGAAGCCTTCCAGCATGTTCTTTATCTCCGGCTCTTCAAGATTGACGAGCACGGTCTTTATTGCCGGGAGCATGGAAAGTGAGTCCCTGAGGGCGATGAGGTCCCGCGGATTCGCCGTCCCGTAGGAAGCCCTGGCGGAGAGCCTTTCAAGATCCAGGATCCCGGACAGATATTCTCTTATCTCATCTCTTTCAAGGGTATTTTCCGTAAAGGCCAGGACCTTTCTCTGTCTGACCCTGATCCTCTCTTCGTCCGTGAGGGGCTGCTCTATGATCCTTCTGAGGAGCCTGCCGCCCATGGCGGTCTTCGTCCTGTCCAGCACCCCCAGAAGGGATCCGCGCCTTGTCTTGTCCCGCATGGTCTCCAGAAGTTCCAGATTCCGCTCTGTGGACTGGTCGAGCAGCATGTAGGTCCCCGGAAAATAAGGATTGATCCTGGTGAAATATCCCATATCCCTCTTCTGGGTATCGTAAAGGTACTTGAGGAGGACTCCCGCCGCGGTGGTACCCACGGGGAAGCGGTCAAGTCCGAGACCGCTAAGGGAATTCACCTTGAAATGCTTCATGAGGAATTTTCTGCAGCTGTCCTCGTCAAAAGCCGCGTCAGGCTGCATGGTGATCGAGGTCTTAAACCTCTGCTTGAGCCCTTCAAAGTCAAAGCCGCTGTGAAGGAAGCTCTCGGATACTATCAGTTCCGGGGGCGCGTATTTATTTACCTCATCAAAGAGTTTGGCCTGATCCTTTTCTTCCGTGAGATAATAATCCCCGGTGGACACGTCCGCCGCGGAAATACCGAAGGCCCCTCCCCTCTCGCATATGGACACAAGGAAAGTGTTCTTCCCCTTCTCCTCCGTGTCGTCGTCCATATTGGTGCCGGGGGTCACCACCCTGATGACCTCCCTCTTTACAAGCCCCTTCGCGGTCCGAGGGTCCTCCACCTGCTCGCAGATGGCCACCCTGTAGCCCTTCTTTACGAGCCTGTTGATATAGGACTCGCTGGAATGGTAGGGGACGCCGCACATTGGCGCCCTCTCCACAAGGCCGCAGCTCTTTCCCGTCAGGGTGAGGTCCAGCTCTCTGGAGGCCGTCTTTGCGTCCTCAAAGAACATCTCATAGAAGTCCCCGAGACGGTAGAACAGGATACAGTCGCTGTACTCCTGCTTGGTCTCCATATATTTCTGCATCATGGGAGAAAGCTGTTCTGTCGCCATTATCTGTCTCCTGTATCCGGAATGTGACGGGATGCGGTCCCGGAATGGGGTTCCGATGAGGGGTCCGCGATCCTGCCCATGTAATAGAATCCCTCGCACTTCAGCAGTTCGGTCATCACGTATTTCCCGATGAGATCCGGTGTCCCGGGGAAATGGACCACCGTGTTGTCGGGGATCCTCCCGGTCACAAGGCTTTGATCCTTTTCATTTACGTGTTCCACCAGGACTTCCTGTATCTCGCCCTCATGACGGCTTATCTCTCGTCTCGCGGTATCCTGCACGCATTTGAGCACCCGGTCGAACTCCGCCTTCACCACCTCTTCCGGCACCTGATCCGGATAATCCGCAGCAGGGGTTCCCGGCCTTCTGGAATACCTGAAGGTAAAGGCGTTGTCGAAGCTGACCCGCCTGATCAAGTCTATGGTCTGATCCACATCCTCATGGGTCTCCCCGGGGAAACCGACTATGATATCGGTTGTGATGGATATCCCCGGAACGGCCTTTTTCAGTTTATCGGTGATATTTATAAAGTGTTCCACGGTGTAATGCCGGTTCATCCTTTTCAGGATGCGGTCGGAACCTGACTGCACCGGCAGATGGATGTGGGGACAAACCTTTCTCTCACTTCCCATGACCTCGATCAGTTCGTCTGAAAGGTCGGAAGGATGGGAACTCATGAACCTGACGCGCCTTATGCCGTCCACCCCGCATACCTTTCTCAGCAGCATGGGAAAAGTGAGCCCCCCTTCGCTGTCGCCGTAGGAGTTCACATTCTGGCCAAGGAGCATGACCTCCGACACGCCGTCATCCGCGAGGCGGCGGATCTCTTCAAGCACGTCTCCCGCCCTTCTGCTCTCTTCGCGGCCTCTCACATAGGGAACGATACAGTAGGTGCAGAAATTATTGCAGCCATAGGTTATGTTCACCCCGCACTTGAAGGGATAGGTCCTGTCCTCCGGAAGGCTGTCCTCGATGCCGGCCACGTCGTCCTTTTTCCTCTCCAGCCTGCTCCCTTCCTTTCGCACATCCCAGGCCCGCTCCCCCGTCTCGAGGTTTCTCAGCAAAAGAGTTTCGAGGCTGGGGATGTTGTGGGTCCCGAACATTATATCCACGAAGGGGTAAGTCTTCCGGATCTTTTCCCTGACCCGTTCCTCCTGGGCCATGCAGCCGCAGAGCCCTATCCTCAGGGAAGGCCTTCTGTCTTTAAGGGAATGAAGATAGCCGAGCCTCCCGAACACGCGGACGTCGGCATTTTCGCGTACGCTGCAGGTGTTGTAGATCACAAGGTCCGCTTCCTTTTCGGAACCGGTGAGGGAGTACCCCGCAGATTTAAGTATCCCCCTGATCTTTTCGGAATCCCTCTCATTCATCTGACAGCCGAAGGTGACCACGCAGGCCCTCATTTCCGAGCCTTTTTCGTCTGACATCCGACGGATGCGTTCCCGAAGCCTGAGCCGGGACTGCTCATCTGTTTCCGATGCTTCGGGATCGTGGGTTTCCGCTGCCCGGGGATGCTCCCGGGACTCCTTGCCCGGTATCGTTATCTTCCCGGTGTCTGAGGCATCGGCAGTATCCCCGGTTCCGGGAGCCGGGCCGATCTGCTTCTCCGGGTATGAGACGAGGGATTTCCTGCTGTCCGTCGAAAAAGAAGTGTCGTGAGTCGGACTGCCCTTCATAACGAAAACTTCCGGATAACGGTGAGCGCGATGGAGCCGGGACCGATATGGCAGGACACGGACAATGAAAGAGGATCCATATGAACGCGGAATCCGGGAAAACTCTTTTCCACATCCTTTCTCCATTCCTCCGCAAGCTTTGTGTCCGTTCCGCTGTAGGCAGCGGCGAGCAGGACCTTTTCGGGATCCATCCCTCCGAAACGCTCCTCAGCGTCGGTCTTTACGGCATCTTTCATGATGGCTTCGCCGTGCTTTCTGGTCCTGGCGAGCCTGAAGGAGTCAAGCTTTTCGCCCTGAATGGTGAGCACCGGGCGCACCTTCAGGGCCGTGCCTATGGCAGCAGCCGCAGGAGTAACGCGCCCTCCCTTTTTCAGATACTTCAGGGTTTCGACCATTATGTAAATGCTGGCGTCCAGCTTTGTCTCCTCAAGCTTTTCCTTGATCTGAGCGGCATTGAGACCGCGCTCTATCATAAAAAGCGCATCCAGCACGCTCTGGCGCTGGGTAACCGAGATCCTCTGGTTGTCCACCACCTGGACCCTTCCGTCGTAGTCCGACGAAAGCATCATAGCGCTCTGAGTGGAACCTGACAGCCCGCTGCTCATGGGGATGTACACCAGTTCGTCATAATTTGTCAGGACCCTGTCCCACACATTCATAAGGGATTCCGGCGACGGCTGGCTCGTGCTGATGGACACATCCCCCTCCAGCATCGAATAGAACTGCTTCTGATCCAGATTGATCCCCTCGTAGTATGTCTCACCGCCTATATAAAATGGCATCGGGACCACGAAGACATGCATCTTCTCGACCTCCTTTGAGGTCATACCGCTATTCGTATCGGTCACTACCGCCGTTTTAGGCATACTGTTATCCTCCCGTCAAAACTGACGGAAGCATTTTAACACTAAAGAAGACAGCGGGCAAGAGGGATAACTTGCCCCTCCCTGATCGGCCGTGATATACTCGTGGTCGCTGAAAACCGTGAACAGGAGGGTCATATGCCATTTGACGGAATAACGCTTTCTGCCCTTGTCCGGGAACTGAAGCCTCTGGCAGGGCAGCGGATCACAAAGATATCACAGCCGGACTCTCATTCCGTAACCCTGGCCTTCAGGACGGAGAAGGGTCTCAGGAGGCTGTTCCTATCCGCAGATCCCTCGATGCCCCTGCTGTACGTGACGGATACGAATCTGAGATCCCCTGATGCCGCCCCGGCTTTTTGCATGCTCCTCAGGAAATACATGCAGGGGGCCAGGGTGGAGGCCGTCACCCAACCGGGGCTGGAAAGGGCCGTCCGCATTTCCTTCCGGCACTCGGATGAACTGGGAGATATAAGGAACTATACCCTTGTCACCGAGCTTATGGGAAAGCACAGCAATATAATCCTCATCGATGATAATGACCGGGTGATCGACGCCATCAGGCACGTTCCCCCTTCGATGAGTTCCGTCAGGATAGTGCTCCCTGGGAGTTCTTATTTTCTTCCCGAGACAAAGGACAAGGAAGACTTCCTCTCCGCAACGCCCGAGGACTTTATGAGGAAGCTGGCTTCCTCCGCCCTGCCTGTATCGGAATTTCTGAACGTGTCATGGCAGGGCATATCCAGGGTCGTAGCTGAAGAGGTTTGCGCAAGGACCCGGGTTTCCCCGGAAGCCACGGAAGACCGGCTTTCTCCCGCCGAAATGTCCTCCGTATATCTCGCGCTTCGCGGGATCATTGATGAAGCAGCGCTTTCCCCTGACCTTTCGCCTCCGGTCTACTTCAGGAACGGTACCCCGGTTGAGTTCTCGCCGGTGCCTCTGTCCACCTGTGAAGGCCTGGATGTCAGACGCTGCGAAACCATGAGCGAGGCCCTGATCCTCTATTATTCCGAACGTCAGACCAGGGAGCGTATGAAGCAGAAGAGCGCAGGCCTCAGGAAGACCCTGAGTTCCATACTCTCGCGCGATGTGAAAAAGCTGTCCCTTCAGGAAAAGCAGCTCCGGGATACGGAAAAGATGGAAAGATTCCGGACCTACGGGGAGCTGCTCCTGATCTACGGCTACAGCGTAAAACCCGGCGACACCTGTATCGTCGCAGAGGATTACCGGACCGGGGAAAACGTAAAGATCCCGCTGGATCCCACCCTTTCCTTCAAGCAGAATTCCGAAAGATTCTTTTCCAGATACAACAAATTAAAACGCACAAAGGAGAACCTCACGAGGCTCACCGAAGATGTGAAAAAGGAGATCGTGATGCTGGAGTCCGTCCTGCAGTCTCTGGACATGGCGGAAACCGACGGGGACCTTGCGGAGATCAGAAGGGAACTTGCGGAATACGGGATAATTAAGGCCGCCCCCACAAAAGCCGGCAGAAAGGCGAAGGGAAACGAGGCCCCTTCGGATCCCCTTCATTTCCTGAGCCGTGACGGCCACCACATCTATGCGGGGAAAAACAACCGTCAGAACGACTATCTCACCTTTTCCCTGGCAAAGCCCGAAGATTACTGGTTCCACGCAAAGGGTGTACCCGGAGCCCATGTGATCCTCAAAGTAAATGAAAACGAAGACATGCCCTCTGACTCAGCCTTTGAGGATGCTGCGGCCGTTGCCGCCCATTTTTCAGGCTACAGGGATCAGGACAAGGGCGAAGTGGATTACGTAAAGAAGCGCGAGATCAGGAAGCCCAAAGGAAGTTACGCGGGCTTCGTGGTGTATTACACAAATTACTCCATGACCATTTCCACGGACATTTCCGCCCTCACGCAGGAGTGATGACAACCGGCTTCACCCGTGGCGGGCCCTGCGGGGATCGGATTCACTCCGTACTCCTGCGCCCGAGTATCAGTCCCGCAAGTTTTTTCCCTCCCGGGAAACGCGACAGTTCTGATTCCGACAATGCTCCTGACCTGATCATCAGAAACGAATAGATGATGCCCGCAAGCACGATAGCCGCTGCGAGGGACACAACATTTGATGAACTCAGCCTGAACAGCAGCATATAAAACAGCAGCGCCGAAACCCCCATGACAAGCGACGACAGCGCAGGCAAAAGAAATGTATTCTTTACTTCCTGACTGAAGCCCAGATGCCTCCTTATGGCCCATCCGTTCAGCAGACACATGAGCAGGGAATAGGAAATGTCCGCGATCACGAGCGCGTACAGGTTAAGTTCCGTATTTCTGAGCAAGACCACCAGTATCCCAAACTGTATCACCAGCGCCACAGCCGCATGGACTACCGGTCTGTTCACCATTCCCACGCTTTGGAGCACTCCGTTGGTGATGGTGGACAGGGAATACAGTATAACTGTGATGCCGATGGCGGTAAGCAGATGGGAAGCCGTCTCTATTGAAGCCTTTTGCGGAAACAGAAGCGTCACTATGGGTCTTGCAAGCAGCATGAGTCCTGCCATGCACGGGAAAGCCACCGCCATGGTGATCCTGACAGCCGACTCCGTCCTCCTTTCCGCCCTTTTCCTGTCATTTACCGCCCAAGCCGCAGCGACTTCGGGTATCACTGCCGCGCTGACAGCGGATGCAATGGCCACGGGAATGTTCCTGAGGACTATGGTCTTTCCCGAAAAGATGCCGTACATGGTGGCCGCCTGTGATTCGGCAGTGCCTTTCAGACCGATCATGATCCTGGAATACACCGTCTGGTCTACGGCGGTGAGGCAGTTGTAAATAAAGGTGCTCAGGATAAAGGGTGTCACCACCAGCACCATTTCCTTAAGTATCCGCAGATAGGACTCATCCGAAATATTCCTGTCCCGCTCAACCCTTCTTTTGAAATAGTCACGGTTGAGAAGGTACATGCCCCCCATGAAAACAAGAGCCATGACGACTCCGGTTCCTGTCCCTATGGCCGAACCGGCAGCGCCCCTCACTGCCCTCGCCGTGTCCTCACCGGCCTCCTGCGCCAGAGTCATGGTCGTGCTGTGCACAAAGTACCAGGCTGCGCCCACGCTCACTCCGGCGTTCATGAGCTGTTCCAGTATCTGGGATACGGAGGTCTGGATCATGGATCTGTGGGCCTGGAAGAACCCTCTCAGCACGCCCAGAATGCCTGACAGAAAAAGGGTCGGAACAAATATGCGGAGCACGGGAACAGCGTTAGAGACCACGAGATACGGAGCCGCAAACCATGCAAAAGCGGCAGCCAGAGTCCCGACTATCAGCACATAGATCAAAGCGCCCCTGAACATACGGTCTGCGCTTCTGTATTCGCGTCTGGCCAGTTTCCCGGCCATGGCGCGGGACATGGCGGATGGAATGCTGTATGAGGATATCAGCAGGATATTTGTATAGATATTGTAGGCATAGCC
>JAEELB010000275.1 GCA_016288705.1 Lachnospiraceae bacterium | reverse complement strand
GTCCTTGATCCCCGATAAGGCAGGGGAGTATAAGTTCACACTCTCGGACAACAGACTGGAGATAGCCCTTTCCGAAGGAGCATCAGCGTACATTGAAGGAAGCACCGTCACCCTGCCATATGTGATCGGCGGGGATCATGCGATGAATGTAAACAGGGTATCCGTGCTGCTCCTGAAGAACAGTTATGAGACAGGCAAGTACATCATAAACAGTGAAACCGCAGGTATCCCTGAGTTTACTTATCTGCCCCTTGATTCAAAGATCGTGAAGGATGGGAATATCGGAACCGGCACCTTCGAAATTCCGGAGGCCTATTCCGGGCTGGAATGTGGAAAGGATTACCATGTCTGCCTCCTGGCGGAGGAGGTCAGCTATCCTTACAAGACAGACTACGCCTCAGTCCCTGTAAGCTTCACCATTGCAGAAAAACCCGGCCCAGAGCCTCCCGGACCCGAACCGCCGGGACCCGAGCCTGAAACAGAGTACCACCTGCTGACCGGAGAGACCAGGCGCCTGAACCTGAACACTGACGGAGAGTATGTCTACGGGGTCAGGTGGGAACTGTATGACGTGGAGCCCAAAGGCTGCGTCACGATGAAGAACGGAGTCGTCACGGCAAAGAGCCTTAAGAAAGGCTCCGATCACGGATCCGCGAAAGTGAAAGCAGTGGTGTACGGATCTGAGGATATGGTGTTCGATATCACCGTGGACGATCGTGTGGAGGGAGAAAACGGAAAGCTTGCTCTTCCTGTGTCCGAGACCATATCGGAAGGAAAGAAGACCTATAAGCTCACTGCCCCCAAGACCGTAAAGTCTGTTGCGGGAGCAGCGAATAATAAGACTGTAAGCATAGGCATCCCTGCCAACATGAGGGACGAATCCAAGGTCATAAATGTGGATATCCTTAACCCCGAGGTCTGTGATGTTGTGAGGGATCCGAAAACCGGCGCGCCTGAACCCAGGTATAATAAGGACGACCGTACCAAAGCGTCAAAGGCGACTTATGAGATAGCGGCGAAGGACGCTGGCGCTGCCTGGATATGCTGGTCCATGACGGATGAGTCTAAGACGGAGAACAACACAGTCACAGCCTGGACCAAAGTGACAGTCACGAAGCCCATGGACGAAACCCTCTCCGTCAATGAATATTCGGAAGTAACCCCCATGGAGCTTTCAGTTGGGGGAGGAGAGCGGATCAAGGTGTATGCCACCATGGACAACACCGATCCCAAAGACCTGACCTTCAGCGTGAAGGGAAAGGGAGTGAAGGTGTCAAAGTCCGGCTTTGTGTCAGCTGTGGTCCCCGGAAGCGATGCGGAGGTCACCGTAAAGTCCGGAAAGATCAAAAAGACCATAAAAGTAAAGGTAAATGAAGATCATAAGGACAGATACCTGACCCTGAACAAGATCACTGCTGCCGTGAAAGCGCCCGGGGACAGCTCAAAAAAGCCCGCAAAGCTTCAGCTAAAGCTTTCAACGCCAAAGAAAAAAGCAGAGCAGCCCTCAGTCACATGGTCGATTGAAGAAGATCCTTCCGAAGGTTCTCTTAAGGGTATCATTGACGTGGACGAAAACGGCCTGGTCACGGTGAACTACAGGGCAAAGCCCGGTTGCTACAGGGTAAAGGCGGAAGCGAAAGCCGAAAACCTGTCCGCAGGGGAAGCTTCCTCCGATACCTCCCTGAACGAAGCGTATTGCGAGGTCATCGTAAAGTAGCAGGTCCGTCAGACCCCGGATCATATTTGACATTGACGAAACCCCGCCTGCGTGATAATTTTATTATCAGGACAGCGGGGTTTTTCTTAAGAATAATAAAGCCTGACAGCGATGTCTCTTTAGCGGCAATAATATGCGGCATCCGCCGCAGATGAACGGACCTGTAGACCGGGTTAAAGCGGGGTGGAAGGATATGAGAAAAAGACAGAGTTTAAAGAACATCTTATCATTCGTGCTGGCTTTCGCCATGATCCTGGGGGCGGTGCCGCTGCCTGAAGTGGTTTTGCCGGTACAGGCTGCAGATACCTCCCGGCCTTCCCTCGATAATTCCTTGCCTGCATATGGCGAAAGCAACCTGACTTCCGCAACTCTCTCCGGCGCTGGCAAAATGAACGACCCGTATCTCATTGAAAATGCGGACGACTGGAACACATTTGCCGGTTCAGAGGCCTGCTGGGCTAAGGGTACCTATGTTAAACTCAACGCCGATATTCCTACTGTTGAAGATATTGCAGCAGGGAAGAGCATTACACAAATGGTTGGCACAAGCAAGAGTTCCTGCTTTATGGGAATATTTGACGGGGCTGGACACACTCTGACTCTCAACCTTGCTCATACAAATGGTGGCAATGCTTTTGCTGCACCTTTTAAATATGCCAATAACGCTATTATAAAACGGCTTCATATCGCGGGTACGATCAATACCAACGGAAAGATGTCTGCTGGTCTCATCGGCGATGCATATGGTACCGTCAACATTGTGAGCTGCCGCTCAAGTGTGACTATAGAATCCTCGGTAGAGGGCGACGGCACTCATGGTGGATTTGTGGGGAGGATTTATGATGGCACATTAAGTTTTACCGACTGTCTTTTTGATGGCAGAATATCAGGCAGTTCTACTGAAAGTTGCGGGGGCTTTCTGGGGTGGAAGAGAAGAAATCTGACCTTCAGCCATTGCCTTCAGGCGGGTGACCTTTCGGGCGTAAGCGACACCAATGGTTCAACGTTCTGCCGTTACGATTCCGGTTCTGTCGATTTTTCTACCTGTTATTACAGGACAGCCTACGGAACTGCACAAGGAACCCAGACCGGTGCTACAGGAAATGCGCTCCTGGAACTTCTCGGCGATGGCTGGGAGATAGGAGAGGGCGGTGCTGTAATCCCGGTTTTGAATTATGAGGATGATAATCTTTCGGGCTCAGGCACGGAGGAAAAGCCTTATCTCATAAAAACCGAAGACGACTGGATCAAGTTTTCGGATAATGAGGGATATTGGGCAAGCGGAATCTTTGTGAGGCTTGATTGTGACCTTCCGGATGCAGAAGATGTAGCAGAGGGGAGGTGCATCACCAAAACCGTGAATAGTAATGAGACTGATGGTTACAAGGGAATCTTTGATGGGGCAGGGCACACGCTGACAGTGGGCTATGAATCAAGTGAGGAGAACTGCGCTCCATTTCCCTACATAGATGGTGCAACGATTCAGTATCTCAAAGTGACCGGCAATATTGCTCCACACAATAAGTATGCGGCCGGAATTGCTGCTCACAGCAACGGGAATTCTGTCATAAAGAACTGCATAAGCAGTGTCACTATCGACAGTTCTGTGATGGGGTTAGGAAACCATGGCGGATTTGTAGGGAACGTGGACAGTGGAAAACTTACCATCACTGACTGTCTGTTTAACGGAAAGTTTGGCGGTACATACACCAATTATTGGGGCGGCTTTGTGGGCTATGCGGGATCAGAACTTGAAATGAGCAGCTGCCTCTTTGACCCATCGGGACTGACTAGCGGAACGGCAGAAAGCAAAACCTTTGCCCGTTACGAAGATTCCCGGGTTGGTTTTGTGAAATGCTATTATAATAATAAAAAATTGGGAACAGATCAGGGTGTTGCTGTCGGCACAAAAAGCAATACTCAAACAGCTAAAAAACTTGCCGCTGCTCTTGGGAGAAACTGGATAGTTGAGAATGATAAGGCTGTTCCACTCATTGATTATCTGGACCTTTCCTTTGCCACCGTCAGCAATATGGAAAAAAGTTATTGTTCTGATGGAGAAATCATTCATCCCGTCCCCGCTCTGATTGATTTCCTTGGAACTGAATTGATCAAGGATACCGATTATTCCATTACCTATAGTGATGCTGATGATTCACAGCCAGGAAACTATACGCTGACGTTTTCTGCACCGGAAGGCAGCGATTACCATGGCACAAAGTCCATTGGTTATTGTGTTGTCTTTGCGGAAGATAAAAGTGTCACAGGTCTCGGGACCGGCGCCATCACTAACCCTGTTTACGGGGCAGGTGGCTGGAGTTATGTGTATTACGGAATGTTTGACGGTGAGGACTCCACAAAGTACAGGGTTCTTGACAGGGCAGCAACGGAGTTTAATGAGAACAAAACCATGCTTCTGGACTGCAACGGCGGTATCGATTATGAAGTGAAATTTGACGATGACGGTACGCCCAATGAGGGAGCGGAAAGGATAAACCAGTGGCAGTACAGTGACCTGAGAAAAGGCCTGAACGGGGATCTTTTCCTCACAAAGGAAGGAAACCTTACCGAAACCGAGAAAGCATCTATAGCCTTCAGCACCAAAACTTCCAAGTCCTCAAATGACGGAAGCAGTCACCAATATCTCATCTTTGCGCCGTTAAACCGGGATAAGGTATTTGTCCTCGATGCCGCTGAGGCCACCAGACTCTCTTATGGATATCCGAATACTGTTGAGGCAAATGAATACAGGTCAAAGCAAAATGGAAGTGAAAGCCCAGCCTGGTGGCTACGGTCACCATTTTATCATAAGAATGATACTTATAATTATGATTATGAAAATAATACCAAAGTTGGTTATGTGGGTTCCTCAGGCAGTTTATCATATTGGCATGCGTCAGACAGTGTAATGGATGTGATGCCGGCCTTCAATGTGGACCTGCCCTCCGTGATCTTCTCCTCTGTGATACCCGGTGAGCCGGGAGCGTACAAGCTCACTCTCCGTGATGAAAAACTTAAGATAGCGATGCCTGAAAATATGCATCCCGAAGTGGATGGCACCACGGCGACCGTGTACTACGCCATAAGCGGAGACCATGCGGACAATACGGACAGGGTATCGGTCCTGCTGCTGAAGACGGGGTATGAAGCCGGGAAATGCGTTACAAATGACAGCACCGAGGGGATCCCTGAATATACCTATCTGTCCCTTGATACAGAACTTAAAACTGACGGGAGCCGGGGAGTGGGTACCTTCACGCTGCCGGATGCCTACGCCGGTCTGACCTGGGGACTTGATTACCGTGTCTATATCCTGGCTGAGGATATCCACGGAGCGCGTGAGACCGACAATGCCAGCGCACCTGTTGAGCTTCAGATGGAGCACTTTCACCACTTCGCTTATTCGGCTCTGGAGAATGTTTTAACTGCCACCTGCACTGCCCCCGGCTGCGATCTTCCGGGCGGCAAGGTTGCGCTTACCATAGCGGCACTCTCAGCTGAAGCCGTATACGATGGAAATGAAAAAGGGGCAGCAATAAGCGGGGACACCGGGCTTCTCGGCACCCCGGACATCACTTATCAGAAAAAGACGGGAAATGGCGTCTGGGGTTCCGAAACGGCCACGGCTCCGACAGATGCGGGGACTTATATGGCGAGTATTTCTCTCGGAACGGGGGATGGAAAAGCGACTGCTTTCACGGTATATGACATTGATCCCAAGCCTGTCTCCATCACGCGGATCAGCGCTTCCGAAAAAGATTACGACGGCACGACGGATGCTGCCGTCACAGGCACCGGAGAGGTAAGCGGCAGGGTAGGAAATGATGATGTAAGTGTTTCTGCAGGCACAGCATCTTTTGCGGATGCTGATGCAGGTGAAGATAAGACGGTTTCCTTCACCGGCTTTTCACTTATCGGAGAGGATTCCGGAAATTATGTCCTCTCCGGCCAACCCGCGGATGTTCAGGCAGAGATCCGGAAGAGATCCATAACCATAAAGGCTGATGACCAGACCGTGGGTAAGGATGGTTCCATTGAAACGGGTACCGGCAAAGTGAAATTGTCCTCGGGAACCCTTGTGGAAGGCCACAGTATCAGCGCCGTAACCCTTACCCCCAGCAGTACTGCCGTAACTACCAGCAGCGGGACCATCACTCCCGGGGATGCGGTCATTAAGGACTCTTCCGAAACAGATGTGACTTCGAACTACGATATCAGTTACCTCCCGGGCAACCTTACCGTGACGGCGGAACAGGTATATATTTCAGGAGGCATTTCAGCGGAGAATAAGACCTATGACGGAGGTACTGCCGCTGATATCTCAGGCACGGCGGTGATAAAGAGAGTAAAGGATGACGCGGTGATCCCGGGACTGACCGTAAGCAGTATCTCTGCCGGATTTGAGGACAAAAAAGTCGGCATAAATAAGCCGGTATCGGTCACTGCCGTAACCTTGAGCAATGCGGATGATTATACGCTGGATCTGGAAAAGACCAATGAAACCCTGGGACTCTCGGCTAACATCCTGCAGAAGGAGGTCACTGTCACCGGACTCAGTGTTTCGGGAAAGGAATACGACGGCACGACGGATGCTGCCGTCACAGACACCGGAGAGGTAAGCGGCAGGGTAGGAAATGATGATGTAAGTGTTTCGGAGGGCACAGCGTCTTTTGAGGATGCTGATGCAGGTGAAGATAAGACGGTTTCCTTCACCGGCTTTTCACTTATCGGAGAGGATTCCGAAAATTATATCCTCTCCGGCCAACCCGCGGATGTTCAGGCAGATATCAGGAAGAGATCGATCACCATAAGGGCCTATGACCAGATCGTGGAGAAAGGTGGTTCCATTGAAACGGGTACCGGCAAGGTGAGAGTTTCCTCGGGCACCCTTGTGGAAGGACACAGTATCAGCGCCGTAACCCTTACCTCCAGCAGTACTGCCGTGACTACCGCAGTCGGAACCATCACTCCCGGTGATGCGGTCATTACGGATCCTTACGTGACTTCGAATTATGATATCAGCTACGCTCCCGGCACCCTTACCGTGACTGCGGAGCAGGTATATATTTCCGGCATCACGGCTGATGATAAAACATATGACGGAAACACGGACGCTGTGATCAGCGGCAGACCGGTATTAAAGACAGTCAGGAACGGTGAGGTGGTATCCGGCGTGACCGTATTCCTTATCTCAGCCTCCTTCGATACCAAAAACGCCCACAGCAACATACCTGTACGCCTGACCGGTGGGAAACTGTATGGGATTTCTGAAACCTCCGAGTATTATCTGAACCTTGATAAAACCAATGAGATCCTGGGACTGTCCGCAAATATCCTGCAAAGGGAAGCAGAACTTTCCTGGTCAGACACGAATCTGGTTTATAACGGCATGGAGCAGAAGCCCAAAGCTGCAGTCGCAAACCTTGTTTCCGGCGATACCTGTGAGGTCACAGTCACCGGCGGAGAGACCTATGCGAATTATGATGGACAGACTTACACCGCTGAAGCTGCGGCGTTGTCTGACAGCAATTATAAGCTTCCCGGTCCGGGATCAGACAGATCCGTGGCCTTTACCATCGGAAAGGCGGAGATCAAAGGATCAGATTTTACGGCGCCTGAACCCGTAAACAACCTGATTTACAATGGTCAGGATCAGGTACTGGTCACCGGGGGAAGCGTTGCCGGTGGCATCGGTACCGTGTACTACGCCCTGACAGATGATACAACCACCAAGGCGCCTCCTTTTGACGGAAGATCTTCTTCGGAGGACCGGAAATGGAAGACGGATCCGCCTTCCGCAAGATTAAAAGGACACTACAGAGTATGGTACATGGCAGCCGGGGATCGGAATCATGCCGATACTGCGACTGATCACTGCGATGTGGAGATTTCTGCAGGAGATTTTTACTTAATCTCATATCTTAGCTTTTATGCATACACGGGTGATGAGATCATGCCCGAATATGAAGTGTGGGCATCCGGAGAGAGACTTTTTGATAATGACTACACCGTTTCCCTCACAAAAGACGGGGAAGCCGCAGATGTCGTAAAGGAAAAAGGAAATTATGTGCTGACCGTGACGGCAACCGAAGAAAGCGGTTATGAAGGAGAGGATTATTTTACATTTATTGTGGAAGACCCGCCCATGACCATAGGTTCTGAGAAGGATTGGAATGTTTTCGCCGAAGCGGTTAGATCCGGCTTTGATTACGATGGAATGACAGTTCTGCTTACCCGTGACATCACTGCCTCAAAGTCTGTGGGTTATGTGGAGATGCCGGATACCAGTTTTGCCGGTACCTTTGACGGCTGCGGACACACACTGACTTTCAACTGTACCACGACAAGATCAGACCATGCGCCTTTTGCCCGGATACACGGAGGGACCATAACCAGACTGAAGGTGGAAGGCACGATCCTTGCCGTCAATGATTATGAAGCAGCCGGCATTGTGTGTTATAGTACCGGTGTATCAGTGATATCACACTGTATAAGCAGCGTTACCATTGACAGTAGAGACAGGTCATTTATTTCCGCAGGGCTTGTTTGCCATAATTATGATATATATTCTGTGCTTTCCGTCAGCGACTGCCTGTTTGACGGATCTTTCATTGGGAATGATCCTCACGGTTCCCGGAGTGGCTTTGTGGGAACTAACGATAATAAGGTCATTATCAAAAATTGTCTCTTTGATCCTTCGGACGTGGAAGTGCCGGCGTCCGAAAATAACATTTTGTTTTGCCCTGAAGAAAACATTATGCTTGGATTGGATACAGACTACTACAGGCAGACGGCAGAAGGCTTTGTGGTCCAGGGCATAGACGGCAGGGATATGACCGCAGAAGAGCTTGCAAAAGCCCTGGGAGATGGCTGGGAGGTGAAGGGAGGCAGGGCCGTCCCCGTCATGGATCAGAATGATCTCTGCTTTTCTTCCGTAAGCGGCGTGGAGGAAGAGTATGTAAGCACAGGCAGCATCATCCATCCCGTGCCTTCAGTCAAGGATTATATGGGGAATGAACTGATTGCAGGAACGGACTACGTTGTGTCATACAGTTCGGAGGATGATTCAATATTCGGAAGCTATTCGCTGGTCATAGAAGCGCCGGAAGGCAGCGCTTATCACGGTTCAAAGACTGTTTATTATAAGGTGTATTCAGCAGTGGATAAGGATATCTCCGGGCTGGGGACCGGAACTATACTGAATCCCACAGCGCCGGGAGAGGAAGGGACAGATTTCTGGACCGGAAACTATGTGTATTACGGAGATTATGACGGCCCCGTGAAATACAGGGTGCTTGACAGAGAGTCATCAGACTTTAATTCAGACAGGGATAATGCTGCAGGGCGAAGGACCATGCTCCTCGACTGTGACAGAATTCTCTACAAAGCGACATTCGATGAGGACGGGGAGCCGAACCCGGGCGCTTCAAAAGCGAATGAATGGCAGTACAGCGATGTCAGAAAAGGGCTGAACGGAGAGAGATTTCTGGAAAAAGAAGGCGTCTTCTCCCCGCGGGAAAAAGCGGCGATCGTACCCTCCACCAAAACAGAAAAAGCTCAGGGAGACGGAAATAGTGAAATGAATACCGGCTTTGCGCCAATATCCGGGGATCCGGTGTTTCTCCTGGATTATGTTGAAGCCATCAGATCGTCTTACGGGTACAGTGATAATGACGACGGTGATCACAGCAGGAATAAGAGAGGCGGCGGACAGGGATACTGGTGGCTGAGGTCTCCGCTCTTCAAAACCAGCATATTATCCGCTGATGTAGACGTTTATGGCGATCCTTACTACAATCTTGTCACCACAGAGATTGGCGTAAGCCCTGTCTTTAATGTGGGCCTGTCTTCCGTCATCTTCTCATCTGAGATCCAAGGCGGTAAAGGGGAGTACAAGCTCACCCTTTCAGATAACGATCTGGAGATCGCTGTGCCTTACGGTGCTTCTGTTTCCATGGGCGGCAGCACGGTCTCCGTGCCCTATGTGATAAGCGGTGCTGACAGGAAGGATGTAAACAGGGTATCCGTCCTGCTCTTGAGAGACGAGTACCATGCCGGAGAATGCGTAATAAATGAAAATGAGAACCCATCCGGAATCCCTGCTTATACCTATCTGCCCCTTGACACCGATCTGAAAAACGACGGCACTGAAGGAATTGGATCATTTGAACTTCCGGAGCTGTACTCAGATTCGGAGTGGGGAGAGGATTACCATGTATACCTCGTGGCAGAGGATGTCAATGTGCCTCTTGAGACAGATTACGCGTCTGTTCCCGTGGAAATTCAGATAGGACATATCCATTCCCTGAGTTACAGAGCGGAAGGCGCGACCATTACTGCGACCTGCAGCGAAAAGGATTGCCCGTTTAAAGACGGTAAGGCATCTGTCACCATCAACCCTCCTGAGGGAGAGCCGGTCAGTGACGGTACTGCCTGGGCCGCGACTGTAAGCGGTGATACGGATCTTCTGGGCTGGCCAGTCATCAGTTATCAGAAGCAGAATGCCGACAGTACCTGGGGCAGCGCTTTTGCCATGGCTCCCACGGATGCGGGAACCTATAAGGCGTCTGTCTCCCTGGGCACCGGCAGCGGCCGGGCGACTGCCAGCGTGATCTTCACCATTGCAGAAAGACCCGGACCGGAGCCTCCGAAGCCCGAGCCTGAAACAGAGTACCACCTGCTGACCGGAGAGACCAGGCGCCTGAACCTGAACACTGACGGAGAGTATGTCTACGGGGTCAGGTGGGAACTGTATGACGT
>JAEELB010000274.1 GCA_016288705.1 Lachnospiraceae bacterium | reverse complement strand
CCCCATGCAGACTATGATACTTGTGGTGTTATCGTCCACAGCCAGCAGTCTTTTGCCCTGCGCTCTGAAGGATGCGAGAGAATCCTCATCCCTTGTGCGGCTTACGGAACTTCTCCTGAATTCCCCGATGGGGCGGGGATCCGAGATCTTCTGGGGGAGTTTCACCGTAAATACGGAGCCGCTGCCGTAGATGCTGTCCGCAGAGATCTCACCCCTCATGCTGTCCGTAAGTCTCTTGGTGATGGTGAGTCCGAGTCCGGTGCCTTCTATGCGCGCGTTTGCGCTCTCATCCACCCTGGAATAGGCGTCGAAGATATGGTCTATGTCGTCGCTCTTTATCCCTGCTCCGGTGTCGGTCACGGAAAAACAGAACAGGTAGCCGTCTTTATTTTCATTTCCCCAGGCCTTGAGGGTGACCCGGCCTTTGCTGGTGTATTTGATGGCGTTACTCATTATGTTCAGCATGATCTGCCTTATGCGGGATACGTCTCCCACAAGACCGGATGGGATGTCGGGCGAGATGTCCAGGCGGAATTCCAGCTTCTTGTCTTCGGCTATCCTCTCGGTGAGAACGCAGATATCGTTGAACAGCGACGCCGGCTGGTACGGAGCATCGTTTATCTCCAGTTTCCCGGTTTCCATTTTGGTGAAGTCGATGATGTCGTCTATGAGGCTCACCAGGGTGTTCCCGGCGTTTGCTATGTCGGTGGAGTATTCCAGGACCTGTTTGTTGGAGGAGTCCCGCCTGATCATTTCATTCATGCCCAGAATGGTGTTCACCGGCGTCCTTATCCCGTGGCTCATTCCCGAAAGGAAACGCTTCCCCTCCTCCGAGGATCTGACTGCCGCAGTGGTCTCTGCCCTGGCAAGCGACAGTTCAACGCAGGTATACAGTATGGAGGTCACCATCACTACCATGATCCCGTACACCGCGCTTCCGGAAAAGCCGCTGAAAGCCGGGAAATAAAGCGCGAGGACCTCGGTAAAGGCGGTGAGGCTGAGGAAGATGAGGGAGTGGACGATCATCCGGTATTCATGCACCAGATGCTTCCTAAAGTCCAGGAAAACACTGATGAATATGGAGAGCACCGAGATGATGACGGATGCGATCAGGATGGGTTCATACTGTGAAAGGTATAAAATCCGGAAAGTATCCAGTGCTGCCGCGGTCGCGCCCGAGGCCACTATCACCCACTCTTCGAAGGCGAAAAGCCTGTGGTATCTCTTTTTCTGTATCCCGTCCACATAGCACAGGACAGGGATGATCATGAAATATTCGATCACATAGGCGGCGTTCTGGATCGAGGGGCTGTCAATGAAGATGAACTGCCTGAAAGGGTTGTCGATGGGGTTGTCCAGGAATTTCCAGAGCCCTATCATAAAGACCCCGGTCAGGAGGAATGACAGGTTCATCCTGTTCTGCGTCCTGACGGAATACAGGATGAGCATGAAGGCGGCTATGGCGGCGATGACCGTCATGGTGAGGATCGCAGTCAAAAGGAATATCTTGCGGTTGAAATAGTGCTGCCAGATCCCCAGCTGGTCCCCGATGAAAACCTCCCCCGCGTTTCTGTTGAAGAACGAGGTAGAGAAGTATTCGATCCTCACTTTTTTCCCGCTGTCCGAAGCGTTCACTCCGGCGAAGACGTACACATTTGCGGAAGGTCTCCCGGTTCTGGCCTTCAGGTGCCCCGCGGGGGGAGTTACCGTCCTGCCGTCCACATAACAGGCTCTGGGCTCATCATCAATGAACAAAGCCATGTCCTGCTGCAGGCAGTATACGGAGATATACATTCCGTCGTCCCGGATCACGGGGAGAGTCCCTTCGAGTACAATGAGACCTTCCTCCGTATCGAGGGAGGAGGGAAGCCTGACCGGTTCCCTTCTGCCGTCGGAGAAGAGCTGTTCCCAGCCCTCATCGATCCCGGTGCACCTCAGCTGGTCATCGAAGTGGTACTCCTTTGCCATTGCTCCGGAAATAAAGGCGTAGACCGTGATGAAGGCCATGATGGCCAGTATGACCGCGGTTTTTATGCGGATCTTGCCGGTGATCATGTCCTGTCCTCCAGGAGAAGCTTTATGATGGCGAAGAGCACGGCGGGCTCCACAGGTTTTGAGATGAATGTGTCAAAGCCCTGCTTTACAAGATCTTCCTGTTCGGCAAGGTCGTTGCTGGCGGTAAACGCCACCACGGGTACCCTGGACTGTGTCTTTATCCGGCGCATGGCCTCCGTCCCGCTCATCCCGGGCATCCTCACGTCCATGAGGACCAGGTCAAAGTGCTTTAAAAGAGTAAGCTCCACCGCCTCCTGGCCGGAGGAAGCCACGCTGACTTCCGCTCCCGCTTTTCCCAGCATCTTTCTGAGCATGAACCGGTTCACGTCCTGGTCGTCCACAGCCAGAATGCTGACCCCCGTCAGGTCGGGGAAGCCGTCTGCTGACTGTTTCTCCCGGGGAGGTTCCACGCCCGCCGGGGCGGCAGAAAGTGACAGTGACAGACTGAAAGCGCTTGTCACGCTTTCCTTTTTCTCTTCCTCAAGCCTGCTCCCCAGGCTCTTCAGAATGGCGTCGGCGGTATGGGTGAAGATGTCACGGTCTCCCAGAACACCCATGTTCCTGACCCCTTCGGGAATGCAGGAAACGGTGATAAAGACGCCTCCCTCCTCATGCCTTACGGTAATGGATATCTCTTCCGAGAGGGATTCCGCCAGGGAGGCTTTCTCTCTCTGTCTTCCTGCGGTGAAAAAGGTTATCAGGTTCTGGAGCACCACCTCTATCCTTTTGTCGTCCCCCATGTACACCGGTTCGCCCTCGAAGGGGCCGTCGGAAACAAGCCTGAGCCCGGCTACCTTTGCCCTGTCGCTGCAGGAAGAGACCGCATGAGCCACGCATCCGGAGATCCTTAAAGGCGAGGAGGCGGGAGTGAACTTTCCGGCTTCGATCCTTGAGATGTCAAGGATATCGTTTACCAGAAGCAAAAGCTCTTTTGAGGAATCCCTGATCATCCTGGAGTTGAAGAGAACCTTTTCGTCCTTTTCCTCTTGAAGGATCGCATCGTTCAGGCTGATTATGGAATTGATGGGCGTTCTGATCTCATGGGACATTGCCGCCAGAAAACTGCTGCGGAGCGTTTTGAGTCTCAGGGCTGTGTCCCTTTCTGAACGTATCCTCGAGTATTCCACCAGGGAATTCAGGACCGCAAAGGTGATGAGACCCGCGACTCCCAGTGCGCTTATGCCCGCCAGACCTCTCAGGGGGAAGAACAGGAACCTCAGAAATTCAAGGGTGTTCGTCACCGCAAACATGAAAAAGCCGGTGAGTATCACCTGGTAGGATCTGACGAACCCTCTTTTCACGTCCGTCCTGAACACCACGGCGATGGTCCCTCCCGTTATCATCTGTATTATCGCTATGAGTACGCCCGTATCGTTGAAGGTCAGGATCCCCGTTCCGTTCAGGAGGATCAGGAGGAACCCGAAGATGATATCCACGGCAAAGAGTGGGTCGAGGATATAAGAATAACGGTGTTCCTTCAGAAGGTCCACGTATACGATGAAGGGGATCTGCATAAAACAGGCTATGCTGCAGGACAGATAGTAAGGCTGAGCGGTGCTGTCAAAAAAGAACTGGAACGTTATGTTCGACATGATCTCCCAGAAGCCGAAGGCTATGCCCGTAAGGGACAGGAAGATCAGTTCATTCATGAAATGATCCCTTACGCTCAGGTACAGGGATGCGATCAAAAGGAGCACCGAGGCGGCAAGCCCCACCACGGCCATGGCCATCATGCCCAGGGATCCTCTTGCGATCTTCTGCCATACGCCCGTCTCCTCTCCGAGATATATCTCATATACGGGAACTCTCTCGAGCAGGGATTTGTTCCTGAACCTGACTGAGATGGTCTTTCCCGCGTCCTCCGGCGTGAGCCGCACAAAGACGTGATACCTGCCGTCTTCGGAACAGGATCTTCGAAGGGAGCCGTCTATAAAGATATCAGTCGCCTGTCTGTCGGCCCTGAATGCGGCATAATATCCCGGTTTGATGTCTCCGGGGAGGACATTGTCTATACGGAGCATCCCTCCCTCGGATCTCAGCTCTCCGGGGATCACGGCCTCAGTCTCATCTCCCGCAGGTGATATCATTCGCCATCCCTCGTTAAATGAAACCGCGGGATACAGGCTCGCGGGTCTCTCGCTGAGCGTCCTGATCTCGAAAAAGAGGGAATAGAAAAGGACCACCGCCAGAACCGCGATAGAGATCAGGTAAGCCGGGGAAAAGAAATCGAGAAGCAGATATTTGTTTATTTTGCTCTTTATATCCATCCGATACACAATCATTAACCGAAACTGGCTGAAAACCTTTTCATTTTAACATAGAAAAAGAATGTATATCAATATTAAGGAAAAGAGAGTATAATCCTTAACGGTTTGATTTCCCGCTGTAGATCATCCCGGGGCATGTAGTCCGGGGAGATGATGAGTTCATGGAGGTGTTGCATGCAGTACAGGACCAATCTGAAAAACGGAGAAAAATTGTCGGCTCTTGGGTTTGGCTGTATGAGATTTACAAGACAGGGCGGAAGCATCGATCAGGAAAAAGCCGAGAATGAGCTTAAACTGGCCATGGATCAGGGGGTAAACTACTTCGACACTGCTTACATCTACCCCGGCAGTGAAGTGTGTCTGGGCAGATTCCTTGAAAAATACGGATGCCGGGACAAGGTGAACATCGCCACAAAGCTTCCTCACTATCAGATGAAAAAGCCGGAAGACGCGGAGAGATTCTTTTCTGAAGAACTGGAGAGGCTGAAGACCGATCACGTGGATTACTACCTCATGCACATGCTCAATGACGTGAAAAGCTGGGAGCGGCTCTGCGGCATGGGGATAAAGGAGTGGATCCTGGAAAAGAAGGCATCAGGCGCCATCAGAAACATCGGCTTTTCATTCCACGGCGGAACGGTCCAGTTTAAGGAACTTCTGGACGCCTGGTCGTGGGATTTCTGCCAGATGCAGTTCAACTACATGGACGAGCATGCCCAGGCCGGCATTGAAGGTCTGGAATACGCCGCGGGCAAAGGCATTCCGGTTGTCATAATGGAGCCGCTCAGAGGAGGAAGGCTGGTGACGGGACTCCCCAAGGATGCCCTGTCGGAGTTTGAAAAGATGCCGGTCAAAAGAAGCCCTGCGGACTGGGGCCTCAGGTGGGTCTGGAATCATCCGCAGGTGACCGTGGTCCTTTCTGGGATGAACGATCCCGAACAGGTGAAGGAAAACTGCCGCATAGCTTCCGAAAGTCTCCCGGATTCGCTTTCGGAAGAGGAACTGAAGCTGTACGAAAGGGTGCTCTCCATCATACACAAAAAGGTGAAGGTGGGCTGCACGGGCTGCAATTACTGCCAGCCATGCCCCAGAGGAGTGAACATCCCCACCTGCTTTGCCATCTACAATCAGAGCTACGCTGACAGGTATGTCAACTCCTTCAGGGAGTATTTCATGTGCACCACTCTCCGCAACGAGAGATCCAATGCGGGACTCTGTATCAAGTGCGGTAAATGCGAGCAGCATTGTCCCCAGCATCTGGAGATCAGAAAGGAACTGGTGAATGTGAGGAAACGATTTGAGAATCCCATCTACAGGATAGGAGCCTTCTTTGCCGGGAAGATCATGAAGTACTGACAGACCTGAACGGCCTTTCCGCGCAGGCTTCATGAAGCATTGTCACTTGAAAACTGCTCTGCCCCGTGTATAATGAAAAAGTTGTGTTTCTGACAAAGGAGGATGGTTTGGATTACGCAAAAGAATCTCTCAGACTTCACGAAGAGTGGAACGGAAAGATAGAAGTGATCTCCCGGGTCCCCGTGGGCAATAAGGACGACCTGTCCCTTGCCTATACTCCGGGCGTCGCCGAACCCTGTCTCGCCATACAGAAGGATATAAACAGATCCTACGAACTTACCAGGCGCAGCAACATGTGCGCCGTGATCACCGACGGTACCGCAGTCCTGGGGCTCGGGGATATCGGACCCGTGGCGGGGATGCCGGTGATGGAGGGGAAGTGCGTTCTGTTCAAGACCTTCGGAAACGTGGATGCTTTTCCCCTTTGCGTGAACACAAAGGATGTGGATGAATTCGTAAATGCGGTGGCTCTTATCTCCGGCTCCTT
>JAEELB010000273.1 GCA_016288705.1 Lachnospiraceae bacterium | reverse complement strand
GCTCTTTCTATTGTCGGCAGCGAGTCATGCGCCGGGGTTCCCGCATCTGAGTCATTACCGGGTTTCGGGGAGGATGAGGATGAGATCACCTGCACGGGCAGCATGCGCGATGTGTCCGAGGGCGAGACTCTCGAATGTACGGGGGAGGAATCGGTACATCCGGTGTACGGCCTTCAGTTCAGGGTCGCTTCCTTTAAGGTGATACCCCCGGATGATATCGAGGGCATCATAAGATATCTGGGCAGCGGGGCAGTAAAGGGCGTCGGAGAGGTCATGGCCCGCCGCATCGTAAAAAAGTTCGGAATGGATTCATTGCGGGTCATAGAGGAGGAGCCCGAAAAGCTTTCCGCCATCGAGGGCATAGGGCCGAAAAAGGCCAGGGCCATAGGCGTGCAGGTGGCGGAGAAGAGAGCCCTCAGGGAATCCGTCATGCTACTTCAGAAATTCGGGATAAGCGGCAAGACCGCGTCCAAGCTCATGGATCACTACGGCGAAGAACTCAGAAACGTTCTGATGACCGATCCCTGGCGGATGGCCGGGGAAGTGGAGGGCATAGGCTTCAGGACCGCCGATTCCCTGGCTGTCAGGTCCGGAGTGAGGATGGATTCGGTTTCCAGACTCAGGAGCGGGCTTTTATTTGTGCTTACGGAATCTCTCATGTCGGGACACTGTCTGATGTTGAGAGACCGGCTTTTGGACAGGGCGCTGGAGCTTCTGGCCGAGGGACAGGATGGTCTCATAGACATGGAGATGCTGTCACGGGCCCTGGATGACCTGACAATAGACGGGAGGATCATCTTGAAGGGCACGGGGACGGACGCCCGGGTTTGGCTCAGATATGTATGGATGGCTGAGCAGGAGTGCGCTGCCGGGCTCCGGAAACTCAGCGGCTCCGCGGACAGTCTCACTCTTCCCGAAGCCTTTGACGATAAGGATATGGAAAGGCTCGATGAAGAGCAGAGAAAAGCCGTGAAGAGCGTGCTTGAAAAGGGGGTCACCGTGATCACCGGAGGCCCCGGGACAGGGAAGACTACCGTGATCAGGACAGTGATAAGCGCGCTGAATTTCATGGGCCTTAAGACAAGCCTCGCCGCCCCCACGGGGAGGGCGGCCAAACGCATGGAGCAGGCCTCCGGCGTGCAGGCGTCCACGATACACAGGCTTTTGGAAGTGCAGGCCGACGGAAAAGAAGACGATCTGAGGGAGTCCCTTCCAAGATTCATGAGGAACGCCGAGAACCCTCTGGAAGCCAACTGCGTCATAGTGGACGAGGCGGGGATGATAGACATCTTCCTCTTCAGGGACCTCCTGAGAGCCATATCCCCGGGAACGAGACTGGTCATCTGCGGGGACCGGGATCAGCTGCCGAGCGTGGGACCGGGCCAGGTGCTGAGGGATATCATCTCCTCCGGCGCCGTGCCGGTAATTTCCCTTACGAACATCCACCGGCAGGGCGAGGGCAGCGGCATAGTGAAGGCGGCCTTCAACATAAATAAGGGCCTCATGCCCGATCTTACAAATAAGGGCAGGGACTTCTTCTTCCTTCCAAGGGATGATTACCGGGCGATCTACAAGCACATGGTGCTTATGATCACCGAGAAGCTGCCTCCCTACCTGGGAGTGAGACCCTCGGATATCCAGGTCCTGACCCCCATGAAAAAGGGGACCTTCGGATCGAAGGAGCTGTCTGCCATGCTCCAGAAGATACTGAATCCCCCCTCCCGGGGAAAGGCCGAGCTGAAACGGGAGGAGGATGTGCTCCGGGTGGGAGACCGGGTGATGCAGACCAGGAATGATTATTCTCTTGAATGGAACGTATACGGGAAATACGGCGTGGTGATAGACCGCGGAACGGGAATATTCAACGGGGATACGGGGATCATTTCCGATATCGACCTGAAGGAGGGACGGGTCACGGTGGTCTTTGAAGAAGGCGGTGCTCCGGGGAGAGTCGTGGACTACGATACGAGTGAACTTAAGGATCTTGAACTGTCCTACGCCATGACCGTGCATAAGTCCCAGGGAAGCGAATATCCGGCGGTGATCATGCCGGTCATGCCGGGACCTGCCCCGCTCATGAGCAGGAATCTCCTGTACACCGCAGTCACCAGAGCGGAGAGGATGGTGGTGCTCATGGGGGACGTGAACACTCTGCGCAGAATGACCGAAAATGCCGATCCCGCCCTGAGAATGACGGGTCTTTCGGAAGCGCTGTCTTCCGGAGGGATGCTGTGAGAGACCTGGCGGATGCCGCGGTTTCCATACTGTATCCCCGGCGATGCCCGGTGTGCGACAGACCTGTGGAACCTGCCGGGGCGCTCATCTGCAGGGGGTGTGAGGAAAAGGTCGGCTACGTCAGGGAGCCTGTCTGCATGAAATGCGGGAAGCCGCTTGAAAATGCGGGGCAGGAGTACTGCCGTGACTGTGGGATCCGGAACCATTATTATAACCGGGGCGCTGCCGTGTTTATTTACAGGAGCGTGGACAGGTCCATCTACAGATTCAAATATGAGGGAAGGCAGGAGTACGCCGCCTGGTACGGAGAGGAGATGGCAAGGCGCCTCAGGGACAGGCTTGAAAAATGGGCTCCCGATGCACTGGTCCCCGTTCCGATCCATCCTGCGAGGCTCAGGAAAAGAGGCTACAATCAGAGCGGGCTCATAGCGGAGGAAATGGGGCGGAAGGCCGGCATACCGGTGAGACAGTGGGTGCGCCGGGTGGTGGACACAGCCCCCCAAAAGGGCCTCGGAATAGCGGAACGCCAAAAAAATCTTGAAAAGGCTTTCAAAATTGTATCAAGTGAGGTAAAATCAAAGAGCGTTGTCGTGGTGGATGATATTTATACGACAGGCGCTACCGTGGATGCTGTGGCCTGCGCTCTCAGGAGGGCGGGGGCAGCAAGGGTGTTTTTTGTTGCTTTGGCCATAGGAGATATGAATTGAATGGAGGAGTGAAATGGATGTAAGAAATTGTAGGAAATGCGGAAGGATGTTCAATTATGTCGCCGGTCCGCCCATTTGTCCCAATTGCCGTCAGGCAGCAGAGGAGAAGTTCCAGGAAGTAAAGAAATACATCGAGGAAAACCGCACCGCCACCATTGAGATGATATCTGAAGAATGCGATGTTGAGACCCCTCTGATCAGACAGTGGATCAGGGAGGAAAGGCTGGAGTTTTCCACCGACTCTCCCATCAATTTTGAGTGTGAGAATTGCGGAGCTCCCATCAAGACCGGGCGTTACTGCCAGAAGTGCAAGAACGAGATGGCCGGAAAGCTTTCGGATTCCATCAGGAGACCCGAAGCGCCCAAGCCCGCGAAGAAGAAGGAATCCGACGGGAACCGCATGAGATTCCTGGACAGCAAATAATGCTGGATCAGGAAAAGATAATAAACATGGCCAGGCTCTCGTCCTATGAGAATAACGAGGGCCGGTTTGATATTGCCACGGGGACGTACTTCCGCGGAGATTATGTGGGACTTCATGTTGTGAGGTCCGTGATCTGCGCCACTGTTTCCTTCGGGATCATTGCGGGTCTGTACGCCCTGTACAATTTTGAAGGGTTGATGACGGATCTCTATTCGGTTGATATGACTGCTTTTGCAAAGCAGCTCCTGACCCGTTACATCATCTTCACCGGTGTGTATGCCCTGATCTCTTATGTGGTCTATTCTGTCAGATGGCATGTGACCAGAAAACGTCTTAAGGGCTATTACAAGAGCCTTAAGTACCTGGGCAGGAAGTACTACATGGAGGATGAGTTTTGAGCACGTTGCTGGTGATCAAGCAGAATGTCAAGATGTTTGTGGGCAGGTGGCAGATGGTTCTGGTGCCTCTTTTGAAGTTCCTGCTCTCTCTCCTTACCCTGACCGTGGTGAACTCGACCCTGGGCTATATGGGCAGGCTTAAGAGTTTTCCCCTTGTGCTGGTGGCGGCTCTTCTGTGCTCTTTCATGCCCTGGGGCTTTACGGCTTTTGTGGCCGTGGCGTTTGTGGTGCTCCATATGTACGCCCTGTCAATGGAGTGCGCCCTGGTGATGGGAGCTGTTTTTCTGCTGTTCTACCTTCTGTTTTCGAGGTTTGCCAGCAGGGACCAGCTGGCCGTGATCCTGACCCCCCTGTGCTTTTATTTCCATGTGCCCTTTGCAGTGCCTGTGACGGCGGGACTTCTGGGAAATCCCGGAACGGCAGTGTCCGTGGGCATAGGGACCGCGGGGTGGTACATGATAAGGTTCGTTTCCATGAATGAGGACCTGCTCTCGTCACTTTCGGACCAGGAGATAAATCAGAGGGTCCGGACCCTTATCGACGGCGTCATGGGAAACAGGGACATGCGGGTCCTGTTCATAGCCTTTTCCCTGACGGTTCTGGCTGTGACCCTTATCAGGCGCCTGAGCACCGATCACGCATGGACCATAGCGATCGTAGCCGGCTCAGTCATTGAGATACTTTCCGTGCTGGTGCTCAATATCATGTTCAACGGATCGTTTTCGGTGTTTGCGGTCATCGCCGGAACCCTTGCGGGCACCGCAGCCGGGTTTGTGGTGGAGTTCTTCTGCTTCAATCTGGACTATGCCAGACAGGAGAAGCTGCAGTTTGAAGACGACGATTATTATTACTACGTGAAAGCCGTTCCCAAGATGGCTGTCGCTGTGCCCGAAAAAAGAGTGAGACGCATCAACAGGCACAGAAGGGAAGAGAACTACGCCGAGGACTATGCGGAAGGATATTATGAGGGTTATGGGGAGAACGGTTCCGAACAGCAATGAATGAATCAGCTTTCAGCACAGACAGCATTTTTATGAACATTCAGGACTTCCACATCCCGAAGATCACCGGGACGGATGTGGCGGAAGTCATAATCATTGCTTTTTTCCTGTTTCAGATACTGGTGTGGATCAAAAACACCCGCGCATGGTCGGTCCTGAAGGCCGTGATCATAGTGCTCCTGTTCGTGCTCTTTGCCTGGAGCATGGACATGACCACCATCATCTGGATAATGCAGGCATTGTTCTCCATTGCGGCCACTGCCATCATAGTGGTGCTCCAGCCCGAACTCAGGAAGGGCCTGGAGGAGCTGGGCCGAAGCCGGTTTTTTGCCTTCCTTTTCCTGGATCTGTTCAAATCTACCGAGGCGGTGGGACGGTTCTCCGACCACACCGCTGCCGAGATCGTAAGAGCCAGCATGGAAATGGGCAGGGTCAAGACAGGAGCTCTTATCGTGATAGAGGGGGAGAATTCCCTCCTCGAATTCGACCGTACGGGCATAAGGCTTGACGCCGAGGTGTCCAGCCAGCTCCTGATCAATATCTTCGAAAAAAACACTCCGCTTCACGACGGCGCCGTACTGATAAAGGGGGACAGGATCACCAGCGCCACCTGTTATCTCCCTCTGTCCGAATCAAGGCTTCTGTCAAAGGATCTGGGTACCAGGCACAGAGCCGCGGTAGGCATTTCCGAGGTCACGGATTCCCTGACCGTCATCGTGTCGGAGGAGACGGGTAATGTGAGCATCGCCTACGGCGGGGCTCTCTCCAGAGTCCACGATTCTGAGGATCTCCGGAAAAAACTGGATCAGATACAGAATAAGAACAGTTCGCCGGATGTAAAGAACAGACCACGCCTGTTCAGAAAGAGGAACAGGTTGAACAATGAATAAGATAGCGAGGAATCCGGGTTTATTCATATTGTCCTTTGTGCTGGCGGCAGCTTTGTGGCTTGTGATAAATAACGCCAACGACCCGGTCAGGAAATTTGATGCGGATGATATCCCCGTCACCCTGACTCATAAGGAAGTGCTGACCGGCGCGAACAAAGTGTATCAGGTGCTGGACGGCACGGATAAGGTGGACGTCACCGTCAGGGCTCCCCGCTCCGTCATAGATTCCCTGAACAAGGAAAACGTCATCGCCACGGCGGATCTGAACAACCTTAATGAAGACGGGACCGTACCCATCTCATTGACTACCGACAGATACTATACGGAACTGGACAGCATTACGGGAAACATAAGTGAAGTACGGCTCTTTGTGGAAGACAGAAAGTCCAAGGTCATACGGCTCAGGTGCACTACTTCCGGCGAGGTGGCCGAAGGCTTTCTCGTGGGGGACGTGACTCCCGAGCAGAACCAGGTAAGGCTTTCGGGCGGTGAATCGGTCATTGACAGGGTGAGTTACGCGGTGGCGGATGTGAACGTGACGGGCTTTACCGCAGATATTACCACCCTTGCCGATATCAAGCTGTACGATGAAAGTGATCAGCCGGTGGACACCGCCAATATCACAATGAACATCACTTCCGTCAGAGTCGGCGTGGAGATACTTGCGGTAAAGGATGTGCCTGTGAGAGGATCCTACACCGGGACCCCGGCCGACGGCTATGCCGTTTACAGCGAAGTCAGGTGTGATCCCGGGACTGTCAGGGTATGCGGGAAGAATTCGGTCATCTCCGGCCTGTCGGTGGTGGATATCCCCGGGACCGTGCTCGATGTCACCGGGAGCACGGAGCCTGTCAGCGTAAGGGTAAATATTGAAGATCATCTGCCCGCCGGAGTGGAGCTGGCGTACGACATTGAAGAGGAAGCGGCCGATCAGGTGACTCTCACGGTGGATGTGGGGATCGCCGAGGTCCGCAATATCGAACTCAGGTACAGCGACGTGGTCATAACGGGCGTGCCCGCAGGCTACTCGGCCTCCATCAGCCTTCCCGAGGATAATGAGGGCCGGGGAGTGGAGACCTTCGTTGTCAAGGCCATCGGCGCGTCCGATGACGTGATCCTGGTGAACGCGGGGTCGGTGTCTGCCGTGGCCGATCTGGAACCGGTGCTCGCCCTTCAGGGCGGACCGGAGAAGGGATCCTTCACGGGAGTACCCGTGACCCTGACCCTTTCACCCGAGATACAGGATGTGATCCTGGACGGAAAGGTGTCCGTCACCATCGGTCTCACCAAGGAGGAGCAGACCGGGGGCTGACGGGGGTATGACCCGGGATTTTGAAAGAAGTTGCGATACTTGCTATAATATGATGCGAGAGGTGCGGCTCCGCGGCAGAGACCTGTGGTCATAAGCCGCCCGGTCGTGAGTAAATAATTAACAGGGGGTAAACGTTACTGATGGTAAGCAGGAAGGTTACAATAAAGAACCCGACAGGTCTTCACCTGCGCCCTGCGGGGATCCTGTGCAAGGAGGCAATGCAGTTCAAGTCTCTCATCACGTTCACTTTTGGAGAGAATACTGCAAATGCAAAGAGCGTTCTTTCGGTCCTCGGCGCCTGTGTGAAGTCGGGAGATGAGATAGAGCTTCACTGTGACGGAGAGGATGAGGAGGATGCCCTTGCCGCTCTTGTCACGGTCATTGAAAACGGATTGGGTGAATAGATTCTTATGCAGCTGTTGAGCGTCATAGTGCCCTGTTTTAACGAGGAGGAGAATATCCGGGATTTCTACGCGGAATTCCTGAAGAACGCTTCTTTCCTGGACGAAAATGAACTCTCCCTGGAGTTTATTTTTGTGGATGACGGCTCTGACGATGGCACCGCAAAGGAAGTGAAAGGTCTTATCGAAGAAGACGGACGGGTGCATCTTCTTTCTTTTTCCAGAAATTTCGGAAAAGAGGCAGCGATCTATGCAGGGCTGAAGCGGTCAAAGGGAGACTACGTGGTGATGATGGACGCGGATCTCCAGGATCCGCCCTCCCTCATACCCCAGATGTACTCATACATAAAAGAGGGATACGATTCTGTAGCCACCAGAAGGGTGGATCGCAAAGGGGAGCCTCCCATAAGGAGCTTTTTCGCAAGGGCCTTTTACCGCATCATAAACCGCATGTCCAGGACGGAGATAGTGGACGGAGCAAGAGATTACAGGTTTATGACCCGGCGCTTTGTGGATTCAGTGCTGCTACTGACGGAATACAACAGGTTCACAAAAGGCATTTTTTCCTGGGTGGGATTCGAGACCAAATGGATCGAGTATGAGAATATCGAGCGCAGGAAGGGCGAGACCAAATGGTCCTTCTGGAAGCTTTTCTGGTATGCGCTGGACGGGATAGTGGCTTTCACCACCGCCCCCTTGACCTTTGCCGCGATCATGGGCGTTCTGTTCTGTGTCCTGGCATTTGTGCTCATAGTCGTGACCATCATAAGGAAGATATTGTTTGACGACCCCACCAGCGGGTGGCCGTCATTGGTATGCATAATCAGCCTTATTTCCGGGGTCCAGCTGTTCTGCCTGGGAATAGTGGGACAGTATCTTTCAAAGACCTATATGGAGGTTAAGCGGCGCCCGGTGTACATACTCAAAGAGGAATTATGACCCGGGACACCGTAAGCGTTGTGATCCCGGTCTTCAACGCTCGGCCCTTCATACGGGAAGCGCTTGACAGCGTGTACCTGCAGAGATCCCCGGGACTCTCCGTGGAGATCGTCGCCGTAGACGACGGGAGCACGGACGGCAGCAGGGAGCTTTTGAAGGAGTGGAGCGCCTCCCACGGGGATATGGATCTCCGGGTGCTGAGCCATGATAGCCCAAAGGGCCCTGCGCTTGCCAGGAATGCCGGCGTGAAAAGCGCTTCGGGAAGATATATCGCATACCTTGATTCGGATGACCTGTGGCTTCCCGAAAAGCTGAAGACCCAGGTCTCATTTATGAAGGATACCGGAACGGCCTTTTCCTTTACCTCATACGAGTTCGGAGACGAAGGGGGGAAGGGTACCGGAAGGATCGTCCGGGCGCCGGGGGAGATAGACTACGGAAAAGCCCTGACCCGGACAGTGATATTTACCAGCACAGTGGTGCTGGACAGGGAACTGATAGATGAGAAACTCCTGATGATGGAAGATGTCCCCAGCGAAGATACCGCCGAGTGGTGGAAGCTGCTTAAAAGCGGGGTGAAAGCGGGGGGCATCGACAGGGTTTTCAGCATTTACAGGAGGAACAGCGGCAGCCTGTCCGCAAATAAGATCCGTGCCTGCGGACGCATTTGGAATCTGTACAGGAGAGTCGAAGGGCTTTCATTTGTCAGGTCCGCCTTTTGCTTTGTCCAATGGGCTGCAAGGGCGACTCTCAGACGGATCTGAACTGTCAATGACGCCATGAAAACAAAGATCGCACGTCTACTGGCTGTGACGATGCCCCTCATAGGGCTTTTCGTCGAAACAGCCATATATGCATATACGTGGTTTTCCTGTTACAACAGGACGGTGAGCAGTCACGTCTATTTATACAGACGCGGTCACATACTTGTGCTTGCGATCTATTTTGTCCTTCTTTATTTCTTTTCAAAGATGTACGGCTCCAGCAGCGTGGGAGTCAGGAAACCCGGAGATGTGGCCGTATCCCATGTGTTTGTGGTGGTGATCGTGAATACCCTCTCCTATTTCCAGCTCTCTCTCATGGCGAACTGGCTGCTGGACGTGGTGCCGATCCTCCTGACCACATGCGCGGATATAGTTTTTGAGATCATCTGGGCTTATTTTTCCGACGGGATCTACAGAAACGCTTTCCCTCCGAGGCATCTGCTGCTCATACACGGGGACAGGCCTTTTGACAGGATCATGGACAAATTTACATCCCGGCCGGATCTGTACGTGATAGACAGGGACGTAAACGTGGCCGAAGGTCTGGACGAAGTCAGAAGGATAATAGATTCCGGCATTCAGGGCGCGGTGCTCTGGGATATCCCATCCAATGAGAGAAATTCCCTTTTGAAATACCTGTACGGGAAAAAGATCCGCATCTACATGATGCCCAAGATCAGCGACGTCATAGTGAAGGGGTCCGTCTCCATGCACCTGTTCGACACTCCCGTGATAATGACTAGGGATTACGCCCTGACCACGGGGGAGAGATTTGTGAAAAGGGCTCTGGATGTGACCTGTGCCCTGATACTTACCGTTGTCACCTCGCCCATAATGCTGGTCACGGCTCTGGCCGTGAAGCTCTGCGACAAAGGCCCGGTGTTCTACAGACAGACCCGCTGCACCGAGGACCGGCGGGAGTTTGACATCATAAAGTTCAGGAGCATGACCGTGAACGCAGAGAGGGACGGGGTCGCCAGGCTTGCTTCCGTGAATGACTCCAGGATCACCCCTGTGGGTGCCTTCATCAGAAAGGTCAGGATCGACGAACTGCCCCAGCTCTTCAATATCCTTAAGGGCGATATGTCCTTTATAGGGCCGAGGCCCGAAAGGCCCGAGATCATCGACAGATACCTTGAGGAAATGCCCGAGTTTGCCTTCAGGCTCAGGGTCAGGGCGGGGCTTGCGGGTTACGCCCAGGTCTACGGCAAATACAATACCACCCCTTATGACAAATTAAAGCTCGATCTTACCTACATTGAGAATTATTCCTTCTGGCTGGATATAAAGCTCATGCTCCTGACTCTCAGGATACTTTTGAAGCCGGAGAGCACGGAGGGAGTGGAAGAGAGCATGCCTGCGAAGGATGCGTCCGGGGATTCTTTCGGGGAGTCGGAAGCCGATGACAGATGACAGAAGGACCGTGGCTGTGCTCATGTCAGTCATGAAAAAAGAGCCGGTTGAAGCTGCGAAGGATGCGGGACTTTCCACTGAAGCGGTGATAGTGATCCAGGGGGACAGATCCGGCATCGCCGAATTTGCGGTCCCCGGAAGCGACGGGATCGAAAAGGGCGTGAGCGTGATCTACGACAAAGGGCGCGGAGTGGGGAGATCCAGAAACGCAGCCATAGACCATGCGCCCAGGAATGCGGATATTTATATTTTCTGTGATGATGATATAAGGTATGATGAGGGCTACGGGGAATCCATCCTGTCCGAATTCAGGAACATGCCTGAGGCGGATCTCATCACCTTCAACATGAGGGTGGGCACCCCGAGGCATACTTACGAAAATGAGGGACGAAGAAGGATCCACTTCTGGAACAGCGGCAGATACCCGGCCTTCAGCATAGCGGTCAGGGGCGAAGCGCTGAGACAGAGCGGGGTCAGGTTTTCCACTCTCTTCGGCGGAGGCGCCAGATACGGAAGCGGGGAGGACAGCCTGTTCCTGATGGATTGTCTCAGAGCGGGCATGAAGCTCTATACCTCTCCCGTCTTTCTTGGGAGCGAGGTGGAAAGGGGCACCGGCTCCACTTGGTTTACGGGCTACAATGAAAAATACTTTTTCGATAAAGGCGTGCTCTACAGCTACCTCTACGGAGCCGCCGCAAGGCCGCTTTCCCTGGTCTATCTTTTGAGACACAGGAAAGCGTGGTGCGTTGAGGTGCCCTTCGGCAGAGCGCTGTCCCTTTTGAACAACGGCGTGGAAGAGGGGAACAGATTGAAGGCTCAGGCACAAAAGGAAGATAAGGGACCATGAGATTCAGCGTCATATGTGTGTGCAGGATGGCGGGAGAAAAACTCCTGGATACCGTGGGATCCGTCATGAAACAGGATATGCCGGATTTCGAGATGCTGATCAAGTCGGACGGAACGGATGAGGAGATCCTCCCGCGATTGCCGGGTGATTCAAGGGTAAGGGTCATCAGCGAACCCGATAACGGGATCTACGACGCCATGAACCGGGCCCTTTCCGAGGCTGTGGGAGATTATGTGGTGTTTCTGGGAGCCGGGGACAGGCTTTATGACGAAAAGGTGCTTTCCGAAGTGTCTGAAGCCGCGTCCCGGGAAGAGGATACCCCGGGTATAATCTACGGTGATGTGATCGAGGAGACCACGGGACAGAAGGTGTGCCCTCCTCCCGTCATAACTCCCTTTGTGTGCTTCAGGAACGTGCCCTGCCACCAGTCCTGCTTTTATAAGAGGGAGCTTCTGATGAAGCACCCCTTTGTGCCCAAATACAGGGTAAGGGCGGATTATGAGCAGTTCCTGAACCTGGTCCTCCGCGAAAAGGCAAAGACGCTTTATATCCCCCGCCTTGTGGCCCGCTATGAGGGCGGAGGCTTTTCGGAAAGTCCGGAAGGGCTTAAGATGTCAAGGCAGGAACACAGAGACATCACGGTGATGTATTTTCCCGGCGGCAGGCTTTTGTTGTACAGAGCTTACCTTTTGCTCACCCTTGCGCCCTTGAGGAGAAAGCTGGAGCAGTCGCCTGCCACCACTGCCGCATACAACGATATCAGAAACAAACTGAGAGGTAGACACAGGGAATGAAAGTATTATGGGTCAATAACATAGCGATTCCGGAAGTGGCGGTCAAACTGGGCCTCCCTGTGTCCAATAAGGAAGGCTGGATAACCGGGATGGTAAGGAGGCTCAGTTCCGCAAACGAGGCCCATCCCATTGAACTCGCCTTTGCCTTTCCGGTGCCCCGGGAGCAGGCCTCCCTGTCGTCTTCCGTGAGGGTGGGGAGCGTGGATATACGCTGCTACGGGTTTTACGAAAATATCAACAGCCCGGAAAAAGTCACTCCCGGACTCGAGGAGAGATTCAGAGAGATAATAGAGGATCTTAAGCCGGACATCCTCCACGTGTTCGGCACGGAATACTATCATTCCTGTGCGGCTGTACGGGCTTTCGGAAGACCCGAAAGGACCCTCATCGGGCTGCAGGGCATGATGAAGGCCTACGCCGATGCTTATATGGGAGGACTGCCTTCCGCGGTGATCAGGCGGTTTACCCTGAGGGATGTGCTCAGGGGCGACACCCTCAAAATGCAGCAGAAAAAGTTTTATATGAGAGCGGAAAACGAGGCGAAAGCCCTGCTGGGTACACTGAACGTCACCGGCAGAACGGGCTTTGACAGGACCGAATCCCTGAATATCAACCCCTCCCTGGTCTACCATTTTATGAACGAGACCCTGAGGGAATCCTTTTATTCGGGGAGCTGGAACGGCAATTCATGCGTGCCTCATTCCATTTTTATGAGCCAGGGTTATTATCCCATAAAGGGTCTGCACCTGATGCTGGAAGCCATGCCCTCCGTTCTGGAGGCGTTCCCGGATGCGGTGCTCCGCGTGGCCGGGGAAGACGTCGCCCGCCTTTATTCGGATCCTTCGGACAACATCGCTTTCCCGGTTGAGGAGACCCTTTCGGAAAAACTCTGCGGCCGGTTCCGCAGGTTTAATAACAGGCTTAAGCTTTCCGAATACGGACTGTATCTCCGCCGGCTGATAAAGAAAAACGGGCTTGAAAACGCGGTTGTGGTGACAGGCTCCCTCAATGAACAGGAAATGAAGGAGGAATACCTGAGGGCCAACGTGTTCGTATGTCCATCCGCCATAGAGAATTCCCCCAATTCCCTCGGTGAAGCCATGCTTCTTGGGGTTCCCTGCGTCGCCAGCGCGGTGGGCGGGATCCCCGACATGCTGGACAGCGGCAGGGAGGGACTCCTGACCCCCTTCGGGGATGCGAACGCCCTGGCTGAAGCCGTGAAGAGTATATTTGCGCAGTCCGAGGTGACCAGGCTGTACAGCCTGGCGGCGAAGAAAAGGGCGCATATGACCCATGATCCGGAGACCAATCACCGCAGACTGCTGGAGATCTATTCCCGGCTTTTGGAGCAATGAAGCTCGTATTCCTGTCCAATTTCATCAATCATCACCAGATACCCATGTGTGAGAGACTCTTCGAACTTCTGGGTGACGGTTTTCATTTTCTCCAGTCCATGCCCATGGAAAGCGAAAGGATAGAGATGGGATGGAACAGGGATGTCGATCGTCCCTGGCTTGTGAGGCTGTACGAGGATGAGTCCCGGGGAACGGAGCTCATCGACGGCGCCGACGCCGTTCTTCTGGGCTGGTCGGAGAGACCGGATCTGGACAAAAGGAGGCTCATGTCCCGGAAGGCGACCATGAGGATGAGCGAGCCTGTCTACAAGAACGGAAGGTGGCGCTTCATATCCCCCAGGGGTCTCATTCACAAATATGACGAGCACATAAGATACAGAAATGAGCCGGTCCCCATGCTGTGCGCCGGCGCCTACGCCGCCTACGACTTTTCCCTTATGAGGGCCTATCCCGGGAAGCTCTTTAAGTGGGGCTATTTTCCTCCTCTGAGAGGCGGGGCCCCGGCAAAAAAGAAGGAGACGTCCCTTGTGTGGGCCGGAAGGTTCATAGACTGGAAACATCCCGATTTCGCCGTTAGAGCGGCTGCGTCCCTGATGAAAAAGGGGTTCTCATTTACCCTGTTCATGGTGGGCGGAGGGCCCATGGAAGCGGGATTAAAGGGCCTGGCGGCGGATCTGGGGGTTGCTGACAAAATAGAATTTACGGGATACAGGACACCGGATGAAACTCGTGATATAATGGACAAATGTGTGGCTCTCCTCATGACCTCGGATCTCATGGAGGGATGGGGCGCGGTGGTAAATGAAGGGATGGATTCCGGCTGCTGCGTGGTGGGTTCCTACGAGGCGGGAAGCGTTCCCTTCCTGATAAGGGATAAGGAAAACGGAAGGGTGTACCGCCGGGGAAGCTACACGGAATTTGAGCGGGTATTGACGGAAACCCTTTCGGACCCGGAGGGGATGAGAAAGATGGGAGAAGCGGCCCGTGAGACCGTTTCCGCGGAATGGAACGGCAGGATAGCCGCGGACAGACTGTGTGAGTTCTCTTCCGCCCTTATTTCCGGGGAAATAAAAGCGTTTGAAAAAGGCATTCTGTCGAGGGCAGAAGCGATACGCCCGGAATGACTGAGGGCGGCGTGTGAGAGTGAATCCCGGAGGGCGTGGGATCGGTCAGAGCCGCCGGGACGGTAGGATCAGGGACAGAGAGGTGGAGATGTTTAAGGACAAAACGATACTCGTTACAGGCGGCACAGGCTCATTCGGGCGGAGGTTTACCCGCTTCGTGCTCGAGGAGACCGAGGCGGCCAAGGTGATCATCTACTCAAGGGACGAATACAAGCAGTGGATGATGCAGAATGATTTCAATGAAGCGGATCCTTCATTTTCCAGGAGAATGAGGTTCTTCATAGGGGATGTGAGGGACGGCCGCAGGCTCAGAAGAGCTCTGGCCGGAGGCGTGGATTACGTTGTGCACGCCGCCGCCCTCAAACAGGTCCCCGCCTGTGAGTACAATCCCCACGAAGCCATCAAGACAAATATAGACGGCGCCGTGAACGTCATCGAGGCGTCTCTTGACTCCGGCGTCACCAAGGTAGTGGCCCTTTCCACGGACAAGGCCGTGAACCCGGTGAATCTCTACGGAGGCACGAAGCTTGTGTCTGACAAGCTCTTCATCGCGGCAAACGCCTATTCCGGGAAAAAAGACATCTCATTTTCCATAGTGAGGTACGGGAATGTGGCCGGAAGCCGCGGCTCCATCATCCCTTATTTCCGTGAGCTCATAGAGAAGGGGGAGAAGAGCCTTCCCATAACTGACCGCAGGATGACCAGGTTCTGGATAAGCCTGGACGAGGGCGTCCAGCTGGTGGTCAGGGCGCTTAAGGAGGCCAGCGGCGGAGAAACCTTCATAAGCCGCATACCTTCCTTCAAAGTGACGGATCTGGCCGAGGCAATGCTGCCCGGCTGCGAGCTTAAGGAGATCGGCATCAGGCCCGGGGAGAAGCTTCACGAGATCATGGTCACCCCGGAGGATTCCATGACCACCTACGATTACGGCACTCATTTCATCATCTATCCCCAGATGTTCTGGAACGACCGGCAGAAGCAGGCTCCCGGGGGCAAGCCCGTGGGGGACGGCTTCTCCTACAGCTCGGGTACTAACGATCAATGGCTTTCGGTTGAAGATATAAGAGAACGGCTGAAGGCTATGGTATAAAGGTAACTGCAGGTTTTTGAAAGGAGGATCCCCTTGAACCCAACGATTATAATGATCATAACTATTGCGGTGTATCTGTTTTCCATGATACTCACCGGCATATGGTTTTCAAAGGAGAATAAGGACTCCGGAGATTTCTATCTCGGAGGCAGGAGATTAGGTCCTTTGGTCACAGCCATGAGCGCCGAGGCGTCGGACATGAGCAGCTGGCTCCTCATGGGCCTGCCGGGGGTGGCTTATCTCTCGGGCGTTGCAGACCCGGCCTGGACGGCCATCGGTCTTGCGGTGGGAACTTATCTGAACTGGCTTTTTGTGGCCAAGAAACTCAGAAGATACACCACCAGGCTTTCCACCATCACCATTCCCGATTATTTCTCCAAGAGATACGGAGACAAAAAGGGAATTCTCACCTGCGTTTCGGCCATAGTGATCGTGGTGTTCTTCATCCCTTATACCGCTTCGGGATTTGCAGCCTGCGGTAAGCTTTTCTCGACTCTCTTCGGGGCGGATTACTTTCTTGCAATGGTGATGAGCGCCGTCGTCATCGCCCTCTACTGCACTCTCGGAGGCTTCAGGGCAGTGTGCACCACGGATTTTGTGCAGAGCGTGTGCATGTCCATATCTCTTGTGATCGTGGTGCTCTTCGGCGTATCCAGCGCCGGCGGCTGGGATAATGTGGTCGCAAACGCCAGCGCCCTTCCGGGGTATCTCAGTCTCACGAACATGTATGACGCAGCTTCGGGTTCATCGGTGCCTTACGGATTTCTTACGATAGTGTCCACCGCCGCCTGGGGACTGGGTTATTTCGGAATGCCCCACATCCTTGTGCGCTTCATGGCCATAGAGGATGAGAACAAGCTCTCGATTTCCAGAAGGGTCGCCTCCATTTGGGTGGTGATCTCCATGGCAGTGGCCATACTTATAGGCATCATCGGCTATTCAATGTCCCAGGCAGGCTCAATTCCCGTCTTTGAGAAGAGCGGGGATTCCGAAAAGGTCATCATCACCATAGCAGGCGTCATGGCGGAGCATTCCCTGTTCTTTGCCATCATCGGCGGCGTGATCCTTTCGGGCGTGCTGGCAGCCACCATGTCCACTGCGGATTCACAGCTTCTGGCGTCGGCTTCGGCCATCTCCCAGAATCTGCTCAGAGACTTCGCAAAGAAAGATATAGATGAGAAAAAGTCCGTCAGGATAGCCCAGACCACGGTGGTGGTAATATCCGCCATATCCGTGGTCCTGGCGAGGAATCCCGACAGCTCCGTGTTCCAGATAGTGTCCTTTGCCTGGGCCGGTTTCGGCGCAGCCTTCGGACCCGTGATGCTGCTGTCCCTCTTCTGGAGGAGATCCAATAAAAACGGCGCTTTGGTGGGAATGATCACGGGCGGGACCATGATATTCGTGTGGAAGTTCCTAATAAAGCCTCTCGGAGGTGCGTTCGGAATATATGAGCTCCTTCCCGCATTTCTTCTGGCCCTTATCGCGAACGTTGTGGTATCGCTTCTCACGGAAAAGCCCGGCAAAGAGATCACGAATATCTACGATACGGTTTGAGATCCATGCACCCGGTCTACCGGATAATCAGGTTCTGCGTATGGCTGTTTTCACCGAAGTATAAGGTGATGGGGCTTGAGAATCTGCCCGATGGACCGGGTGTCGTTGTGGGCAATCACGCCCAGATGCACGGCCCCATTTCCGTCGAACTCTATTTTCCGGAGGAACACTATATCTGGTGCATTTCGGAAATGATGGAAAAGGACAAGGTGGCGTCCTATGCGTATAAGGATTTCTGGTCCGGAAAGCCCCGGTGGATACGTCCTTTTTACAAGCTCCTCTCGCACCTTATACCTCCTCTCTCGGTATTGATATTTACAAACGCCCACACCATCCCGGTTTACCGGGACAGAAGGATAATGAGGACCTTTCAGCTCTCCTCCGAAAAACTTGAGGAAAACGCGAGAGTCGTCATTTTTCCGGAGGATTACACGGAATACAACAATATAGTCCACCGTTTTCAGAGAGGGTTCGTGCATATCGCAAAGTATCATTACCGAAAGACCGGGACCGCGCTTCCCTTTGTGCCGCTTTATGTCTGCCCGTCCCTCAAACTGCTGGTGATCGGTAAGCCCGTCCGGTATGATCCCGCAGCGGGAACGGAGGAGGAAGCGGAGAGGATCTGCGGATATCTGCAGGATGAGATATCTGAGATTGCCTACAGGCTGCCTCGACACAGGGTTACCCCCTATCCCAACATCCCCCGGAGGTATCATCCCTATAATGAACGGGGACAGAGCGAGAGGGAATCCGGCATCCCCCAGAATGATCGCCCGTGTGATGAACGGGGACAGAAGGTGACGGAACGGGAAAGATGAAAAAACCGGTTGTCGATTACGGAAAATTGAGACTCTCAAACGTGACTGCCCCCGAGTACAGGCACCTTCTTCTCCTGTCGGGCTGGGTCTGGTATCTCGCCATGTATTTTGTCACGGAGAATCTTATCCCTGCGGAGAGGTGTCACGTGATCCACAGTCCGGTGGACGATCTGATACCCTTTAACGAGTATTTTGTGACAGCTTATGTATCCTGGTACTTTTTCCTGATCGGGTCTTTGCTGTACTTTATGCTCTATGATATAAAGAGCTTCGTCCGCGCGGAAAAACTCATCCTCGGGATGCAGATCATCGCCGGGATCGTTTATCTGGTCTGGCCTTCGATCCAGTTGTTGAGGCCGGAGACGTTCGAAAGAAACAATTTCTGCACATGGCTGTTGGGACAGATCTATTCCTTTGATACCCCTACAGGGGTCTGCCCCTCCCTTCATGTGGGGTATACGCTGGCCGTCCTGTCGGCATGGCTTTTGAGAAAGGGATCGGGGATCCCGGTGAAAGTCTTATTTGCGGTATGGTCTTTCCTAATCTGCATATCCGTGTGTTTCTTAAAGCAGCATTCGTTTACGGACGTGTGGGCGGCCCTCCTCATGTATATGTTTCTGGAGATCCTGCTCTTCGCAGTGCCGGGGGGATACATGAGAGGGCAGGTAAGGGGACTCGGAAAGGGAAGCGTCGGAGGATAAAAAATGGGAAAAAGAAGATGGGGCGACCGTAGAGACGGCGCCCTCATAAGGGATATCGACGGGATGCACTATGTGATGCCCCTCATGTATCCCAACAGATGCGACAATGAAGCCTATATGAACATGTCGGTGGACATTTCAAAGACGGAGGATTATATCCGTGAATATAACAAGGCTCATCCGGACTGCCGGATGTCCATATTCGACCTTGTGATCGCCGCCATTCTCAAGACCATAAGACTCCGTCCCCAGATGAACCGTTTCATCGCAAATAAGACCCTTTATCAGCGCAACCGCCTGACGGCCGCTTTCACGGTCAAGAAAGAGTTCAGGGACGACGGGGACGAGACCCTTGCCAGGATCTCCGTTGAGGATACGGACAATCTGGAGAGCATAAGCGCCAAAGTCCGGGAGCAGATCGCTTTCTGCAAGAATAATGACGACGAGTCCACGGACGCCATGAACGTGATCAAACGCCTGCCATTCAAGCATCTCATAGGCGCGGTGGCCAGATTTCTGGACCGCCACGGTTGGATGCCCGAGAGCGTTATCGCGACCGATCCTTACCAGTGTACCGTGGTCCTCACAAATTTCGGCTCCATAGGCATGAACATCGGCTATCATCATCTGATGAACTGGGGGACCACATCCATCTTTCTCATCGTGGGGACCAAGAAGAACAGGGCTCACTTCGATGAGAAGGGAAACGTCACCATGAAGAGGGAGCTGGATCTTTCATTTACCATAGATGAGAGGATCTCCGACGGATTTTACTACGCAAGGTCGCTCCGGCTGATGAAGAAGCTGGTGGAGAATCCCGAACTCCTTGAAGGCCCTCTTTCAGAGAAGGTCGGGGAGGAGTAAGTTCTTCCGTGGAAGTAGTTGAGTGGGAGTGAATTGAAAACATCCCGCAAGCCTTGAAAATATTGGGCTTGCGGGATGTTTTTTTGCCTTTTGAGTACAATTTGAGTACAAAATCTATTTTTTCTTCTTTTTTGAACTGTCAAGCAGGGTATTTCGTTTTGCTATACGAGCATCGTAGTCAAGGTTTTCATGCTGCGTTTGACTTACGG
>JAEELB010000272.1 GCA_016288705.1 Lachnospiraceae bacterium | reverse complement strand
GGTGCGCCCCAGGCCTGGGAACAACCAGTGCCATTCGCCCAATATACCCTGTCACCGAAGAGCTGGGTCATGAGCTTCGCGTAAGGCGTCTCTCCGCAGCCGGCACAGGCGGCGGAAAACTCTACGAGAGGCTGTTTGAACTGAGAGCCCTTCACGGTCCAGCGATCAAATATCTCCTTCTTGTCGGTAAGGGAAAGAGCAAAGTCCCAGGTATCCTTTTCCTTCTGTCCGAAGTGAGCCGGTACCATATGGAGTGCCTTCCCGTCCGGTACGGGACAATCATGCACACAGGAGCCGCAGGAGGTGCAGTCATAGGATGATATCTGCATTGAAAACGAAAGGTTCTTCCCCTCAGCCTGCTTTCCTTTAAGAGGTGCCGTTTTAAAGCCCTCGGGCGCCTTCTCCTTTTCCTGCTCGGAAAGGAGGAACGGACGTATCGCAGCATGGGGGCAGACAAAGGAGCAACGGTTGCACTGTATGCAGGCGTCAGCGTTCCATTCCGGAACAGAGACCGCGATCGCCCTCTTTTCATAGGCCGTAAGACCAAGCTCTATGGTTCCGTCCTCATAGCCCTTGAAGGCTGAAACCGGAAGATCGTCTCCGTGCTGGCGGTTGATGGGGTAAAGGATGTTCTTCACCGCATCGGGAAGATGCGCTTCATTCTTTCTCCTGTCCTCAAGGTCCGTATCAACTGAGTCCGCCCACTCAGAGGGTACTTTGATCTCGTTCACGCCCTTTGCACCTTCATCAATGGCAGCGACATTTTTCGCCACCACCTCATCGCCCTTGGTGAAATAGGTCTTTTTTGCGGCCTCCTTCATGAGGTCAAGTGCCTTGTCCGTCTCCATAAGTCCCGAAACCTTGAAGAACGCCGCCTGAAGGACGGTATTCGTATGGCTTCCGAGACCGAGGCGTTTTGCTATCTCTGTCGCGTCTATGGTAAAGAGCTTTATCCTCTTCTTCGAAAGGAGCTTCTTCACATGGCCTGTAAGCTTCTTTTCAAGCTTCTCGAGATCCCATGATGTGTTCAAAAGAAGCGTACCTTCATCCTTTACCTCCTCAACGATATCGTACTGGAGAAGGAAGTTCTGATGATGGCATGCGAGAAAATCGGCATGCTTCACGTAGTAGGAGCCTTCTATGGGCTTCTTTGACATACGCAGATGAGACTTTGTGATACCGAAGGACTTCTTCGCATCATATTCAAAATACGCCTGGGTGTACATATCTCCGTGGTCGCCCAGGATCTCTATCGTATTGTGGTTCGCTCCGACGGTGCCGTCGCCTCCGAGCCCCCAGAACTTGCAGCTTATCGAGCTGTCCTTAAACCCGGGCATATCGGGTATTGAAAGGCTCTTATGCGTCACGTCATCTTCTATCCCGACAGTAAAGCCCCTGATCGGATTCTTTGCGGAAAGGTTCTCAAACACCGCCATGATCTGTGCAGGATCTGTATCCTTACTGCTCAGCCCGTAGCGTCCTCCTATGATATCCAAGTGTCTGCCTGCCCCGGTCATGGCAGCGGTAACATCGAGAAACAGCGGCTCTCCGATGCTTCCCATCTCCTTACAGCGATCAAGTACTGCTATACGCATTGCGGTCTTTGGAACAGCCGAAAGGAAAGCCTCAGTCTTAAAGGGCCTGTAAAGATGAACCTGGACGAAACCGTATTTTTTTCCGTCAGAAGCATTCTCATTCAGATAGTCAACCGTCTCCCTTATAGTCCCGGAAACAGAACCCATGGCGATCACCACATCGGTAGCCTCGGGATCCCCGTAATAATCAAAGAGATGGTAACGCCTTCCCGTCACCTCCCCTACCTTTTCCATATAGTCATCGACTATATCGGGAAGGGCATCATAGAAAGCATTGTTCGCCTCCCTGATCTGGAAATAGACATCCCCGTTCTGTACCGTATTCCTGAGCCTCGGATGCTCGGGGTTTAGGGCATGAGCCCTGAATTCATCAAGCGCCGTTTTATCCATAAGGGCTGTGAGCTTTTTTACGTCAGGCCTTCTTATCCTCGTGATCTCATGAGAAGTGCGAAAGCCGTCAAAGAAATGCATGAAGGGTATCCTTCCCTTCACCGCGGCAAGATGGGCGACCGCTGCAAGATCAGCCGCTTCCTGCACAGAGCCCGATGAGAGAAGAGCAAGTCCTGTCTGCCTGCAGGCCATCACATCCGAGTGATCCCCGAAGATACTCATGGCATGAGTCCCGACGGTCCGGCTCGCCACATGAAGAACTGCAGGAAGCCTCTCTCCCGCTATCCTGTAAAGGGTCGGTATCATCAGCATGAGTCCCTGGCTTGAGGTATATGTGGTAGTGAGCGCCCCGGTCTGGAGTGAGCCGTGAACCGCGCCTATAGCACCCGCCTCGGACTGCATCTCAATGAGCCTGACCGGCTGGTCGAACATGTTCTTCCTGCCCTTTGCCGCCCACTGATCGGTCAGGTTTGCCATGGGTGATGACGGGGTGATAGGATATATCGCCGCTATCTCTGTAAAATCATAGGCAGTATCCGCCGCAGCATGGTTTCCGTCGACAGTTTCAAAATCGCTCATTTTCATTTCCCTTCTATCCACTCTTTTGCTTCTTCCCTCATCTTGTATTTAAGTATCTTTCCTGCCGCGTTCATGGGGAAGGACTCTACGAACCTTATGTACCTCGGCACCTTGTGGGCCGCAATGGAGGCTGCGATGAAGGAACGCATATCCTCTTCGGATACCTCCCTGTCCTTCTTCAGGATAATGCAGGCCATGGCCTCCTCCCCGTATTTTTCATCGGGAACGCCTATCACCTGGACATCCTGCACATCGGGATGGGTATATATAAATTCCTCTATCTCCTTCGGATATATGTTCTCGCCGCCGCGGATTATCATATCCTTCAGTCTTCCCGTGATCCTGAAATTTCCGTTCTTGTCGCGGCAGGCAAGGTCTCCCGTATGAAGCCAGCCGTCAGGATCTATGGCCTGTTTCGTTTCCTCGGGCATCTTGTAATAACCCTTCATGGTATTATAACCCTTTGAGAGAAATTCTCCATTCTGGTCATCCCCAAGGGTCTCCCCCGTTTCGGGATCGACTATCTTGCACTGGACATGGGCAAAATGATATCCCACAGTCTCTGTCCTAACATCAAGAGGATCGTCCCAGGAACTCATGGTGGTGCCGGGGGCTGACTCGGTCTGCCCGTAAACACTTACTATCCCGGTCATGTTCATTTCATCGGGATCCGCTGCCCTCTTCATCAGTTCGGGAGGGCATCCGGCCCCTGCCATTATTCCTGTCCTCATGTGGGAGAAATCAGTCGACTTATAATCGGGATGGTTGAACATCGCAATGAACATAGTCGGATCGCCGTTGAAGCAGGTTATCTTCTCCTG
>JAEELB010000271.1 GCA_016288705.1 Lachnospiraceae bacterium | reverse complement strand
CAAGGCTATGAACGAAAAGCCCGAAGAAAAGCCTGAGGAATCCGAGGATGAGGAGACAGTGGATATCGAAGCAGCCATAGCAGCCGATAAGGCTGAGGCTGAGGCTGCGGCGGCTGCCGAAGCGGTAGAAGAGACCGCCGAAGAGACCGCAGAGGAACCCGCTGCGGAAGCGGTTGAAGAGACCGCTGAAGAGACTCCCTCCGAAGAGTAAAACTGATCCGGAAGATCGGCGGGGATCGCGGACCGGTCCGTGGTCCCCGATGACTGAAAGAATACGGCTTTGTATACAGACCGGAAAATGAGGCAGTTATGGCTTACGATTATGAGTGGTTCAAAAAGACTGTATATGATCTGACGAAGATAGATCTCAGCAGTTATAAGCAGAATCAGATGAAGCGCAGGATCGACGCTCTCATCGCAAAGAACAATATTAAGGGCTATGACGCCTATGTCAACGCCTTAAAGTCAGACACGAAACTCTTCGAAGAGTTTGTGAATTACCTGACCATAAACGTTTCCGAATTCTACAGGAATCCCGATCAGTGGGTCACTCTGGATAAGGAAATCATCCCCGAACTCATAAAGAGGTTCGGGAGACGTCTTAAGATATGGAGCGCAGCCTGCTCCACAGGCGATGAGCCCTATTCCCTGGTGATGTGCCTTTCGCAGCACCTGTCGCTGAACGAGATCAACATCGACGCCACTGATATAGACAAGCAGGTCATAGCCAAGGCAAAGACGGGACTGTACAATGATAAGAGTGTGAAGGGCGTTCCTCCGGAATTGAAGAACAAATATTTCACAAAGGTGGGTACGTCGTATCAGATCTCCGAGGATATCAAGAGTCGTGTGAGATTCAAGGAACACAATCTGCTGAGGGACAAATATCCTGTCATGCAGCATATGATCGTGTGCAGGAATGTGCTGATCTACTTTACCGAGGAGGCCAAGGAAGAGATATTTAAAAAGTTCTGCGCTTCACTTGCTCCCGGCGGGTTCCTGTTCATAGGCAGCACGGAACAGATCATCACCTACAAGGAGATAGGTTTTGTAAGGAGAGGCTCTTTCTTCTATCAAAAACCGGAATGACTTGATTTTTACTGAGCGACGTTATATAATGTCGCTTTGTACGGGGTCTTAGCTCAGCTGGGATGAGCGTCCGCTTGACGTGCGGGAGGTCATGGGTTCGAGCCCCGTAGACCCCAATCGGAGCAGAGGATATGATTTTCGGACATATCCTCTGCTTTTTTATATGACCGTCAGCCTGGATCCGGCATGATTAAGAATGTTGACCGTGATATGCCGTTATGATAAAATATGAGGCGTTAGCGACAGTTTTTGGGCGGTTTTCGTTCGCCCGGTCAGAGAAAGGAGGTTCCGATGGCCGCATTTTTCAGAAGGGCAGGTATCGTGCTTGCTGCAGGCGCGCTTTGTGTCATTGCTTCCGGTTGCGGACAGAAATCTGCCGGTTCGGATGGTCTGGTGCTTAAAGCGGGCTTTTCCACCAATGAATCCGATCCCAGGGTTGTGGCTACCAAGCTTTTCAAAGAAGAAGTCGAAAAGGGCACGGATGGAAGGATCACCATAGAGATCCACCCTGACGGAGAGCTTGGCTCCGATGCTGATCTTATCAGCGGGGTGGTCAACGGGAACGTGGACATCACTGCGTCCAGCGCCGGAAACTTCTCCAGTTATGCCAAAAATGTGGGCGTCTCGGCGTTCCCTTTTCTTTTTGAGGATTTTGACAGCGCCTGGGAGTTTGTGGACGGCGAGGTGGAACTGGAAGCCGAAAAAGAGTTCGCGGACTGCAATATCCACGTACTCGGACACTATGACAACGGCTTCAGGTGCGTGACCACATCCGAAAAAGTGGGCCCCGTGGAATCGGTTGAAGATATGAATGGACTTGTCATAAGGACCCCGGAGAATCAGATAGTTATGGAGACGATGCTCCTTCTCAGAGCAGAGCCGAGAGTCCTTGAGTTCACAAAGCTTTACGACGCTTTGAAATCCGGAGAGTTTGACGCACAGGAGAATCCCGTGCCTGTGATCTACAACAACAAGCTCTATGAAGTTCAGAAAAATCTTGCCATTACCAATCACAGTTATGATGTCATGCCTTTTGTGATCAGGCTGGATGTCTGGGAGAGCCTTTCCGACGAAGACAAGGCAGTGCTTGAGAAAGCTGCCCTCAACGCCCAGAAAAAAGACCGGGAGCTCATCAGAAGCCAGACGGAGGAACTGATAGAAAAGCTTAAAGAGGAAGGGATGAACGTCACCTATCCGGATATTGAAGAATTCAAAGCAGCCACCTCTTCCATATACGACTCCTTTGGAAATGAATTTGATCAGGATATCCTGAACAAAGTCAGAAAATGACAGGTATGCGGCATTTTCCGGACTTGTTTCGGGCCGGGCGGAGATAGTCCATGTTTTTGCAGATCCTTTTATCGTTCTTTGCGTTAGTAGAGATCATCTTTGTGTTCCTGAGCCTTCAGGTCAAACGTGTGAACTACGGATTCATCGTCACCACCATCCTTTTGATCTGCGAGGATGTGGTGTGCTTTTTCCTGCTTGAATCCGAGAATATCAGATTCGTAAGGATCCTATTGATATTGTTTTATTTCATATATTCCTGGATCTTTCTTTCCGCCATTTCGACAGTGGTTTCCATGGGGGTTTACTCGCGCTCCAAACTCATGTGCATTCCGGTGGCCTTCATATCCCTGTATCAGTCCGTGCTCATACTCGGGAACCTGTTCGGCACCAGGATGCTTTCATTTTCGAAGCACATCCTCTTCGGAAGAAACTGGTGGATCGCCGAGGGCACCAGGGGAGTGTTTTACCTTCAGAGCTTCTCGTTTTTCCGGCTTCTGGCCATTGTGAATTCGGCTATCATACTGGCCTTCATGATCAGGTGCAAACGAGTGACCGCCGACATCTACAGCGTAAAATATATCATTCTGATCATACTCCAGACCCTGATGCTCGGCTTTACCGTCTTTTCCTACAGCGGCAAATGGCCGGTCTGGCTGGGCACCCTCCTTATGAACATCATCTGCGCCATTGTGTTTTATCTTGCAAATTATTACTCCTATCAGAAACTGCGGGATTTTGCCACTACCAGCTTTGCAAATGAAATGAGCGACGGCTTCCTCGTGTATGACGACCGGAATGATCTTGTCTACATGAACGATCTGTTGAAAAAGACTCTGTCGGAGGATATCCTTAAAAGCTTTGCCAATATCGAAAATACCGAAAACTGGCTTTCGCAGACGGAGGATATAGAAGGGATGGACGTCCTTGTCTACAATAAGGGGACAAGGAGGTATTATTTCCGGTCCAAGAAAAATGAATTCAGAAAGAACAGAAGGCTGGTGGCCACCATTTATACCCTGCATGACACTACCGATTCCGCGGAGCATGTAAAACTCATGGCTGAGGCCAACGAAGAGTTGGAGCGGGCGGGCCAGATGAAATCCGACTTTCTGGCCAATATGTCCCACGAGATCAGGACCCCCATGAACGCCGTCATAGGGATGGCGGAGATAGCGCTGAGGGAAGACGTGCCTCCGCAGGTGGTGGAGTGCCTGACCCAGATACAGCGTTCCGGAAGGAATCTGCTGAACATCATAAACGACATACTTGATTACTCCAAGATAGAAGCCGGGAAGATGGAGATCGTGCCCGAGGATTACGAACCCCTGTCCGAGATAAATGATATCGCAAATATAATCGCCACCAGGATAGGAAATAAGGACATAAAGCTCTTTATGATCATCGACCCGAGGCTTCCCCACAAGCTTACGGGGGATGCCATGCGGATCAGGCAGATACTCGTGAACATCTGCAACAACGCGGTGAAGTTTACCACCCGGGGTTTTGTGCACGTGAGCCTGACCTGTGAACAAACCGATGATGAAAATGTGCTCCTGACCTATCATGTAAGGGATACGGGTTCCGGAATAAAAGAAAATGACCTGGAGAAACTCTTCGTCAGCTTCCAGCAGGTTGATTCAAAGAGAAACAGGAATGTGGAGGGCACCGGACTGGGCCTGGCCATTTCCAAAAGCCTTTGCGAAGCCATGGGCGGGACTATAGGCGTGGAGAGCGAATACGGAAAGGGATCTGATTTTTATTTTTCCATCCCGCAGAAGGTCGCTGACCCCGCAAGGGATCTGGTGGTGGAGGAGCCCGACCGGATACACGGATTCTGCCTGAACGAAAAGAACGGCATGGTGGACCGCTTCACCGATGAGATGATCGCATTCGGGATAGAGGGGGACAGGATCAATTCGCTTCATGAATACCGTCCCACCGGGAAGAGGGATATTCTCTTTTTCGAGGAATACATGTATACTCATGAAATGGAGGAATTTCTTGACCGGTACCGGAATGAACTGACCGGCGTGGTGCTGCTGGATATCAATTCCGGCTTCACCTGTGACAAACCTAACGTCAGGATCATGAGAAATCCCATGACCACTCTTTCCATGGTGATGCTCCTGAACAACAAGACCATCTTCGAAATGGGACTTGACAAGGCGGAGGCTTTCAGGATCGATTATATCGCCCCGGATGCGAAGATCCTGATAGTGGATGACAATGACATCAATATCACCATAGCAGAGGGCCTCCTGAAGCCTCTGGAAGTGCAGTGCAAAGGCGCCCCGGGAGGAAAAGAGGCGGTCGAAGCCGCGATGCAGGAGCAGTTTGACATTATCCTCATGGATCATATGATGCCCGGGATCGACGGAGTAGAGGCTACCCACATCCTGAGACAGATGGTGCCCAACGCCAAGGACACTCCCATAATCGCTCTTACCGCGAATGTCATGGAAGGGGCGAGGGAGATGTTCATCAAGGAAGGGATGAACGATCTCATCGCAAAACCCGTCGATATCAGGGAGCTTGTCACGAAATTAAAGCGCTGGCTGCCTGAAGATAAAATAAAGGAAGCCGACAAAGAGTCTGTGCAGCCAGGATCGGATGCTCCGGAGGGGGATGGAAAGTATTCCTGCCTTGACTGCAAAAGGGCGGCCGGCGCCCTTGGCTCCACGGAACTGCTTGATAGGATAGTGGAAGAGTACTACAGGGGCGGCGGAAAGTCCCTTGACGGTCTTCAGGCCGCGTATGAGAGTGAAGACTGGGATGATCTTACAAGGAGGGTCCATACCCTGAAGAGCGCTTCGAGACAGATAGGCGCCTTTGAACTGGGGGACAGGGCTGAAACGATGGAAAAGGCCGGGAACGCCCGGGATATGGACTACATCAGAGCGGAATACGATGGGCTTATCCGCAGTTACAGAGAACTTCTCGACTCTCTTTCGGAGTATTTCCCCGATGCGGAGGAAGCCGATGAAGCTTCTCTTGAGGAGATCAACGGGGACGTCCTGAAAGAACTGTTTGCACAATTATCCGAAGCGTGCGAAAATCTTGATATGGATATGATGGATGAGACGGGAGAAAAGCTTAAAGGCTACCGCTTCCCGGACAGCAAAAAGGAAAAGGTGAAGGCTCTTCTGGAAGCCATCGGAAATATCGACGTTGAAGCCTGTACGGACATAATAAACGAATTTGGAGGATTGCACGATGAGTGAACTTAAACTGCTGATCATCAACAGCAACAACGCGGTGACCATGGATCTGTTCAACCGCTTCGGCGAGGATTTTCTGATGCTGTCCTGCTCCGCGAGGTATGACGACATATCCAACCATCTGGCCGTGCTTTCTCCCCAGGTGATGCTCCTTGCGGTTGCCGATGATCCGGTTGATGAAGTCAAGAGTCTTTCCATGCTCAAGCGGTTCATCGCGAAGAACAATATAGCCTTCGCCATTCTTGGTTCGGACGTGGGGTGCAACAATTTCCAGAGACAGACTTCCGGCATGGCGGATATAGAGATCGTGAAGCCGTTCCACTATGACGATATAGAAAAACAGATCAAATCCCTTGTGGAAGAAAAGGCCTATCTCAAAAAACAGCAGGACGAGACGAGGAACAGCGCCGCAGTGGCTGCTGTCACCGACGATGCGGACCGCAGAAAATGCATACTGGTGATAGACGACGACCCCATGATGCTGAGAGTGGTGAAGAAGTATCTGGCGGACACCTATGAGGTGGCCACCACCGTAAGCGCCACCGCCGCTTACAAATATCTTACGAAGGCCAGAGTGGATCTGATCCTTTTGGATTACCAGATGCCGGAGGAGACAGGACCGGAGGTGCTGAAGAAGCTCAGGGCCAACGCCGATACCGGGAAGATCCCGGTCATCTTTTTGACAGGAGTAAAGGACAGGGAAAAGATACAGGAGGTGCTGTCTCTACATCCCCAGGGTTATATGCTGAAGCCCGTGGACAGGGAAAAACTCCTGGGCACTCTGGACAGCTTCTTCGGGAAGGGCAAGTGATTTTTGTCAAACAGGGTGTTGTTTTTCGGATAATGTGCTATAATGGTGTATTAATGGGACATATGGGGCAATGGGGATGAGTACTGCCGGCGAGAACAGGCTGTATCCTTCCCGCATGCTTCTTATACAGAGAGGAGATTCGTTATGCTTGCTACTTTGGTACCGCTTTTTGACGGTGAAATGAAGGTTCACGCTTATTCTATTTTTGCCCAAAAGGAGAATCCCCTTTTGAATCCTTTCCTGTACGGCTCAGGCAGATTTAACAACTCGGGCTATATCACCGGACTGGATATCATCGAGAATATAGGAATCGACACGCTCACTCCGGATGCGGAGATATTTGTGAGCGTAAATGACATAACCATTTTTACCGATATTTCCTCACAGTGCACGGCACCTCACGACAGGATAGTGCTCCTCATGGACAATTCCATCACCCCCGATGATTCCTATGTAAAACGCATTGCGGAACTCAGGACTGACGGTTACAAGATGGCCATGAGAAAGCTCCCCATAAGCGAATTCGATCATTATAAAGAGATACTGGCTCAGCTTGATTACATCCTCCTTGATCACAAAAAGATCGAGATAAAGTACGCGAAGATCTTCTTCGGGCGGATGTATCCCAATATCAGGCTTTGCGCGGTGAACGTGGAAAGCCAGGAGGACTTTGACATGCTTTCCGAGGGAGGCGGTTATTCCCTTTATGAAGGCCCCTTCTTCCGGATGCCTTCCCGCCTGAAGAATGAAGATGTGGCGCCTCTCAAGGTGAATTACATCGAACTCCTGAATGTGGTGAACGCTCCCGATTTCGACCTGACTACCGCCGCCGACGTCATCGGGCGGGACCCCGCTCTCGTGGTCTCGCTTTTGGAGATGGTGAACCGCATGACGGTGAATTCCGGAATCTCCTCCGTGCGGCATGCCGCGGCCATGCTGGGGCAGAGGGAACTTAAGAAGTGGATCAATACCGCTGTCACAAAGGAACTGTGCGCCGACAGGCCCAATGAGATCACAAGGGTTTCCCTGCTCAGGGCGAAGTTTGCGGAGAATATAAGCGCTGTCTTCGATATGAAGGGACTTTCCTCCGAACTGTTCCTGGTGGGTCTGTTCTCCGTTCTGGATGCCATACTTGACAAGCCCATGGATGAGGCCCTCAAGATGGTGAAGGTCACGAAGCCCATTGAGAACGCCCTTCTCAACAATGAAGGGGAATATGCGGGAGTCCTTACCTTTGTGCTCAATTATGAGAACGCATATTGGGAAGAGATATCCAGGATCATGGTTGTGGAAAGTCTTGACGAGAACGCGATCTATACCGCTTATACCGACGCTCTCAGCTGGTACCGCGATCTTATGTCAATACCCGCATCCGGGAAAAAGAAAAGGTGAGCGACAGGCCTGTGCTCATACACCTTGAGCACGTTTCCAAAAGCTTCGGAAACAGTCTTGTGCTGGATGACCTTGATCTGACTATCTGCAAAAACGAGTTTGTCACTCTTTTGGGACCCTCGGGCTGCGGGAAGACCACGACGCTCCGCATCATTGGCGGATTCGAACGGCCTGACAGCGGCAGGGTGATATTTCAGGGTGAGGATATCACAGGGGTTCCCGCAAATAAACGCCCGATCAATACCGTATTTCAAAAATATGCGCTTTTCCCCCACATGACAGTGGAGGAGAACGTGGCTTTTGGTCTGAGGATCCGAAAGAAATCCCGCGAATATATCAGAGAGAAGATCGATTATGCCCTGAAACTTGTAAATCTGGAGGGGTTTGAAAAACGTATGCCCAAATCCCTTTCCGGAGGACAGCAGCAGAGAGTCGCCATCGCCAGGGCCATAGTGAACGAGCCCGAGGTGCTGCTTCTGGACGAACCTCTCGGGGCTCTGGATCTGAAGCTCAGGCAGGAGATGCAGTATGAACTCATCCGGATGAAGAATGAGCTGGGGATCACATTTATTTACGTCACTCACGATCAGGAAGAGGCTCTCACCATGTCCGACAACGTGGTGGTGATGAACCAGGGGTATATACAGCAGGAGGGCAGTCCGCAGAAGATATACGATGAGCCGGAAAACGCTTTCGTGGCTGACTTCATCGGCGACAGCAACATAATCAGATCCACAATGGTAAGAGACAGGCTGGTCAATATACTCGGGATCGAATTTGAATGTGTGGACACCGGTTTCGGGGAAAACCGTCCCGTGGATGTGGTGATCCGGCCCGAGGATATCGTGCTTGCTCCCGAAAGGGAAGGAGCGTTGAACGGCGAGGTCACAGATGTGATCTTTAAAGGCGTGCATTATGAGATGTGCATCATGACCGGCGATTTCGAGTGGATAGTTCATTCCACCAGAAGATCGGAACCCGGCTCCGGGGTGAGCATCTCGGTGGATCCGTTTGACATACAGATCATGAATATCCCCGAATCCGAAGATGAGGAGGCAGTAAAGCTTGACATCTGAAAAAAAGGGATGGGGGCTTTCCTTCCCCTTTATCCTCTGGTCTGTGGGATTCACGCTGATCCCTCTTGCAGTCATCACCAGGTATGCGTTCACCGATCCTGATGGGGGCCTGACTCTTGATAATGTGCTGGCAATGGGCAATCGGATCAACGGACAGGCTTTTCTCGTGTCATTGCTTGTGGCCTTTATCTGCACCCTTTTGTGCGTGCTCCTGGCTTACCCCATGGTGATGGCCATCAGAAGGCTCAACCTCTCGTCCTCGGCCTTTATCCTGATTTTTCTGATCCTCCCCATGTGGATGAATTTTATCCTGAGGATCCTTGCCTGGCAGATGATATTGTCCGACAACGGGATCCTGAATCATTTTCTCACCATACTGGGCCTGCCGAAGGTTTTCATCGCCAACACCTGGCTCGCTGTCATCATAGGCGTGACATATGATTATTTTCCCTATATGATGCTCCCCATCTACACAGCGGTCTCGGCCATTGAAAAGGATATCACGGAAGCTGCCCGGGATCTTGGGGCCGGTACTCTGGGAGTGTTCACAAGGGTCATCTTTCCCCTGTCCCTTCCGGGGCTTTTCAGCGGCATTACCATGGTCTTTGTCCCGTCCATGACCTCATTTGCGGTGGCGGATATCCTCGGCGGAGGAAAGACCCAGCTCATAGGAAACATCATAGAACAGGAATTCATGAGGAGCAGTGAGATGAATCTGGGCTCCGGCCTCTCTATCTCTCTCATGATATTTATGCTCATCACTCTGCCCGTTACTGTGGGCAGAAGCGGGAAGGAAGAGGGGAGCAGGGATATATGAGAGACAGGGCGGTCAATTTTATCACCAGGTTTTATCTCCTCCTGATATTCCTGTTCCTTTACAGCCCCATAGCGGTCCTCATGGTGCTGTCCTTTAACGATTCCAGGTCCAGGGTCGTGTGGGGCGGTTTCACATTAAAGTGGTACGAGAGGATGTTCACTTCGCCCCATATCACGGATGCCCTTGTGACCACGCTGGCATTAGCCTTTTTTGCGTCCCTCCTGGCTGTCCTCATCGGATTCCCCGCGTCATTCGGAATATGCATGCTGAGAAGGTCCGGAAGATCGGTCATGATGACGCTTGTGAACATACCGCTGCTGGACGCGGATATAGTCACGGGTATCTCTATGATGCTTTTCTTTATGAGGTTCATGGAACTTTCATTTTCAAGCGTGCTGATCGCGCATACGGTCTTCTGCATACCCTACGTGATACTGGCTCTGATGCCGAGAGTCGAGGCAGTGGACTGGACGCCTTATGAATCCGCTCTGGATCTGGGCGCAACGCAGCCCTACGCCTTCCTCAGGATGGTAATGCCGCAGCTCTACAGCGGCATCATCTCGGGATTTTTTATGTCGCTTACAATGTCCATGGATGATTTTGCCATAACCTACTTTACAAAAGGGGCAGGAGTGAATACACTGTCTACCATGATATACGGTGAGATCAGAAAGGGGATCAAACCGGAACTGTATGCGCTGTCCACGGTAATATTCATGGCGGTGCTGATACTCCTCCTCGCCGTGAACGTAGCCACCAGGAAAAAGGGAGGCGAGACCGGCGAAGGACGGGCGTACTGATACGCGAGTGCGGGATACACTTTGTAAGTTAAAGAAAGGCAGGGATATTTGGAGATGAGATATGTGATCAGAAGAACCATATGCGCCGCCATGGCTTTGGTCCTGGCAATGACCGCCGCCGGATGCGGGGGTAAGGCGGGCAGCGGCAGCCAGACCGGAAAGAGTCTGACTGTATTCAATTACAGCGAGTACCTGGATCCGGAAATGATCGAAAAGTTTACCGAAGAGACCGGGATAAAGATCAGATATGAGGAGGCCCTCACACCGGAAGATATGTACACAAAGTACAAGTCCGGGGCTGTGAATTACGATCTTCTATGCACCTGTGACTATATGCTCGGACGGCTGATAAGAGAAGGGGAGGTAGTGGAGATCCCCTTTGACAGCTTCGAAAATCTGGACAATATCGGCAAAAGATACTTTGATATATCAAAGGCATTTGATCCCGACCACCGTTACACACTCCCTTATTTCTGGGGGACCATAGGGATCCTTTACGACACCTCGGTGGTGAAGGAGCCTGTGGACAGCTGGAGCGTCCTCTTCGACCATTCCTACGCAGGGGATATCATCATGCAGAACAGTATAAGGGATACATATATGGTGGCCCTTAAATATCTCGGATATTCCCTGAATACCACTGATGAAAATGAGATAAATGAAGCCCAGAAGCTTTTGATTGCCCAGAAGCCGGATGTGCAGGCCTATCTCGTGGATGAAGCCAGGGACGAAGTTGTGGCGGGGAACGCCGCCATGGCGGTGGTCTACTCCGGGGAAGCCTATCTCGGGCACGAGTACAATGAGAACCTGGAATATGTGGTGCCTAAGGAAGGCTCCAATATCTGGATCGACTCCTGGTGTGTCACGAAAAACTGCAAGGATATGGACGCGGCCCGTCAGTTCCTGGACTTCTTATGTAGGGAGGATGTGGCTAAAGCCAACTTCGAATTCATTTATTATTCTACTCCCAATGATGCGGTAGTCAGCTCGCTTCCCGAGGAAATGAAGAACGATAAGGCTCTGGTGCCCCCCGATTCGGTCTTCGAAAACTGTGAGGTCTGCACCCGCTATGATGAGGAGACCTCAAGAATGTACAACGAGCTGTGGAAGGAATTGAAGAGCGGCTGAATGAAAGAAAAATGTTGACAAATCATATCTTATGATAATATAATGTCATTCGTCTGCGGACTTGGGTCTGCATATTGTGATGAAATAAAGGAGAAACGGATACAATGGCAAACATTAAATCAGCGAAGAAGAGGATAATAACCAGCCGCAAGCGCGCCCTCAAGAACAAGATGGAGAAGAGCGCCGTGAAGACCGCCATCAGGCGTGTCAGGGAGGCCATAGAGCTCGGAGACAAGGACGCTGCGCAGGAAGCTTACAAGGAGGCCGTTAAGAAGATAGAGAAGGCCGGAAGCCATGGCGTGTATAAAAAGAACAATGTCTCCAGGAAGGTTTCCAAGGTAGCGAAGGCTGTTAATGCATTGCAGGCCTGAGGGTCTGCCGGTTTAAACTCTGACGACAGGATCGGATCTTCGACTGCGCCTCTTTATTGTGGGAAAGGATCCGGAAATTTCTCTCAGTTTTTTTGTGCTCAACAGCGATGGTTCAGGGCTTTGCGGTTTGCCGTAAAGCCTTTTCCTTTTTGCACAGTAACCGGACAGGTGATTGATCAGGAGCGAATACATGGATCTGAAGCTCGTTAGAAATTTTTGCATAGTGGCTCATATCGACCACGGAAAATCCACGCTTGCCGACAGGATAATCGAGAAGACAGGACTTCTTACAGAGCGTGAGATGCAGGACCAGGTGCTGGATAATATGGATCTGGAGCGGGAGAGGGGCATCACCATCAAGGCTCAGACCGTCAGGACCATATACAAGGCAAAGGACGGGAATGAATATATCTTCAACATGATCGACACTCCCGGTCATGTAGATTTCGGCTATGAGGTGTCGAGAGCCCTTGCGGCCTGCGACGGTGCGGTGCTCATAGTGGACGCCACCCAGGGTATCCAGGCCCAGACCCTCGCCAACGTATACATGGCTATAGATCACGATCTGGAAGTCTTTCCCGTGATAAACAAGATCGACCTGGTGAGCGCAAGACCCGATGAGGTGAAAAAGGAAATAGAGGATGTGATCGGCATCGAAGCGGAGGACGCCCCATGTATTTCCGCGAAGACCGGCGAGAATGTGGAGGCTGTGCTTGAAGCCATAGTAGAGAAGCTGCCACCGCCCTCGGGAGATCCCGCAGCTCCCCTCAAGGCCCTTATTTTCGATTCCCTTTATGATTCATACAAGGGCGTGATCGTGTTCATAAGGGTCATGGACGGAACTCTCAAAAAAGGCATGAAGATACGTTTCATGGCCACCGGGAACTCCTATGAGGTGACGGAAGTGGGGTATTTCGGTCCCGGAACCTTTATCCCCTCCGAAAGCCTTGAAACGGGCATGGTGGGATATTTTACCGCCCAGATAAAGGAACTGTCGGAAACTGCCGTGGGAGACACGGTGACCGACGACAGGACTCCCTGCGCGGAGGCGCTTCCCGGCTACAGGAAGGTGACTCCCATGGTGTACAGCGGCCTTTATCCCGCTGATACGGCCAAATATCCGGATCTTAAGGACGCTCTGTTTAAACTGAAGTTAAACGACGCTTCCCTTACTTTTGAACCCGAGACAAGCGCTGCCCTTGGCTTTGGCTTCAGGTGCGGATTCCTGGGACTCCTCCATCTGGACATAGTTCAGGAGAGGCTTGAGAGGGAGTATGACCTTGACCTTGTGACCACCGCCCCCGGGGTCGTGTATCATATATACCTCACCGACGGGAGCATGATGGAACTCACGAATCCCTCAAACCTTCCCGATCCCACATCCATCGATCATATAGAGGAACCCATCGTGGCGGCGGAGATAATGGTCACCTCCGAATATATCGGCGCCATCATGCAGCTCTGCCAGGAGAGAAGGGGAGTGTACAACTCAACCGACTATCTCCCGGGGGGCAGAGCCCTGCTCAAGTATGACCTTCCCCTGAACGAGATAATTTACGATTTCTTCGATGCTCTCAAATCAAGATCAAGGGGCTACGCCTCCTTTGAGTATGAACTCAAGGGATACATGAGATCCAAAATGGTGAAGCTGGATATCCTCATAAACCGGGAACAGGTGGACGCTCTGTCCTTCATCGTGTTCGAGGGTTCGGCCTATGAGCGGGGAAGAAAGATGTGCGAGAAGCTGAAGGGAGAGATCCCGAGGCATCTGTTTGAGATACCCATTCAGGCTGCGGCGGGGGGCAGGATAATCGCCCGTGAGACCGTAAAAGCCCTGAGAAAGGACGTGCTCGCCAAGTGTTACGGCGGGGACGTGACCAGAAAGAAGAAACTCCTGGAAAAGCAGAAGGAGGGAAAGAAGAGGATGCGCCAGATCGGGACCGTCACCGTGCCTCAGAGCGCATTTATGAGCGTGCTGAAACTGGATGATGACTGAGGACAGAAAGCCTTTATCCGTTTATATCCATGTCCCGTTTTGCGTGAGAAAGTGTTTATACTGCGACTTCCTGTCATTTCCGGCCACTCCGCTTCAGAGGGATGGATATTTCGAAAGCCT